>JAZGDZ010000110.1:0-4388 GCA_036478235.1 Acidimicrobiia bacterium | reverse complement strand
GTAGCCAGTAGCCGGCAGCCTTTCTGTGCAGAATCAAGGCGTCCTGTCACGGGCTGATGGTTCGCGGGCATGCAACAACCATTATCGCTCTCCGCACCCACCATTCGCCGCTCGGCGAGCGAGGGCGTCGGGTCCATCAGGCACCGCGGACCTACCCACCCCGGTCGGGGTTTCCAAACGCTCGTCACGTTTCCCGTTCGCGATAAGGGTGTTCGCTTTTCGCCTTCCCCTTTATCCCGGCAAGGTGAGACGGAGAAGAGTGGACGGGGGGATCCGTTTTGCTCATTACCCGTCGCGTATCTCGATCGTCCCCCAGGAGTACTGAGCCGCAGCTCGGTACACCTTCAGCGAGCGGTCAGCCGCGCCGCCTGGGCCGGGCGAGGCTCACGGTGAGGTCGCGGCCACAAAACGACGAGCCGTGGAGGGCGTCGACGGCGTTTTGCGCATCGGCTTTGGCCATCTCGACGAAGCCGAAGCCCTTGGAGCGCCCAGTGCGGCGATCGGTGATGACAGTGGCGCGGTGGACTTCGCCGTGGTGAGCGAAGAGTGTCGAGACTTCATCGTTGGTGGCCTGCCAGGGCAGGTTCGCCACGTAGAGACTCCGTCCGTCACGAGTTGGACGGGCGACCGGAGCATCACGCAGGACCGAAGACGCGGAGTTTCCGTGTCCATTGCGACGATAGGGCGCGTCACCGAGTTGGTGCCCACCGTTGTGCAGGGACTGGAGGTTCGGGGATTCAATCGGTGCGTGCAGGGCGAGCCTCTGCTGCATCGTCGTGATCGTCCGCCTCTGTTCGCTGGTCACCAGAGTCACCACGGTGCCGGCGGCACCGGCGCGTGCGGTACGGCCGGAACGATGCAGGTAGTCCTTGTGGTCGGCTGGCGGATCGAAGTGAACGACGGATGCCACGGAATCGATATGGATCCCCCGAGCCGCGACGTCGGTTGCGATGAGTGCTGCGGCACGGCCGGCTGAGAACTCCCGCAGCGCGCGATGCCGCTGACTTTGCGATCGACCCCCGTGGATCGGCACGGCGGTGATGCCGAGTTGGACCAATTGCCTGGCGAGACGCGTCGCCCGGTGGCGGGTCCGGGTGAAGACGATCGACCGCCCCGTCGCATTGATGATGTCTGCCGTGTGCCCAACGCGCCCTTGCTGCTGGATGAGCCAGAAGTGGTGGCGGGCATCGATCGTCTCATGCTCGATCGACCCGGCCAAGTGCTCGACGGGATTCCGCTGATACTCGCGACGGAGGACAGCGACGTCGCCGTCGAGCGTCGCCGAGAACAGAAGTGTCTGCCGCTTGGGCGAGGTCTTGTCGAGAATGCGCCTGACAGCCGGGAGAAAGCCCATGTCGGCCATCCGGTCGGCTTCATCAACGACAACGATGTGAACCTGGCTGAGGTTCAGTGAGCCTTGCTCGAGGAGGTCCTCGAGACGTCCCGGAGTCGCTACCAGCACGTCGATGCCTCTGCGCAGGGCGCTCTTTTGCGGTCCGTATCCGACGCCCCCGTAGATGGCGAACACCGACCGGTGGGTCGCCTTCGCCAGGGGCGCGAGCTCTTGTTTGATCTGTTCCGCCAGCTCGCGCGTCGGGGCGAGGATCAGCGCCCGAGGTCGGTGCCTATCGGCTCGGTCCACTCTCATCAAGAGGGGAAGCCCGAAGGCGAGGGTCTTTCCGGATCCTGTCGGCGCCCTGGCGGAAACGTCGCGGCCGGCGAGGCCGTCGGGGATTGTTGTTGCCTGGACGGGAAACGGTTCGGTGATCCCGGCCCCGGCGAGTGCGCGAACGAGCTCGTCGGGAAGCCCGAGGTGGGCGAAGGTGGTGGTCATGATGCTCCATGCCCCGAATGGGGCGGTGGTCGGATTGCCGGTCTATCTCGCTCGACCCGGCGCGTGCGACCGCGTCAGCGGGTTCGAGAGTCGGCCGAAGAGGCAATCCAACCGGGGAGAATCGGGCCTTTTGATCACCGGGGAAGCGACGGTTCGCTGGCCTCCACCCGATGTGGCTGCGCCACCCTAGCCGCAAGCGGCGGCTAGCTGTGGATGCATCGCGGCGGCGTGCACCGGGGAGCGCGGCACCGGAATGGCCGTTCTCCAACCGCGACGGCGCCCGGCTCGACCGAGTCGCCAGGGAGGTCGCCCTATGTCCCGTCTAGCGGTGCCGCCACACGATCCGCCCCCGCGATGTGTCGTAGAGGGACACCTCGATGTCGACCACATCACCAGGGAGAATGCGGATCTTGCGTCCCCGGCGCATCCGGCCGGCGGCGCGGGCGACGACTTCGATGCCCTGATCGGTGGTCACCAAGAACTTAGCGTCCCGCAGAACCGTGGTGATCGTGCCCCTGGTGGTGAAGGTTTGGTCATCTGGCACTCTGCTGGCCCTCCTCTAAGAGGCGTAGTGAACTGAGCCGTCTCTCGTCGGCCCCGGTGAACCCCCGGTGTTCGGCTCCCGCTCCGAATCGGTCGCCGATCCCTCCTTGTCCGTTCTTCTTTGCCCTCTTGGCGAGTCGCTTCTGCTTCAGATCTCTGGCGGGCGGTGTCTTGTCGTGCTTGTCGCCCTTGTCCTTGTAACCCATCCTGCCTCCTGCTGGTTGCTGCGGCGGCGGCCCCGTGGATTCGTCTCGCGCGGGTCCGCGTGTGGAATCAGAAGCCGCGACGGGAGACTCCCGGCACAGGCCCGTTCGATACCTTTCGTTCGAGCTACGCCGGGCGACGTCGTTGCTCGGCCTCTTCGTGGTCGCGCCGGCGTTGTGCTTCGTCGGCTGTGACGGACGGTTTGTCGGCGCCGTGCTGCCGGTCTTCGTCGGCACCCTATGGGAGCTGAAGTCCCGGGCTCATCGGCCAGGCTCCACCGGCGTATGTTCGCGACAAGAGCACTTGGGAACGGTGCAAGCCTCGGCGTCGCAGTGCTCGCGGCGGGGATGGCCGCAAGTCACGCACCGTACCGAGCGGTGATCAACGGCTCGGGCGGGTGCGGATTTCAGCGTCGCTCCTTTGCGATGCTCACGGTGACGCTCCGTCCGTGGAGGTCATGGCCGTTGAGATTGTCGATCGCCGTCTTGGCCTGCTCGGGCGACGTCATCTCGACGAATCCGAATCCACGCGATCTGCCGGTGTCGCGGTCGGTGATCACTTGGGCGCTCTTCACGTCGCCGTGCGGGGCAAACAGAGTCTCGAGGTCGGCCGACGTTGTACTGAACGCCAGGTTCCCGATATGGAGGTTGGAGGACATGTTTTGCTCCCTTCGAAGCCGTGAACCGTCGTGGGCTGACGCCCTGCGGGATCTGCGCTTCGATGGTCAGCGCGTGCTGCGCTGGACCGGCATGTCCTGCGACAGCTCCACCGGACGGAACAAAGTGGCGGAGCAGGCGGTGTACGCGTTGCGCGTATGTTTCCAAATCTCACTGTACCCGCGATTCCCCGGGTACACCGGCTGACCACCAGACCCGGCCGTAGCCCTTGCTCGTTTCTTGGGATAGCGGAGAAGTGCGCTTGACCCCATCCTTATCGTCCGCCGATCACAAGCGGATCTGGAACGAACTCATCGCTCCCGCGGCTCGAGCCATCGGCGTAGACGCCATCGCTGAAACATCTGGACTCCACCCATCCACCGTGCGACGAGCCCTCAGCTCTCAAGCACCACCAAAGCCCTCGACTCGCAGAGCGATCCAGAGGGCGGCCCACCTCCATCGTGGTAGATCCGGATCACGCCGATCATCTCGTTGTACAGCCAGGCACGTCCGTATCTCGATGAGTGGATATCTCTGATGCACCCTGTTGCATGCTCGCCCTCCTGCTCGAACACGGCTGTATCAAGACGCCGGGTTCGGAAACTTCTTCTTCTTTGGTCTGCACTCAGAGTGCCAGAGTGCCTACTTCGGTTGTGGTACAACCCGGAGGTAGGGAAGTGGCGACTCCCAGCCATCGGGGTACTTCTCCGCGGCCTCGTCGTCGGAGACCGAGGGCAGGATGATCACGTCGTCGCCCTGTTCCCAGTTGGCCGGAGTAGCCACCTTCTCGTTGGCGGTGAGCTGGCAGGAGTCCAGCAGCCTCAGGATCTCGGCAAAGTTCCGGCCCGTGCTCATGGGATAGGTGAGCGTCGCCTTGATCCTCTTATCGGGTCCGATGACGAACACCGAACGGGCGGTGGCGTTATCGGCCGGCGTCCTCCCCTCAGACGTGTCGCCGACGTCGGCCGGCAACATGTCGTAGAGCTTCACCACCTCCAGGCTCGGGTCACCGATCAACGGGTAGTTGACGGCATGGCCCTGGGACGCCTTGATATCGTTGGACCAGGCCTCGTGGTCGCTGACCCCGTCGACGCTGATGCCGATGATCTTGCAGCTGCGCTTGTCGAACTCGCCCTTCAGGCCCGCAACCG
>JAZGDZ010000011.1:0-19430 GCA_036478235.1 Acidimicrobiia bacterium | reverse complement strand
CTTAGAACACCCGCACCAGAAGCCGGATCACCGCTGCTGCCAGCACAACCACGAGGATCAGCGCCAGCAGGCGCATCGGAATCGCCTCCGGGTTTGCCAGCGCCCCGGTCCTCACCTCCGGGCCGAGGGCGTGTTCGATCTCGGCCCGGAGCATGACCTCTTTGCCTCGCTCGACGGCGCTCTCGGGAACCCAGATCTGGGTGACCGCCATCCTCCCCACCGTCACGGGATAGGGACCGAGCGACTCCCCGTGCAGGCGGGCCTCTATGCCCTCCGACCCGAGGAGAGCAGCGCATACCCTGGCCGACACCAAGTCGCCGACGTCGGCGAGGTGGACGAAAGGCTCGGCGGTTCGATCCATCTCTGAATCGTACGTATGACCCACCGCAATATGCCTCGGGCCGGTACCCTCGCCATCGTGGAGCGTCGAATCTTCGGTATGGAGAACGAGTACGGAGTCACCTGCACTCTGCGCGGTCAGCGCCGCCTGTCACCTGATGAGGTAGCCAGGTACCTGTTCAGGCGGGTCGTCTCCTGGGGCCGCTCGTCGAACGTATTCCTCGAAAACGGAGCCCGCCTCTACCTCGATGTCGGAAGCCACCCCGAGTACGCAACACCGGAGTGCGACAGCCTCTACGACCTCGTGGCACACGACCGTGCCGGTGAACGCGTCCTGGAGGGACTGCTCCACTCCGCAGAACAGCGGTTGTCCGAAGAGGGCATCCGGGGAGAGATCTACCTCTTCAAGAACAACACCGACTCGGCCGGCAACTCGTACGGATGCCATGAGAACTACCTGGTCAGTCGGCAGAGCGACTTCCAGCGGATGATCGACACACTCATTCCCTTCTTCGTCACCCGGCAGATCTGGGCCGGAGCCGGAAAGTTGCTCCAGACCGCTCGCGGAACCGTCTACTCGATGGCGCAACGTGCCGAGCACATCTGGGAGGGTGTGTCCTCGGCGACGACCCGGAGCCGCCCGATCATCAACACCCGCGACGAACCCCATGCCGACGCCGAGCGCTATCGGAGACTGCACGTGATCGCCGGCGATTCGAACATGTCGGAGTACGTCACGTACGCCAAGGTCGGGGCGACGACCGCCCTGCTTCAAATGCTCGAAGACGACGTCGTTTTCCGCGACATGAGCCTGGAAAACCCCATAAGAGCGATCCGCGAGATCTCTCACGACACGACTTGCCGGCGCAAGATCCGCCTCGCCAACGGACGCGAGCTCTCCGCGCTCGACATCCAGTGGGAGTATCTGGAGCGGGTCATGCGGTTTTCCCGGACGACGGGCTTTCCCCGCCAGGTCGAGTCGGCGCTGGCGATGTGGGAGCACCTGCTCACCGGCCTCGAGAAAGACCCTATGACCCTGCGGCGAGAGTGTGACTGGGTGGCCAAGTATCACCTGATCGAGGAGTATCGAGCCCGGCGCGGCCTGGCGTTGGGTGACCCCAAGCTGGCGCTGCTCGACCTGGCCTATCACGACGTGGTGCCGGAACGCGGGCTGTATTACATACTGGAGCGCCGCGGGATGATGGAACGTGTCGTCACGGATGCGGATGTCTCGCGGGCGCTCACCAACCCGCCCGATACCACGCGGGCCCGGCTGCGCGGCAGGTTCATCAAGGCCGCCAAGGCCCGCAACCGCGATTTCACGGTTGACTGGGTCCACCTCAAGCTCAACGACCAGGCCCAGCGAACGGTCCTTTGCAAGGACCCCTTCCGAGCCGTCGACGAGCGAGTCGACAAGTTGATCGAGAGTTTGTAGCAGACATCAGACATCAGACATCAGACATCAGACATCAGACATCAGACATCAGACATCAGACATCAGACATCAGACATCGAAGAGTTTCTCATCTGAGATCTGAAATCTGAAGTCTGACATCCGACACCCCTTCCTTCTCACCCTGAGACAGCAGCGATACCCTCTCCCCACGAATGAACCGCGTCATCGAGCGAGTCCTCAACCTGCTCGCCTTTCTGCTCACGGTCGATCGTCCGGTCACGGCCGACCAGATCCGGCACACGGTGGCCGGCTACGACCAGGAGACCGACGAGGCTTTCCGGCGGACGTTCGAACGGGACAAAGATCTGCTTCGGCAGCTCGGCGTCCCGTTGCGCCTGGAGCACACCGATGCCTGGGAAGTGGAACAGGGATACGTCGTCGCCCCCGAGGAATACGCCCTGGCGGATCCCGGCCTTACCGACGAGGAGCGCGCCGCTCTGTGGCTTGCCGCCAGCATGGTTCGGCTCGGGGGACACGCCGCAGGCCCCGCTGCAATCTTCAAGCTCGGCGGGGCACCGGCCGCAGCAGCCGGAGAGCCATTGACGGCGAACCTCGGTCCCGAGGCCGAGGTCCTGGAGCTGCTCTTTGAAGCGGTCGCAGAGCGACGCCGGCTGTCCTTTTCCTACCGGGAGACCCAGCGGTCGCTCGAACCGTACGGACTGGCTCATCGCCGAGGCCACTGGTACGCGGTCGGTGGTACCAGCGAGGGAATCCGCGTCTTCCGGGTGGACCGCATGGTGGATCCCACATCAGGGACACGCTCGGGAGCATTCCAACGCCCAACACGGTTCCGGCTGCGAGAGGAGCTTCCCGACACACCGTGGAGCGCCGGGGACGAGGACGTGAGCATCTCTGTCCGCTTCGATCCTCAGGTGGCGTGGTGGGCACGCCGACAGCTCACGTCCGACGCCGCGATCGCCGAGGATGACGACGGCGGCATCACGGCAACGCTCTCCGTCGCCCAGGTCGACGCCTTCATCGGCTGGTTGATCTCGTTCGACGAATACGCCGAGATCCTCGACCCCGAAGACGTTCGGCACAGGTTCATCGAACACGTGAGGTCGGCGTGACGAGTCCCCGCACCGCCGAACGACTGACCCGGATCCTCGCCATGCTCCCGTGGGTGATCGCCCATCCCGGCGCCACGGTCGACGAGGTCTGCGAGCGATTCGGCTATTCCCGCTCGGAACTGGTCAAAGATCTGAACCTCGTACTCGTCTGTGGCGTGCCGGGTTACGGGCCCGGTGAGCTCATGGACGCGTTCATAGACGGCGACGAGGTGGTTGTGGACGCGGCCGAGTACTTTGCCCGACCGGTTCGCCTCACCGCCGCCGAGGCACTGATGCTGCTGGCGGCGGGGATGGCCATCATCTCGGCCGAATCTGCCACCCCCGCCCTCACGACTGCCGTCGCCAAGCTACAGGCCGTGATCGATGCCGACGACGATGCCGTCAGCGTGGACATCGGTGCCGAACCCGAAGCAGCTGTAGCTCTCCGCCGCGCCGCTACCACGGGGAACGTGGTCACCATCACCTACACGGCGCTCGGGTCGGGTGAGACGACGGTGCGTGACGTCGAACCTTGGGCCGTGTTCGGCACGCTGGGCAACTGGTACGTGAACGGCTACTGCCGGCGCGCCGCGGCAGAGCGCGTGTTCCGGATCGATCGGATTCGAGAAGTCGTCGTCGGCGAGGAGCGCTTCGATCCTCCGGCGGTCTCATCCGAGGCCGAGGTGAGGTACTCACCCTCGGTCGACGACGTGACCGCACGCATCGAACTGTCTCCGCCCGCAGCATGGGTGGCGGACTACTACCCGGTCTCGGTGGTGTCGGACACCGAGGCCGGCCGCGTCGTCGACTTCAGCGCCACCGACCCCATGGTCACCGCCCGCCTGCTCCTCCGTTTGGGTAATGCCGCCCGATTGGTGAGCGGAAGTGAGGTCGAATCGGCCACGCGGACCCTCAGGGAGAGGATCCTGGCGCGCTACGAGTGACTACGAATCAAATGGTCATTCAGCACCCTCCGGGTGTGCCGATAGACCGGGAGAACGACGCCTCGGGTTGGAGTAGCCGAGAAAATGACCACCATTCGAACCACCTGCGCGGTCTGCGGCGACGTGGAACTGATCCCCACCGAACTGTCCTTGGAGCTGACGGCAGTGAGCGGCACCGGCACCTACGTGTTCTCCTGCCCCGAATGCGGCGACACCCAGCGTCGCCCCGCCAACCATCGCGTCGTCAGCATCCTGCTCGCCACCGGCGTGGCCTACGAGGTCCTCGAGTCGCCAGGACCGATCACAGAGTCTGAAATCGCCTACTTCTCGGCCGAGCTCGATCGCGCCGACTGGGCCACACAGCTCAACTGAACCGACCCCGTAGAGCCCGAGCCGGCTTCTGACAGGAAAGCCGGCTCTAGCATTTGCCCGTGTTCAGTGTCAGTCCGGCAGAGATGGTGACGATCGCCGTCGTCGCGCTCCTCGTCTTCGGCCCGCAACGGCTCCCCGAAATTGCCCGCAAGATCGGCAAGGTGGTGCGCGAGGTGACGCAGGCTGCCCAAGAGCTCAGGTCAGGACTCGAGAGGGAGCTCGACGAGGCGCGAAAGCCGCTCGACGACATACGCCACAAGCTGGGGGCGACGCTCGACGAACCCACCGACCAGATCGAACCCACCGACGACGCCGAGGACGCCGAGGACGCCGAAGGCACCGAGACATGACGACCCGCCGTGATCAGCCGATCATGGAGCACCTCGCCGAGCTCAGACGGCGGCTCTTCAAGGCGTCGCTGGCGGTGGTGGCGGGCTCGATAGTTGTCTTCGTATTCCGGGAGTGGGTCTTCGACGTCATCGTCGCGCCCTATGAGCGGGTGGTCGAGGAGCGTGATCTCGTCTTCTTCCGCCCGACCGAGGCCTTCTCCGTCTTCATGCGGTTGTCGCTCTTCGGAGGATTCGTCCTAGCGAGCCCGGTCGTCATCTACCAGCTCTGGGCGTTCATCGTCCCCGCCCTGACCAAACGCGAGAAACGCCTGGTGGTTCCGATCGTGACCGTGCTGGTCGTCCTCTTCACCGGCGGCATCGCCTTCGGTTACTGGTCCCTACAGCGGGGCCTCGGGTTCCTCATCGACTTTGGCGGAAACTCACTGGAACCGGTGATCGGAGGCGCGTTTTACCTGACATTCGCGCTCCGCTTCCTGCTCGTCTTCGGAATCGCCTTCGAGTTCCCCGTCTTCTTGTATGCGGCGGCCGCGATGGGCGTGGTCGGCTGGCGGCAGCTCGCCTCGGGGCGGCGGTGGGCGATTCTTCTCATCGTCACGATCGGGGCGATCGTGACGCCGAGCGGTGACCCACTGACGCTGCTCCTGCTGTCGGTTCCGCTGTACATCCTTTATGAGGCGACGATCTGGATCGTCCGCTTCACGCTACGGAAGTGACCGCCACCGCCTATCTGGCCGGCCTCCCTTTCGTAGCGGACAGGTTTCAGATCGAAGCCGCCGAGGCCATCGATCGGGACGACACCGTCGTGGTCACCGCCCCCACCGGCTCGGGCAAGACGGCCGTTGCCGGCGCATCCATCGCCCGAGCTCTCGAGTTGGGCGGGCGCGCCTTCTACACCACGCCGATCAAGGCCCTCTCCAACCAGAAATACGCCGAGTTGCAGGCCGAGCACGGAGCAGCCACCGTCGGTCTGTTGACCGGTGACAACTCGATCAACGGCTCCGCACCGATCGTCGTCATGACGACCGAGGTGCTGCGCAACATGATGTATGCCGAGAGCCCGGATCTGAACGATGTGTCCGTTGTCATCCTCGACGAGGTGCACTACCTGCAGGATCGAGACCGGGGAGGAGTATGGGAGGAGATCATCATCCACCTCGACCGGTCCATCCCGCTGGTGTGCCTCTCGGCGACTTTGGCCAACGCCGATGAGTTCGCCGACTGGATGGCGGAGCGGAGAGGCAAGACCGCCCTGATCGCCGAACATGAGCGTCCCGTACCGCTCGAGGTCACATACCTTGTTCGCGATCGGTTCGCCGGTCACGAGCTGCGCCTGTTCCCGGCATTCTCCGGGGGCAGGGCCAATGAGCGACTCGCCTCGATGCTGCGACGCGATCGGGGACGGAGGAGCCGCTACGCCGGGCCCCGCCGGCACGAGACCTGCGAGTTGCTCCGCCGACGCGGCCTGCTGCCGGCCATCTACTTCATCTTCTCTCGCAAGGGGTGCGAGTCGGCCGCCGCCGCAGTTGTCCGGCGCGGTCTGCGGCTCACCAGTTCCCAGGAGTCCGAGGAGATAATCGAATACGCATCGGCCTCGACCGCCCACCTGGATCCGAACGATCTCGAGATCATCGGCTTTGGACCCTGGCTTGAACTGCTCTCGGCGGGAGTGGCCCCTCACCATGCGGGCATGGTCCCGGCGATGAAGGAGACCGTGGAGCAGCTCTTCGCTCGGGGGATCGTCAAGCTCGTGTTCGCCACCGAGACTCTCGCCCTGGGCATCAACATGCCGGCACGCTCCGTCGTCCTCGAGAGCCTGTCCAAGTTCACCGGGGAATCCCACGAGACGCTCCAACCCGGCGACTTCACCCAGCTCACCGGCCGGGCCGGTCGACGGGGCATCGACACCGAGGGGACGGCCGTCGTCCTCCACTCCCAATACCTCGATTTCGAGCGCGTGGCGGGGATCGCTGCCCGCGGGAGCCATTCCCTCCGTTCCAGCTTCCGTCCCACCTACAACATGGCGGTCAACCTCGTCGTCCGATACGAGCGCGAACGCGCCGAGATGCTCCTGAACGCCTCATTCGCCGAGTTCTCGCGATCGAGGCACCAAGCCAGCATCGCAGCCGACCTCCAAGCCGACCGAAGGCACCTCGCCGAACTCCGCGCCGCTGCCGAACATCCTGATATCAATGTCTGGAAAGAGCTCGACGCCGCCGGGCCATCCCATTCCGCGGTCATGGGGAAGTTCGTCGCCAACACCTTTCCGGGAGCGGTGCTCGAGTGGTCGGAGCATGGGAGAACCAGGCGCGTCGTCGTCCTCGCGGTCGGTCGCGGCAAGCAGCCGCGCCTGCTTGCGGTGACCGAAAACGGAGACAGCCACAGGTTCGCCTCGAGAACGTTTCCACCCTCCCTGCGCCGGATAGGCCACGTGGACCTGACCACCCCGTTTCGCCCACGGGACGCCGCCTACCGGGCACGGGTAGCCGCTCTTCTTCGCGAGTTCACGCCGACGGAGGCCGAGGCTGCCTACCCGGCGCGAGATCAAGCCGACATCGACCTGACACCCCACCTGGAAGCCGCCAGAGCGGCGCGGCGCCTCAAAGCACACATCGAAGCGCAAGGGAGGCAGGCTGCGGCTCTCGAGCCTGCCGTCGTCCGGCGGTTCAGGGCGATCACCGACGTACTGGGCGATCTGGGGTACATGAGGGGCTGGTCCCTCACCGGGAAGGGGGAACACCTTCGAACGATCTACAACCCACTCGACCTGGTTCTCGCAGAGGCTCTCAGTGCCGGACTGTTCGATTCACTCACACCCGAAGCAATCGTCGCGCTGGCGTCGGCCTTCACGTACGAGCCCCGGCGCGCCGAGGGTGCGGAGACCTGGCCGGCCGAGTTCGCAGAGGTCGGCGAGGCCCTCGGCATACTGTGGGAAGAAGTAACGGTTCTCGAACACAAGAACGGAATCGATACGACCCGAGCACCGGATCCGGGCTTTGCCCACCAGGCCTCGAACTGGGCCGACGGAGCAACCCTCGCCGATCTCTTCGATGAGGCGTCTCCCGACGTCGGAGACTTTGTGCGCAATATCCGCAAGCTGATCGACCTGCTGCGTCAGATCGACGATATCCGGGCCGTCCCCGGGTCCGGGATCAAGCGGGCCATCCGGAGCATCGATAGGGGAGTGGTCGCGGCCGCCGGTGCTGTATGAGTTGGGTCGTGGTCGCCGCGAGAGGGCCGAAGTCCGATGCTGATGGCTCTTCGCCGTACGGCTCATCGCTGGTCTTGGCTGCGGCGTTCGAGTCCTACTCGGCCTCGAACGCCTCCGCATGGCTGTGCCGCCCTGCGGGCGGCGCTGTGTACTACGGCCCGGGGACCCCAGCCCCAGGCCGCCGAGTCCGCGCCTATCGGCGCACCCTCTTTTCCGAGATCGCATCTGTCGCCTCTGCATCGGGGGTACGGGAGGCAACCGACGACGCCGGCCTGGCCGGCGCAGTCCGCCAGGCGACGACCGAGGGAGCAGACCGAATCGCCGTCGTCGAGCGGCTCCAAGCGGGGTCCCGCTATCCCGCCGACCTGGGGCGGGTGCGCGGTTCCTTTAGTGAGCACTTCTTCGTGGGCAGCGTCGCGGCATCGCGGATGGTGCGGATGTGGTGGTTGATGCGCCCCGACCCCATTCGCATCGAGACCCGCCGGTGCCTCCGTCGTGGGTGATCCGGGCGGACGGAAGGCGCGTGGGCTTGGGGCCCTTCTCGGTCGAGACGATCCCGTTGGCGTTCGACCTCTGGATTTAGTACCCCGGCTGGCGCCCTCTGGCGCCGAAGATATACTCCGGCCGCCCGATCTCCCCGAAGGCGCACACGATGGCCGAGACACTCGACGAAACACTCGAACCGCAGGAGCCCGGAGACGACTGGGATGCCGGCGATCTGGAGGACATCGAAGACCTCGCCTCCGACGACAAGGATCTCGACGGCGCGAAAACCGACGAGACCTCCGACGATGACGACTCCAAGGAGAGCGAGGCCGAGGAAAGCGAGGCCCTAGACCAGCTCGAAGCCGAGGAGTTGGAGATGCTCACGGAGGACGAGGAGGCCGAAAGCCTCCCCGTGGACGAAGCAGAGGAACTCCGTCAGATCCGCCGGGCGGCGATGTCACTTGAATCCGCGGTGAACTCGGCCGGTGCCGGGGAGTTCGTCTGCGCCAACTGTTTCCTGGTGAAGGCGGAAAGCCAGCTGGCGGACAAGCGCAAGAAACTCTGCCGCGACTGCGCCTGAGAGCTGCCTACGCTCCCCGGCGTGTTCACCGTCGCCGCACGACTCGCCACTCCGGCCGACATCCCAACGCTGGGCGACCTGTACCGCGAGCTCCGGGACGAGATGGTCACCCTCAAGCCGATATGGGCCCTGACCGACGGACTTCCCGAGCCCGTGGAGCGGGCCCTCGAGTCGAGGATCGCGTCGCCCGACGTCACGGTCTACGTCGGGGAGATCGACCGAGTGCCGGTCGGCTTCCTGATGTGGTTCGCCGCGTTGCTTCTTCCCCAGGCCGGCAGATCGCGGATGGCGACGATCGAGCACATCTTCACGACACCCCAAGCGCGGCGGGTCGGAGTGGGTGAAGCCATGATGAGCCGACTCTTTGAAGATGCCACCGCCGGCGGCATCGAGCTGTTCGACGCCGTGGTCCCCCCGGGCCATCGCGACGCCAAGAACTTCTTCGAGTCCAACGGGTTCAAGGCGCGACGTATCGTTATGCATCGCGGCCCGAGATGAAGCCCGGGGAAGGGCGGCGTGTCAAACCGCCGTACACGGTCCTCGAGCGTTTTTGCAGCTGGAAGGAACCTCTCCGCCACGACGATGGGAACGGCAATGTGGGATGACGTCGGATCGGGAGAGGTGAGCGACCTGCTCGTCGCTCTTATCCAGGATGCGTGCGTCAATGACGGAACCGCCGATTCCGGCAACGAGGTGCGGGCGGCCGACACCCTGGAGGCCTACCTCGCATCAACCGGGGAGAGATTCGAACCCCATCCGGGAAGGCGATCGGTGCTCTACCGAGTGCCCGGCACCGACCCGGCGGCGCCCTCGCTCATGCTGATGGGCCACACCGACGTGGTGCCGGTCTCTCCCGGCGGGTGGTCGGTCGATCCGTTCGCCGGACACCGTTCCGAGGGCTTCGTCTGGGGCAGGGGAGCGGTCGACATGCTCAACATCACCGCCGCGATGGCGGTCGTCTTCAAGCGGCACCTGGAGGGGAAAGCTCCCCGCCTGCGCGGCGATCTGCTCTTTCTCGGCGTAGCCGACGAGGAGGCGGCCGGCACCTTGGGAGCGCGTTGGCTCGTCGAGCACGAGTGGGACGCCGTCAAGTGTGAATACCTGCTCACCGAGATCGGAACCCCGATGATCCAGGGACAGTCCGGCCCGGGGCTTCCGGTCACGGTGTCGGAGAAGGGACCGCAATGGCGGCGGATAGTCGGCACCGGCGAGCCCAGCCACGGCAGCCAGCCCTATGGAACCGCCAACGCGCTGCTCCCGGTGGCCGACGTGGTCACTCGCCTCGCCTCCTCTCCGGCTCCGGTCGTGGTGAGTGATGAGTGGCGCAAGTTCGTCGAGGCCTGGGATCCCGGCGAGATTGCCGAAGACCTTCTCGATCCCGACCTGGTGGACGCTGCAATCGACCGGATCGCGCTCGACGACATCGGTTTGGCGAGATGGGTGCACGCCTGCACCCATCTGACGATCAGCCCCAACGTCTTGCATGGAGGGATCAAGGCGAATGTGGTGCCGGACGCCGCCGCCGCCGAGATCGATGTCCGATCCCTCCCCGGACAGGACGAAGCCGATGTCGACGACCACTTCCGCAAGGTGATCGGCCCGTCACTCGAGGAGCAGATCGACATCATCACGATGCAGGCGACCGCCGCATCCGGGTCTCCGACCGAGGGACCGCTGTGGGATGCCCTAGGAGAGGCGCTCGATGGCATTCGCCCCGGTGTCCACCTCGTTCCATCGCTGATCCCGGTCGCCACCGATGCCCGCTTCTTCCGCCGGCGGGGCACCGTTGCCTATGGCGTGGGGTTGTTCGACGATCGCGTCGGCTTTGGCGACTTCCTGCGGATGTTTCACGGCCACGACGAGCGGGTGAGCGAGGACTCCCTCGCTCTGACGGTAAGGCTTCTCGGAGCGACGGTCGACCGATTCGGCCGCAAGGTATAGAGGGCGCGCCGTAGACGCGGACTCGGCGGCCTGGGGTGAGAGCCCGCTGAGCGATGCATGTCACTCATCTCAGCGGCCAGGTTTGGCTGCGGCGTTCGGGTCCTGCTCGGCCCCGAAGCGCCTCCGCATGAACGAGCCGCCCTTACGGGCGGCACTGCGTTCTACATCGCCACTCGCGGTGTCCTCGGTTCCGCCATTCCTCCACGAGGAGTGACGAACCCGAGATCCTGGCGAGTGGCGCGCCTGGCCGCCGATCTGAGCAACGGCATCACCCAGCAGACTCCGGGGCCCCCGGATCGCACCGCGATGAGCCGTCAGGCGAAGAGCCATCAGCACAGAGCGTCAGCAGATAGGCGGACGCTTTCAGTGGGGGCGCATCAGAAAGCCGCGGATCGGCTTCGGTCTGAACCGGGTGGCCTTGGGAGGAAGCGAGACCCCGGTGCGGGCAGCTGAAATGACCGCACTGATCTGCGATGGAGGCAGCACCACGGCGGTGCCCGTCTTGGAGGCCTCCAACGCCGCGGTCAGATCACCCATGTACCGGGCATCGTGCTCGGCGAGGCCGAGCGCGGGAAGCACCAATCGAGCCGCCAGACCCGCGGGCAGGCCGAGCATCAAGTCGGGAAGCTTCCCCGCCGCGGCGGTCGGGTCGATCCCGATGGAGCCCTGCCCGCTCACGACGCCGATCCTTCCGGCGGCTAGAGCGGCTTCTGGCCGCTCCGATACGACCTCACAACCCTCCAGGGCGGCGGGCAGGGACGAAGCCCGTTCGAACACGCGGTGGAATGCGCCTGCGTTCAGAGGGGTGCCGTCACCGCTGACCAACATCGTCATGATCATCGGGTCCCCTCCCTCACGCAGGGCGACCGCCACCCGATGATGTCCGTCGGCGATGACTGCGGACGGCGGCTCGAAGTCATCGACGGCCACCGGCGTGACCGTGTGCCGGTGGTCCCCCTCGAATATGGTTGCCGGTCCAACGTCTTCGACCGACGGAAGCCCTTCCTCGGTGAGCGCCATCACCGGCCTGATCTGCACGCGATGCCTGGACCGAAAGGCTCCCTGGGGGGTGATCGACTCGTGGGGGACCAGGCGGTCGAGCGGGTACAGGCCGACGAGTCCTTCGACTCGATGCCCGCCGTCGAACACGATCTCCCACAGGTAGAGCGAGGGCTCGGCCAGGCGGTATTCGACGCCTTCGGCCGACTGGTAGCTTGCCGGGTCGAGCCGGAGGATCTTGGCCGCCCGCTCGAGCCGCGCGTAGGGAATCCCCGACGTGCGAGGGAGAAGGGCGGCGAACGGAGCAAGCATGGAATCGTTTCTAGCCTCGTTGGCGCTCCCGGGCAATGTCGTGCTCGACCTCGACGGCGTGATTTTCCTCGGGTCGGGAGCGATACCCGGGTCGGCCCGGGTCCTCACCGCGATCAGCGCGAGCGGGGCGCGGGTCCTCTTTGCGACCAACAACGCCACCAAGACGACTGCTCAGATCGCCGCCCGTCTGGCCGAAGTTGCCGGCTTTTCTGTCGATCCGGCATCGATCGTCACGTCGGCTGTCGCCGCCGCCGGATCCCTGACGCCCGACGATCAACCTGTCTTCATCGTCGGTGAAACCGGACTCGCCGAGACCATCGAAGGCGCCGGCCACTCGGTGACAGCGGATTCGAGCGCCGCCCGATCCGTCGTGGTCGGGCTGGACCGGAGCATCTCCTACGACAAGCTGGAGGGAGCCTCCACGGCAGTCCGCCGCGGGGCGCGCTACATCGCCACCAACACCGACGCCACCTTCCCCGTCCCGGGCGGATCGGTGCCCGGGGCGGGGGCGATCGTCGCAGCCGTATCGACCGCCTCCGGGCGAGACCCCGAGATTGCCGGCAAGCCCCACCGCCCGATGATCGCCCAGATCGAGCCGCTGCTGGCGCCGGGAAGCACCTGGATGATCGGCGACCGGCCCGAGACGGACATCGCGCTCGCCAAGGCGGCCGGCTGGATCTCGGTGCTCACGCTCAGCGGGGTCACCTCGGGATCGGAGGTGGTTCCGAGCGAGCTCACTCCGGACGCCACGATCGGCAGCATCGGGGACCTCGTCGCCTTCTTCGATCGTTAGTGCCCCGACCGGCAACGTCTGCCGCGTTGAGGACGTCCAGTGGCGCCGCTGGCTGTGTCCTCGTCCTCGACGCAGTGCACGACTGCGCCTTCGTCCTGTGTCCTTGCCAGAACCGCCCCTGCCTCGCCCTCAACATCACCAACGTCACCGGCCAGGGCACACTAGATGCGCCCCAGCTCCTGGGCCCCGGTGAGCGTGTTGGCGAGGAGACGGCGGCGGAAGGGGAGCGTCACCATCACACCGAAGAGGAATCCTGCCACGTGGGCCTCCCAGGCCACCCCGCTGTCCGCTCCGATGGCGAACTGGCTGACGAACCAGATCCCGAGAAACCAGACCGCCGGGATCGCCACGATCCGAAAAAAGATCAGCGTCATCACCTGATGACGGGGGAAGAGGACCACGTACGCCCCCATCACCCCTGCGATGGCCCCCGAGGCACCAACGAGCGGAGTCGTGAGATCCGGGTTGACGACCACGAACCCCAGAGTCGCCGCCACGCCGCTCAGGAGGTACATCAGGGCGAACCCGAGGTGGCCGAACGCCTCCTCGACGTTGTTGCCGAAGATCCACAGGCTCCACATGTTGAACAGGATGTGGGCGAGCCCGGCATGGAGGAACATCGAGGCGAGCACCGAGCCGAGGAGGTTCTTCTGTGGAAAGACGACCGATGGCCCCGGCGTCTCGCGGCACACTCCGGTGCTGATCTCCGACACTTCGAGAGCGTCGCCGGTGGTGAGTTCACAGGCGATGGCGGCGTGACGGTAGGCGAACTCCTCCGCTTCGGGTCCCGACTGGGGCTGGACGAACAGGTAGACGACCAGGTTCACCGCAACGATGAGCCATGTCAGAAGCGGCCGTATGGCAGTCGGGTTGACATCCCGGATTGGGATCATTGGCGCGGTCCTGTCGCAGGGCCCGACGATAATGCCGGTCATGGATGATACGCCCATCGACGATCTGATCTCGGAACTCGAGACCGCCGACCCGGCCGATACCCCCGACAAGGCCGACGAGGCGGCAGCAGCCTTGTCCCACGATCTCGAGTCCCACTCTCCCGAAGGGAATCCGCCTGAGGCGCCGGCTTGACGCCGAGCTGGTCAGGCGGGGAATCGCCTCCGGGCGCGACGACGCCAAACGTCTCATCGGGTCGGGTTCGATCACCGTCGATGGGTCCTCGATCGTGAAGGCCTCAACCCTCGTCGCGGAGACCGCATCGATCGTTCTGGATGATTCCCCGCCGCGTTGGGCGAGCCGAGCCGGCGACAAGCTGGCGCACGCCCTCGACGTGTTTGCGGTCGATGCCACCGGATGCTCATCTCTCGATGTGGGAGCGTCAACGGGAGGCTTCACGGACGTCCTCCTCGATCGAGGCGCGGCCTCGGTCACCGCCGTCGACGTCGGGTACGGGCAGCTGCTCTGGCGCTTGCGGCAGGATCCACGGGTTCGCGTCTTCGACCGCACCAACTTCCGCACGGTGGACCCGAATGATCTCGGAGGGCCGTTCGAACTCGTCGTGGTCGATGTGTCCTTCATCTCTGTATCGCTCATTGCCGCCAACCTCGCAAGAGTCGGCGACCCCGGAGCCGACTACGTTGTGCTCGTGAAGCCGCAATTCGAGGTCGGAAGAGACCGGGTCGGCCGCGGGGGTGTCGTCACCGATCCGATGGACCATGGCGACGCCATCCATAGCGTCATCCTCGGCCTGGCGGCCGCCGAGATCGGAGTCGTCGACGTGACCGCATCTCCTCTGACCGGGGCAAAGGGAAACCGCGAGTTCCTCGTGCACGGCGTGCTCGGCCGGGTCCGGACCGTGTCGAACCAACTGATATCGAGTGTCGCCGCCTCATGAAGATCGCCCTGGTCCTGCACCCTTCACGCTCGGTCGCAGCCGATCTCGCCGGGGCCGTGGCCGCCGCGGCGGCGTCGCTCGACATCGAGGTCTCGGTCGACGCCGCCGACGCCGATCGGGTTCCCGGAGCCATCCCCCGTGACGGAGATGAGCTCACGGCCGACGTCGTCGTCGCCGTCGGAGGCGACGGGACTGTGCTCGAGGCGGCGCGTCGCGCCGTAGCACCGGGTCTTCCCGTGGTGGGGGTCCACGCCGGCAACGTGGGCTTCCTGGCAGAGATCCAGCCAGAAGAGATAGCCACCGCCCTCGCCTCGCTGCAATCGGGAAAGTACACCGTCACCGAACGAATGACCCTTCAGGCCGAGACCTCGAATGGAGAGCGGCTGTCGGCGCTCAATGACGTCGTCGTGGAGAAGGACGTGAGCCAGCACATCATCCGAGTCGGAGTGTTTGCCGACTCGGAGCAGCTCGTCGAGTACCGGGCCGACGGCGTGATCGTCGCCACCCCCACGGGATCCACGGCGTACACGTTCTCCGCCGGAGGCCCGCTCATCGACCCGGATTTGGAGGCCCTCACGGTCACCGCGGTGGCCCCCCACACCCTCTTCGGGCGGCCCATCGTGTTCGCCCCCACGACCGTTCTTCGGCTGCAGCTAGCCGGGGAGAGACCTGCGCGGCTCAACGCCGACGGCCGCGATCATGGCCTGCTCCAACCGGGGGAATCCGTCTCGGTGACCGTGGGGCCTGAGGTCATCCGGCTGATACGCCTCCAGCCCCAGCACTTCGCCGCCGCCGTCAAGCGCAAATTTCACCTGCACGATGCTTGACGAGGTCTCGGTCGAGAAGCTGGGGGGGGATCGAGTCGGCTCGCCATGATCCACGCCGAGGCGTTGATCGCACCGGCGGCGGGTCGCCGAAGCACGTGATCCGGCGCTGTCCGGCCGACCTGCTACGGTCTTTATCCCGAGGGATATGACCAAGTACATCTTCGTAACCGGCGGTGTCGTCAGCAGCCTCGGGAAGGGCATCACTGCCGCCTCCCTCGGCCGGATTCTCCGTGCTCGCGGCCTGCGGGTCGTCAACCAGAAGCTCGATCCCTACATCAACGTCGATCCGGGAACGATGAATCCCTTCCAGCACGGAGAGGTTTTCGTCACCGACGACGGCGGGGAGACCGACCTCGATCTGGGCCACTACGAGCGGTTCACAGGGACGAACCTGCTGCGTGACTCCAACGTGACGACCGGTTCGATCTACTCGGCCGTCATCCAGAAGGAGCGACGCGGCGACTACCTCGGCGACACGGTGCAGGTGATCCCACACATCACCAACGAGATCAAGTCGCGCATCAGGCGGCTCGGAGAGCGGACCGAGGTTGACGTGGTCATCACCGAGATCGGTGGAACCGTGGGAGACATCGAGATCCTCCCGTTTCTCGAGGCGGTTCGCCAGCTGCGCAACGAGGTCGGTCCCGAGAACGCCGTCCTCGTCCACGTCACACTCGTCCCCTATCTGGATCCGTCGGGGGAGATGAAGACGAAGCCGACACAGCACAGCGTGGCCGAGCTGCGCAGCCGGGGTATCGCGCCCCAGGCCATCGTCGTGCGTTCCGACCGTCCCGTGGACGATGCCGAGCGCCGCAAGATAAGCCTCTTCTGCGACGTCCCGGCCCACGCCGTCATCAACGCGCCCGATGCAACCAACATCTACGCCGTCGTCCTTGGTCTTCACGAGGGAGGCCTCGACGACGTCATCTGTGAGAGGCTCGAGATCGACCCCAATCCGCCCGACCTGGAGAGCTGGCGGGCGCTCGTGGAGCGTATGGATTCGGCGACCGAGGAAGTCACGATTGCCCTCGTGGGCAAGTACGTCGACCTCCCCGACGCCTACCTCTCCGTCGTGGAGGCTCTTCGCCACGGCGCCCTTGCCAACGACGTCAAGCTCGACCTCAAGTGGATCGCCTCCGACGACATAGAGGGGATGCTCGGGAGCACCCAGCTCGAGGGCGTTGACGGCGTGGTCGTCCCCGGGGGCTTCGGTATCCGCGGCATCGAAGGAAAGATCCAGGCTGCCCGATTCGCCAGAGAGTCGGAGATACCGTTCCTCGGACTCTGTCTCGGGCTGCAATGCGCCGTGATCGAGTTCGCCAGGTCGCAGCTCGGGTTGGCCGACGCCAACTCGGCCGAGTTCGATCCGACGACCACTCACCCGGTGATCGATCTGATGGACTCGCAGCAGGGGGTCGAGGACCTCGGTGGGACGATGCGGCTCGGCCTGTATGCGGCCAGGCTCGCCGAGGGCTCCCATGCCAGGCGCCTCTACGGCGAAGAGCTGATCTACGAACGGCACCGCCACCGCTACGAGGTCAACAACAAGTACCGCAAGGATCTCGAGGAGGCCGGCATGCTGCTCGCCGGGCTGTCGCCCGACGAGCAACTTGTAGAGGTGATCGAGCTTCCCGAGCATCCGTTCTTCGTGGCGTCTCAGTTCCACCCGGAATTCAAGTCTCGCCCCGATGACCCGCATCCGCTCTTCAAGGGGTTCATCGAGGCCGCGGTGCAGCGGCGCCGGGCCTTCGGAAGCTCCGACCGGCTCAGCGTCGAGGATCGCGTCGCCGAGCGAGCCTGACCGAGAGGCCGGTGGAACGCCGATGACCACGGCCCGGCAAGTCGCCGATTACCTCGACGTTCTCCGCGTCGAGCGGGGACTGGCACCGACCACGATCGCGGCCTACCGGTGCGACCTGGACCAGTACCTGAGCTTTCTCGCCGGCCGCCGGCCGGAAAGTGAACTCACCTCCGGGTTCGTCACCTCGCTGTCTGGGCGCGGGCTGGCGCCATCGACGGTGGCCCGAAAGGTGGCTGCGGTACGCGGCCTGCACCGCTTCCTCGTCGCCGAGGGCGAGGCCGATACCGACCCGACGGCCCTGCTCGATGCCCCTCGCCGCGGGCGGCCGCTCCCCAAGGCCTTGACGATTGCCGAGATCGTCGCATTACTCGAGTCACCCGATTTGACCACGCGCGGAGGCATCAGGGACTCGGCGATGCTCGAGTTCCTCTATTCGACCGGCGCCCGCGTGTCCGAGGCGGTCGGCGTGAGCGAGTTGGATGTGGATCTCGCCGATGCGACGGTCCTTCTGACGGGCAAAGGAAACCGCCAGCGCCTCGTTCCTCTGGGTGGGCCCGCCCGCCAATCCATCGGCCGCTGGCTGCCGGAAAGATCCGCCCTCCGCACCGCGGCGGCCGGAGGAGCAATGTTCCTGAACCTGAGGGGCGGACGTCTCAGCCGCCAGAGCGTGTGGACGATCGTCAAGAAGCAGGCGAGGCGAGCCGGGATACCCGCGGCCCGGATCTCGCCTCACGTGCTTCGCCACAGCGCCGCCACCCATATGGTGGAGGGAGGGGCCGATCTGAGAAGCGTTCAGGAGCTGCTGGGCCACGCTACGATCGCTACTACGCAGATCTATACAAGGGTCTCACCGCAGCACCTGCTCGAGGTGTATGCGACGTCCCATCCCCGAAGCTGAGATCAGCGCTCCACAACCCGGGAGTGACGATGTTGGATGCCGAACAGGTGCTACGCGACGAGCGCGACAATCTGGTGCATCAGCTATCCGAACTCGGTGCCACCGAGGACGGAGATCTGCGCGACGACGTCGACTTCGGAGAGGGGTTCGCCGATGCCGCCGCCGCCACGGCCAAGCGCACGGAGGTGCTCGGGCTCGTGGAGTCGCTGAAGCGGATGCTCAACGATGTCGACACCGCCCTGGAGCGGATCGCCGACGGGACCTACGGCACGTGTTCCACGTGCGGTAAGGAAATCGGCACCGCCCGCCTCGAGTTTCGCCCCGAGTCGATCTACTGCGTCGACTGCAAGGCCAAGTCGAAGTAGACCCCGTTGATCCACGAGAACGGACTGCTCGATGCGCTGCTCTTCATCGCGGTGCTGGCGCCGTCCATCATCCTGCATGAGGTGGCCCACGGCGTTCTGGCTCTCAGGCTGGGGGACACGACTGCTCGGGATGCAGGACGGCTGACCCTCAACCCGGTCAAGCACATCGATCCCTTTGGTTCGGTGATCCTGCCGGGAATGCTTGCGCTGGCCGGCCAGAACGTCTTCGGATGGGCCAAACCGGTGCCGGTGAATCCCAGCGGCTTTCCCCACCCGACCCGGGGCATGGCGATCACCGCCCTGGGTGGACCGGCGACCAACCTCCTCCTCGCCGTTGTGGTCGGCCGGCTGGGGCCGTTCCGCCAGGTCGGCGACGTAATCTTTCTGACGAGCGGTTCGCTTTGGAGCCGCCTGTTGATGGGCATGCTCGTCGTCAATGCCGCCTTGGCGGTGTTCAACATGCTGCCGATTCCTCCGCTCGACGGCAGCCGCCTCCTCCCGCTCGTCCTGTCGGCCCGGGGGAGGGTGGCTTACGCCCGGATCTCGCAGTACGGCTTCCTGATCCTCATCTTCGCGCTGTTCATCTTCAGGGACTCCCTCAACTTCCTGGGAAGCTGGATCAGATGGATCCTGCGGCTCGTCGTATGAGGCGCCTGTTCCACCTCGCCCGCCGCTTCTTCGGCTCGTGGCGCCTTCGCCGCCCCGATCCGGCAGCGCAGCAGTTGGTCGCCGATCTGCTCTCGATCGAGGAGGCCGGCGTCTTCTGGGAGCAGCCCCCCGCCGATCTCGCCCATGCAGTGGGCGCGGTCGGTGCGGTCCTCCACGAACGACCCGAACGGCGCGACCTCGCCCGGGCGGCAC
>JAZGDZ010000109.1:0-18204 GCA_036478235.1 Acidimicrobiia bacterium | reverse complement strand
GCGCGGGATGGACGTGAGCTGCTTCTTGCCGGTGAGGATCTTCAGGCCCGGGATGATCGGCACCGAGATCTCCTGGCGCCGACACTCGTCGAGAAGGCGGTAGTAATGCGCATTGTCGAAGAACATCTGGGTGACGACGTAGCTGGCTCCCTCTTCGACCTTCTTCTTCACCCAGGAGACGTCGGTGGCGAGGTTGGGCGCCTCGAAGTGTTTCTCGGGGTAAATCGCGGCACCCACGCAGAAGTCGGTCGGCGAAGCGTCGAGCAACTCCTCGAGGAACAGGCCCTTGTTCATTTCCGTGACCTGTCGAATGAGGTCGGTGGCGTGGTCGTTTCGGCTGCGCCCGTGCTCCAGCGGCTTGCTGTATCCGGAATCGTCGCCGCGGATGGCGAGCACATTGTCGATGCCCAGGTAGTGGAGTTCGATCAGGAAGTCCTCGGTCTCCTGGCGGGTGAACCCCTCGCACAGCACGTGGGGAACGGCATCGATGTTGTACTTGTTCTGGATGAGGGCGCAGATCCCCAGCGTTCCCGGCCGCTTGCGCTTGATGCGGCGCTCGAACCCGGTGGCCGTTTCCTCGTAGATGACCTCGGCGGCGTGACTCGTAATGTCGATGAAGGGCGGCTCGTATTGCGCCAGATCCTCGGTGAGGCCGATCAGGGTCTGGAGATTCCCGCCCCGCTTGGGCGGGATGATCTCGAAGGAGATCAGAGGCTCGGTGGATTGCTCGAGGTGCTCGATGACTTTCATGGCGGGCCCGGCACAGGCTACCGGGGCGTTTCGCGGAGTTCAGATCAGCGACCCCGTCTCGGAACCTCCACAACGACGCGCCTCACCTCGACCTGCCGGACCGCTTCGTCGAAGGGCTCGGTGCCGATGCCGGGAACCGGCTCGGGGGTCACCCGCCCGCCGCTGATCGGGGGATAGCGGGAAACGTCGGCGGCCAGGTAGGCGCTGGGCGGGCCGACCGCGGCATCCACGATCCCGGGGAGTCCGGCCGCCGCCAACAGGTGGAGCCGCCCGATCGTGGTGTCGAAGGTCCCTCCGATTCGAACCCCCACTCCGTGTTCGGTCGCGGTGGCCACGATGCGCCGGAGGGCTCCGAGGCCGTGGCGATTGAGCTTGATCGAAAGGACATCGGCGGCTTCGGCGGAGAGGGCTCGGGCCGCCGCCTCCTCGGACGTGATCGCCTCGTCCAGGCACACCGACATGGATGTGGCCGATCGCAGCGTCCGGTGGGCGTCCAAGTCGTCGCCGGGGAACGGCTGCTCGATGAAGGACACCCCGGCGGCGTCGAGTGCGGCGAACGCCGGATCGGCGGGGTCACGGTATGCGGTGTTGGCGTCCACCCCGATGTCGAGTTCGGGAAGGGCGCTTCGCAGGGCTTCCACCGGGACCACGTCGCGCCCGGGGACGATCTTCAGCTTCACCGCGGCGATCCCGTGGGCCTCGAGCCAGGCAACCTCCTCGAGCACGCGGTGCGGATCGAGCAGGCCGATCGGGTGGCGGGCCGCCATGGCCGTCCCGGTAGCGCCGAGCCACTCGTACAGCGGGACCCCTGCGCGGCGCGCTTCGGCGTCGGCCCGTGCCGCCTCCAGGGCGGCCCGGGCGATCGGGACGGAGGGGTGGTCGTTGCTCCACTCGGCGGGGTTGGCGAGATCGTGCATGGCTTCCGCCGCGGTCCCGAAGCGGCCGGAAGGGAAGGCGGGAGCCTCGCCCCATCCGGTGACCCCGCCCGTCTCGACTCCAACCAGCACCGATCGTCTGGCCTCGATCCGACCGGCGGCGGTCTCCAGTGGCCGTCGAAAAGGGACGTCGATCTCGACGAGGGTGAGGTGCTCCGTCACCCCGCCGTGTGTCCGGCCGCCATGCGACGCAGCACCATGTGGAGGATTCCTCCGTGGCGGAGGTAGTCCACCTCGACCGGCGTGTCGACCCGGGCGATCGTCGCGAACTCGATCACTTCGCCTTCGGCAGTCGTCGCCCGGACCGTGATCTCCTGGCGCGGGATGAGTCCGTCGTCCACGGCCACGTCGTAGGACTCTGTGCCGTCCAGCCCGTGGGTGTCGGCGTTGGTGCCGGGCAGGAAGGTGAGCGGGAGGACGCCCATCATCACCAGGTTGGAGCGGTGGATTCTCTCGAACGAGTCGGCAATGACGGCTTTCACTCCGAGCAGGAAGGCTCCCTTCGAGGCCCAATCCCGGCTCGAGCCCATGCCGTAGTCCTTGCCCCCGATGACGATCAGCGGGATCCCCGCCTGCCGATAGGCGAGCGATGCTTCAAAGACGGATTTGACAGTCCCGCTCGTGAAGTCGGTCGTGAAGCCGCCCACTGTCCCGGGCGCCAGCTCGTTGCGAATCCGGATGTTGGCGAAGGTGCCCCTCGTCATGACCAGGTCATTGCCGCGCCGGGAGCCGTAGGAGTTGAACATCTCCCGATCTACGCCCCTCTCCGAGAGGAATCGGCCGGCCGGGCTGTCGAGGGCGATCGAGCCGGCCGGGCTGATGTGGTCGGTGGTCACGGAGTCACCCAGCTTGAGCAGGACCCGGGCGCCCGAGATCGGAGTGATCGGGTCGGGCTCAGGTCCCAGGTCGGCGAAGAAGGGCGGCTCCTGGATGTAGGTGCTGGCCTCCTCCCAGGAAAAGAGGGCACCGTCTCCGACCTCGATGGCCTTCCACTCGTCGGAGCCGTCGAAGACGTCGCTGTACTGGCGCTCGAATTGCTCGCTTTTGACCGACGAGCTCACGATGGCCGAGATCTCCTCCTGTGACGGCCAGATGTCCCGCAGATACACCGGGTTCCCCTCGGCGTCGTCGCCGAGCGGATCGGTCGCCAGATCGATGTCCACCGTCCCGGCGATGGCATATGCCACCACCAGCGGTGGGGATGCGAGGTAGCTGGCCCGAACATCGGGGTTGATCCGACCCTCGAAGTTGCGGTTTCCGGACAGGACGGACGCCACGACGAGGTTTCCGTCGTGGACGGCCGAGCTGATCTCGGGGGGCAGTGGGCCCGAGTTACCGATGCAGGTCGTGCAGCCATATCCGACTAGGTAGAAACCGAGTGACTCGAGATCGGAGGTGAGACCGGCGTAGTCCAGGTATTCCGTGACCACCTTCGACCCGGGGGCGAAGGAGGTCTTGACCCAGGGCTTGCGGGACAGCCCGCGCTGGCGCGCGTTGCGAGCCACCAGGCCGGCCCCCACCATGACGTCGGGGTTGGAGGTGTTCGTGCACGACGTGATCGCTGCGATCACGACGTCGCCGGTCGACAGCTCGAAGTCGCCTTCTTCGATCGAAATGGCGACCGCGTCGGTGCCGCGGTCTGCATACGTGGAGTCGAGGCCTTCTCTCCAGGCGGCCTGCATCCGGTCGAGGTCGATCCTGTCCTGGGGCCGTTTGGGACCGGCGAGCGAAGGCTGCACGGTGCCCATGTCGAGTTCGAGCGTGCTCGAGTAGGTGATGTCGCGTCCGTCGTGGCGCCACAGTCCCTGGAGTCGCAGGTACTGCTCGACGGTCTCGACGAGCGCCTCGTCCCGGCCGGTGAGCCTCAGGTACTTCGTCGTCTGCTCGTCGGCGGGGAAGTACCCGACGGTGGCTCCGTACTCCGGCGCCATGTTGGCGATGGTGGCCCGGTTGGCGAGCGGCATGTCGGCCAGCCCGGGACCGTAGAACTCCACGAACTTGCTCACGACTCCGTGCTCGCGCAGCATCTGGGTGACGCGCAGGACCAGGTCGGTTGCGGTGGCGCCGTCGGCCAGGCTGCCGGTGAGGCGAAAGCCCACGACCTCGGGGACAAGCATGAAGATCGGCTGGCCCACCATCGCCGCTTCGGCTTCGATGCCGCCCACGCCCCAGCCGAGCACTCCCAGGCCGTTGATCATCGTGGTGTGCGAGTCCGTACCGACCAGCGAATCCGGATAGAGCAGGCCGCCCTCGTCCCACACCACCTTTGCCAGGTACTCGAGGTTGACCTGGTGGACGATGCCGGTGGCCGGGGGGACCACGCGGAAGTTGGAGAAGGCCTGTTGACCCCACTTGAGGAATTCGTAACGTTCCCGGTTGCGCTCGAACTCACGCTCGCTGTTGACCAGGAGAGCGAGAGGCGAGTTGAACATATCGACCTGGACCGAGTGGTCGATGACGAGGTCCGACTGCACTTGCGGGTTGACGAGCGCGGCAGCGGCCGGGTCGCCGGTCATGCGCACGATCGCGGAACGCATCGCGGCGAGATCGACGAGCGCCGGGACACCGGTGAAGTCCTGAAGCACAACCCGTCCCGGCCGGAAGGCGATCTCGGTATCCCCGACCTTCGAAGCGTCGTATCCGGCCAATGCCTGAACGTCCTCGTCGGTGATGGTGCGGCCGTCATGGTTGCGAAGCACCGCCTCGAGCAGCACCTTGATGGAGTAGGGAATGGCATCGATGTCACTGATGCTGTCCAGGGCGCCGATCCGGAAGATCTCCCGTTCTCCGAGCGGGGTGGCGATGGTTTCCCGGGCGCCGAACGGATCGTGCGTCATGGGCTGGTCCTTCAGTTGGTCTATGTGAACCCCGTATGGAGTCGAACCTCCTCGGAGCCAATCTCCAGCCCTATTTTAGGGACTCGGGGGTTCCCACTATCGGAGAGAATGACCTCGATGTCGAGCGTACTGACGAGCCGGTAGGCCTCCCCCGAAACCCACGCGGGCAGTGGCTCGCCGAGCAGGGCCGCTCCGGTGGCGTGGCAAACACACGATGACTGTGCGTGGAGACGGCACGATCGACGCTGAGGTTTTCCCGGACCCAGTCTCTGCGAAGGTCAACATCCCGTCCGCGGAGGTCGTAGTCGCCCCATCAGGCGAGTCCTCAACGGCGTCCCTTCGTCGCGGCCGCGGGCAACTGGCGTGGCGGCTGAAGGAGTGGGAGCGGCTGAAGAATCGCCGAGGCAGTGACCCAGTGCTCATCGACTTCGGCAAGGCAATCCTCGCGGACTTCGCTGAAATCAAGCAGGCGCTAGCGAGGCTCGGTCTTCTCGACTCGGCTAGCGACCTACTCGCTAATCCGCCAGATTGGACTCAGTGGGTGAAGACTGAGCGAACGCAACTTCCCCTACGCCTTGAAGCGGCCATCGAGGAAATAGACCTGTTGATAGCGGAGAACACCTGATGGCTCTACTTATCGGCGATGAGTACTGGTAGGTGAGTTGGTCGGCTGCGATGAGCGCCTTGATCGTATCGCGGCCCCCGGTTTGGTGGTCGCCGTGGCCGGGCGCGGAGGTCGGCGCCGCTACTGGAGTTCGCTGACCCGCTCTCGGTACGCATCGGTCGACAGTTCATCCCTCGCGTATCGCTCGGCGAGAACCTCTCGTGCCCGGTCAGCCGGGTCTCGCGGTGCCCACCCGCCAGGCCGGGCGGTGGTCCGAACGAGCCACACGACAAACACCCAGAACAGGGCCATCATCAGCACGCCCCATATCCACATCCAGCCGCCGCCCCAACCGCTCATGTGACCCAAACCATCGGCGTCGGCCAGTACCGCTGCGAAGCCATTCATCGTTGTCCCCTCTCGTGAACTCTTTCACAAGCGTTTCCTATATCGACGTAGCGGGGTAGGGGCTTTTGCCTCTAACGGGGTCTTTGGCCCCGCGGACTACATCTGTTGAAGAGCCGGAGTAGCGTGCGAGATGGCCGGTCAGAAAGGGAGGCTCGCCGTGGGGATGCCTGTAGAGGAGCCTGTTCGTAGGCTTGTTGAGGGGGAAGAGGTAAGAGGCATGTGGGCTTGGACCCTCCTGCGCCTGCTGCTCGGCTGGTCCTTTCTTTGGGCGTTTCTCGACAAAATGTTCGGGCTGGGTTTCGCCACTTGCCGTCTTGAGGGCGGAGGCATCAATTTCGGGTGTGACGCCGCCATGATGAGCGGCGGTTCACCGACCTACGGGGTCTTGAACTTCGCGACCCAAGGAAGCCGCACTGGGGACCTGTTCGATTGGATGGCGCCGTCAGCACCAGACGCGATAAATCTCGCCGATGTGGGGTTCATGGCGGCACTGCTGCTCGGCGGGGCGGCACTGATGCTCGGAATCGGTGTCCGTGTCGCTGCCGTTGGCGGTGCGATTCTCATGGCATTCATGTTCCTGGCTATCGATGTCTTTCCGGAAAACAACCCGATCAACAGCAGCCATGTCATCGAGATGGCAGCCTTCCTGGGCATCGCATACGTCGGCGCCGGTCGTTTCAGTCTCCAGAGTCGATTCGATCACCGCTATCCCCGGCTGAAGTGGATTAGGTAATCCATGGTCGACAGGAGGGCGAGGAGGGTGGCCCTCCCGGCCGCGAGGAGGTCGCCTCGCGTCCTCAACGGTTGGCGACAGTCCTAGAAATCGAACGGTGTCAGCGCAGCATCGCGGCCGATGAGTAGGACATCCTGGTCGGGCCAGGTGCGCGGGTCGCCACCCATGCCCGGTGACCCCACCGGCATTCCCGGGACTGCAATCCCCAGAGCATCCGGGCGGTCGGCCAGCAGTCGAGCAATCGCCTCAACCGGCGCATGTCCCTGAATCACAAAGCCGTCCACCAGGGCCGAGTGGCACGCCGACGCCTCGACGGGCACACCCAGTTCGGCTCTGACGGCGTCCAGATCGGGTTCGGTTATCGCGACGACCGTCGCTCCGTGGTCGGAGACGTAAGCCGACCACTGGGTACAACAGCCTCAGCCAACCGCGTAGTGCATCTCCACATCGAGTTCGGTCAAATCGACCTCGGCCACCTCAACCGGCATGTCGGAGTCGTTTCCGCCCCCTGAGCACGCCGACACGAGAACCGAGCCACCGATCACGATGAGCGCGGTCACGACCGCCCACTCGACGCGGAATTTGGCTATCGGTCGCTCCGGGCGGTGGTCGATAGACATGCCCACATCTTGGAGGGGGCCGAGGGGCGGGGACCAGGGCATATCGGCCCTATGGATGCGTATCAGCCCAGGAGTCTCGACTATCGGCTCATGCTCAAGTGGAGAACCTAGACCGCCGCGCTGACCGGCGGCACTTCCGCCATTACCCGAGCGTCGGTGGTGTGTGACCTACTCGCTCTTGAGGAGGGCGTCCAGGTCTAGGTCAACTGTTAGCGGGGTGTCTCAGGAGTCTACGAAGGGCACGACGCCACCCCTCATAGAGGGCGCGCCGATAGGCGCGAACTCGGCGACCTGGGAAGGGACCCAGGTCGCACCGCGACGAGGCGTCAGCCGAAGAGCCATGGACGCAAAGGGCGCGCCCGCCGTGCGCTCATAGCCGCGTTTCCCGGCACCCCGCGCAGTACGCTCGGCCCATGGCAATCGTGATCGTTCTCGATCGGCCTCGGTGATACGGCGCAGAGTCTGAAGGAGTACGAGCGCTCGGTGGTCACCGTCGTCGAGCGGGTTGTGGAGGACGGTCCAGAGCCCCTTCGCGAAAGATTCGGTAGGTCGCCGCGTTCTTTGCAGCATCCTCCCTGATTCGCTTGCGAAACTCGCCTCCCTCCTCGTCCGGGGGCGGCGGAGGTTTTTCCGGGGGTGGTGGGGGTGGCGGTGGTGGCGGCGGCGGGGGAGCCTGGTAACCGGATCGGGACGAATTGCGCCGTCGGTAGCATGCTGCTCCCCGAATTCGAGGACCCCGTGCCCGACCCGAATGCCCTGCGCTCCGCCGTCGATGCCGTCACCGAGCCTTCGCTGCGCCGTTCCCTCGGCGACCTCGGTCTGGTACGCGAACTCAACGCCGACGGTTCCACGGTGCGGGTCGGGATCGCCCTGCCGTCACCCGGATGGCCCGCCCAGCCGGTCGGTGAGGCGATCGCTGCGGCGCTCAAGGCTCACGACGAGATCGACGAGGTCGCGGTGGATATCGCGATCATGTCCGAAGAGGAGGCTGATGCTCTGTCGCAGCGTCTGCGCGAGGAGCGTCCAGAACCCGTCGGGGGAGCCCGGTCCCGCACTCGGGTCATCGCCATCGCATCGGGCAAGGGCGGCGTTGGGAAGTCCTCCGTGACCGCCAACACCGCGGTTGCGCTGGCCTCCGCCGGGCACGACGTGGGGGTCATCGACGCAGACGTGTGGGGTTACTCGATCCCAAAGATGCTCGGGATGGCCGATCCGCCGCACGCGCTGGTTGGCCTCATCATTCCTCCCCGGGCCCACGGCGTGAGGGCCATCTCGATGGACTTCTTCGTCGGGGAGAGTGACGCGGTCATCTGGCGGGGGCCGATGCTGCACAAGGCGCTCGAGCAGTTCCTCGGTGACGTGTGGTGGGACGAGCCGGAGTTCTTGCTCATCGACATGCCGCCCGGGACCGGCGACGTGGCGATATCGATCTCGCAGTTCCTGCCCCGCTCGGAGGCGATCGTGGTCACGACCCCGCAGCCCACTGCTCAAAGGGTCGCCAGACGGGCGGCGGCGATGTCGGCGAAGGTGAACCAGGACGTACTCGGCGTCGTCGAGAACATGTCCTGGTTCACGGGTGACGACGGTAAGCGTTACGAGATCTTTGGCAGCGGCGGGGGAGCGGAGCTCGCCGCCGAGCTCGACGTTCCGCTCCTCGGGAGCATCCCGCTGGTGCCGGCGCTGCGCGACGGCGCCGATCGGGGCGAGCCCGTTGCCATTGCCGCCCCAGGATCGGAGGCAACCGCCGCCTTCGATGAAATCGCCGCGGCGATCCTCGGCTCACGGCCGCGGGTGCGGACCCATCCGGAGCTGGTGATCAAGAGCGAGTAGCCCTTGGCCCTTGGCCCTTGGCAGGAAGGAGTACCTCGCCTGGCCACTGGCTACTGCGGTTCGCAGCGCCTCTACCATGCGCGGCATGAGCGAAGCCATCAGCGTCAAGGTCAAGATCGGCGTCACCTTCGCCCCCCGTGAGATCGAGCTCGAAATCGAGGATGTCGACGCCTTTGCGACCGAGTTCGAAGCGGCGATGGAAAGCGACGCCAAGGTGTGGTGGGTGATCGACTCCGAAGGACGTCGTCGGGGGCTGGTGGCGGACAAGGTCTCCTACGTGGACATCGAGCCCGAGCGGGATCGGACGATCGGTTTCGGGTAGCCGGTGTCGTTGCGAGGGTTCGGGCGGCCCGGGGTTGGGACCCGGGTCGCATTGCGATGAGGCGTCAGCCGAAGAGCGATGTGGTTGCACCCGAGCGGGATCGGACGATCGGGTTTGGATAGGTCGGCGCCTGGCGGCGCCTCCCGCGATCGCCTCGCAGTGCTCGGCGGCAATCCGTGGGGGCTGTCCCCTCGGTTCCGAGGGGGGCTAGTCGCTGTCTGCTATCGAATGAAAGAAGTCCGCGCCTTGCGGCGCGGACCCATTCAGTCGGGAATCCGGATTGGAAGTGGCCGGCGCTAGGAAGCGCGGCGGCGTCGCTCGGCGAGCCAGCGCTTGCGAAGACGCCTGCGCTCGTCCTCTGCGTAGCCCCCCCATACCCCGGCTTCCTGATTGGTCTCCAGGGCGTAGTTCAGGCATTCCTCCTGGACCGAGCACTGCTCGCAGATCGCCTTGGCGTCGTCGATCTGATCAATGGCCGGACCGGTGGTCCCGATCGGGAAGAAGAGGCCGGGCTCCAAATCACGGCATGCCGCGAGCTCTCTCCAATCGGTAATCGTAAGCATTGGTTTCTTTCTTCTCTGGCGTAGCTAGCGACTCATGAATGTGAACCCATTCACAAGTCGCCCGGGGAACCATACGTGCAGGTGGGGGCGGGGTCAAGAGGTTTTTTCTTCATCGCAGTAATGCTGCCGAGGGGTGGTCGGAACCCCTGTTTAGCCCTATTACGATGCCGCCCGTCATGTCGATTCACGATGAACTCGTCGATGAGCTCAGAGACGCCATGCGGGCTCAGGACCGCCGCCGTCTCGATGTCATCCGTCAGGTCGAGACCGAGGTGTCGCGGGCTCGAGCGGAAAAGGGGTTCGACGGTGATCCCCAGGGCGACGGTCTCTACGGCTCGGTCATCGCCTCCTATGTGAAGAAGATGGACAAGGCTCGCCAGGAGTTTGTCGAGGCCGGCGAACGCGGCCGGGAACAGGCCGACAAGCTCGCATTCGAGATCGACTACCTCGACCGCTGGGCACCGAAGTCACTGTCCGAGGAGGAGACTCGAGAAGTCGTCCGGGTGGCGATCATGGAGTTGAAGGCCGAGGACCCCAAGCAAATGGGTCGGGTGATCGGCCATATCATGAAGAATGGCCCCTCCGGGATGGATGGGTCGGTGGTGAGCCGCCTCGTCCAGGAGGCTCTCGGAGCCCGCTGAGCAATACATGTCACTCATCTCGACGTCCATCCATCACCACTCGCGGTGTCCTCGGTCCCGCCATTCCTGCGTGAGGAGTGGCGAAACCGAGCTCCTGGCGAGTGGCGCGCCTGGCCGCCGATCTGAGCAACGGCATCACTCAGCAGACTCCCTGGGAGCCCGCTGATCCCGCTCTACGAGCCGATGCTGGCCACGTCGTGGCCGGCCCCCTTTTCCGACGACGACTGGTTCTTCGAACCGAAGTGGGACGGGGTGCGCGTCATCCTCACCCACGACGGGGTTCGCGTCTCGCTGCGGAGCCGGCGCGGCAACGACATGACGGGCCGATACTCGGAGCTGATCGGTGTCGAGCTCGAAGGTCCGGTAGTGCTCGACGGTGAGATCGTCGTCCTGGATGAGGCGGGAGCACCGTCCTTCGAGCGCCTCCAGCAGCGCAGTGGCCGCTTCTCACCGGCCGTCGCGGCGGCTCACCCGGTGTCGCTCGTGGTGTTCGACGTCCTTCACCGAGGCGGCCGGGCCCTGGTCGGCGAGCCGCTCGAGGCTCGCCTCCAGGAGCTTGCCGCACTCGACCTGGTCGATCCGCTTGCTCGCACCGATCCAGTAGAAGCCGCCGGCCTCGAGCTGTGGCAGGCCGTGATCGAGCGCGATCTGGAGGGCATGGTCGCCAAGCGCCGCGGCAGCTTGTATCGCCCCGGCGTTCGTTCCGAGGACTGGCGCAAGATCCCCAACGTCCTGACGGCGCGGCTCGTGGTGGGAGGTTTCACTCCCGGCGAAGGTGGTCGCGGCGCGACCTTTGGAGCGCTCCTGGTCGGCCTGTGGGACGGAGACCGTCTGCGCTGGGCCGGATCGGTGGGAACGGGATTCGCCGGTGCCGACCTCACAGCGATCAGGGGCGCGCTCGACCAGCAGCTGCGGGCCGACAGCCCGTTCCATCCCGACGAGGGAATGCCCCGGGAGGCGGTGTGGGTGGAGCCTTCGCTGGTGGCCGCCGTGGGGTACCGCAACTGGACCTCGGCAGGCCGGCTGCGCCACCCGCGCTTCAGAGGATTCACCGATGACCCACCCGATGAGATCACTTGGGAAGTGGAGGGGCCAGGATCCTGAAACGCCGACCCGTCCTTCTTCGCAGCATTTGAGTGATCGCGAGTAGCTCTCAGGGAGGCGCCGGGTCTCCGTGGAGGTCATTCGACCCCGATGGGCGGGACTCGGTCCCGAGCTTGGTCAGCTCGTCGTCGTAACTGGCGACGATCCGCTGCAGGTCCTCAATTGCTTCGCCCGGCAAGTCATCGGCGCCGGCCTCGATGGCCCACCGGGCTGCCGCCATCAGTTGGGCAAGCTCGTACGCGTGGAGCTCGACCACGTAGCGTGTGGGCCGAGCCCGCTCGATCTTCACTCGTCAGCCTTGCGACGAGAGGAAGGCTCCGATCTTGCCCAACTCGGACGCGAACTCGTCGTAGTCCTGGCGCATTCCGTTCAGATATGTGCTCCACCCGACGGTGTACTTGGCGTAGTGCACTGCCTCCTGGATTTCCGCGTCGGTGGCCCCGAAGAGCTTGGCGGCCTCCTGGTGGAACAGAGTGCAGTAACGGCAGTGCGTTACCGAATGCACCGCGACTCCGATCAGCTCCTTGTATTTGTTCGGGATGAGCGTCTCACCGAACGTCATCCTCTTGAAGATCTCCCACTCGGCCCCGATCACGTCGTCGGGGATCGAGTCGAAGAAACTGGGAACGAGTCCCACCGTCGCGGTGATGTCCGCTTCGACGTCTGCACGACTCATTGGCTTGGCTCCTCTCATGACACTGCCGCGGACCTGACGTCGGCGGCATGACGGCGCATAGCGCGGTAACCCATCTCACCTCCTCGCCCTACCTCGAACCGCACAAGCGAACAAAGCCTACGCGGCAGCGAAGGGTCCGGTCAATGCCGAGACATCGGATGCACGTTGCACGCTCGCCCGGCAAACGACGAGCGACCGGTTCGCCGGCGACTCAGCCCGCCTTCCTCTTCGCCTTGGTTGCTTCCACGCTTGCCTTGAGCGCCTCCATGAGGTCCACCACGCCGGTGGGCTGAGGGAGCGCTTCGGGGCTGACGATTTCCTCGCCATCCATCTTTCGCCTGGCCAGCTCCTCGATCGCCTCGCGGGACTCATCCACCCAGTCCGCCGGGTCGAACGGCGCCGTGAGGTTGTCGATGATCATCTCCGCCATCTTCACTTCTTCCGGCCGGATCTCGATCTCCTGCTCGAGCTCTTCGAACGCGGCCTCGCGGATCTCGTCGGGCCAGTACATGGTTTCCATCACGATCACGCCGTCCTCGGCGCGCAGTGTGGCCGGGTATTCCCGTTCCCTGATGGCGACCCGGGCGAGGCCGACCATGTCGCGCTCGTCCAGCGCGGCCAGGAGGATCCGATACGCCTTGACGCCGGTCTGTTCCGGCGCCAGGTAGTACGAGGCCCGGTAGTAGATCGGGTCTATCTCCTCCGACTTCACGAACTGGACGACGTCCACCAGGCCGGAGCCCCTGGACTTGACCGCCTGTTCGAGCTCCTCGTTCGTGAACACCACGTAGCGGTCCTTGTCGATCTCGTAGCCCTTGACGATCTTCTCGAACGGAACCTCTTCACCATCGCTCTCGGCAACGCGCTTGTAGCGGATGCGGGCATGGTCGCCTTGGCGCAGCTGACGGAACTTTGGCCGCTTGTTGTCGGTCGCGGTGTACAGCCCCACTGGGATCGTCACCAGACCGAAAGAGATGGCGCCCTTCCAAATGGGCCTCATCGTGGAACCCCGGTTTTCGCGGACCTCGCGATGATACGCCGCGGGGAACCTCTGATAGCGTTCCCGGCCTTCTACCCAGAGCCCGCGTGGACACCACGCTTCCCACGAAGGAGGAGGCCCCACCTCCACAGACGATGGACCGCAAGACGCTGATCGTCTTCGTCTCGGCCACGGTCCTGCTCGTCGTCTTCAACTACTGGGGACTCCCCTCACGCTTCGCCGGAACGACCTTCCACGACCGTCTCGGCGACGCCCTCGGCGACGGATACAACGACTACTTCCTGCTGCTGCCCTATCAGTTCTGGGGTGTCTCGAGCCTCGTGATCCGGGTGCTGGCCCCGTTGGCGGTGATCACCATCATCCTGCGCGAGCGGCCCGGCGACTGGGGCTTCCGCCTGCGCTGGCAGTGGGAGCACGTCCGTCCCTACGTGTGGTTCCTGGCTGTGATGATCCCGGTGCTGTTTCTGGCGTCGTCGCTCGGCTCGTTCCAGGCGAAGTACCCGCTCTACTCGTTCGCCGTGGCGGGCGGCTGGCACTTCTGGGGGTACCAGCTGTTCTACGGTCTTCAGTTCCTCGGCCTCGAGGCGTTCTTCCGCGGCTTCATGCTCTTCGGGCTCTACCCGCGACTCGGGGTTTACGCCATCCCGGCCATGGTGATCCCCTACACCATGATCCACTTCGGCAAGCCGGCACCGGAGACCTTCGCGGCGATAGTTGCCGGTTTCATACTCGGCTACCTCGCCCTCAGGTCTCGCTCGTTCGTCTGGGGGTGGATGCTTCACTGGGGAGTGGCGGTCACGATGGACCTGCTCGTGATCGGCCGGGAATTCGGGTTCACCAACGTCACCAGCATCATCTTCTAGGGCGCGTTGCCCGATGTCCCGCGATATCGCAAACGGTTAGCGTCAGCGCCATGGATCTCCGCACCGACCTGGCAGATCGCACCCGAGACCTGGTGGGAGAGGGCCTGTTCAAGGCGGAGCGTGTGATCGCCTCCTCGCAGGACGCCCGGATACGTCTCGCCGACGGATCCGAGGTGATCAACATGTGCTCCAACAACTACCTCGGCCTCGCCAATCATCCGGCGCTGGTCGAGGCGGCCCACCGGGCCCTCGACGAGTACGGCTACGGGATGGCCTCGGTCAGGTTCATCTGTGGCACCCACACCGTCCACCGCGAGCTGGAGGAGCGCGTTTCGCGCTTCTTCGGGACCGACGACACGATCCTCTATTCGTCCTGCTTCGATGCGAACACGGGTCTCTTCGAGACGATCCTCGACGCCGGGGACGCGGTGATCTCCGATGCGCTCAACCACGCTTCTCTCATCGACGGAATCCGTCTCTGCAAGGCGCAGCGCCACCGGTACGCCAACGGCGACATGGCCGATCTGGAGCGGAAGCTGGCCGATGCCGTCGAGGCCCGCTACCGGCTCGTCGTCACCGACGGCGTTTTTTCGATGGACGGGATGCTCGCCGACATCCCCGCCATCGCCGACCTGGCTCAAGCCCACGATGCGATGGTGATGGTCGACGACTCCCACGCCGTGGGGTTCGTCGGGGAACGCGGCCACGGTACTGCCGAGGCGACGGGCGCCGAAGGACGGGTCGACATCCTCACCGGAACGTTCGGCAAGGCACTCGGTGGAGCCTCCGGCGGCTACACCAGCGGGAGTGCCGAGGTGATCGGCTGGCTGCGGCAGAGGTCCCGCCCCTACCTCTTTTCGAACTCGTTGGCCCCGGTGATCGCCGCCACCACGCTGCGGGCGCTCGACCTGATCGAGGAGTCCGACGAGCTGCGGGTGAGGCTGGCCGGCAATGCAGCGCTGTTTCGCCAGGGCATGGAGGCGGCTGGGTTCACACTCGCCGGGGCGGGGCACCCGATCATCCCCGTGATGCTGGGTGACGCCAGGGTGGCGACGGAGATGGCGGCGAAGCTGCTCGACGAGGGGATCTACGTGATCGGCTTCTCCTTTCCGGTCGTGCCCGAGGGGGAGGCGAGGATTCGCGCCCAGATGTCGGCGGCCCACTCCGCCGACGACATCGGGCGGGCGGTCGATGCGTTCACCGCGATCGGACGCGCAATGGGGGTCGTTGCGTGAGGGCGCTGGTCAAGGCGAAGCCGGAGAAGGGTCTGTGGATGGAGGACGTCGAGGTTCCCCGTCCCGCCGACCGCGACGTCCTCATCCGGGTACGCAAGACCTCGGTGTGCGGCACCGATCTCCACATCCTCAATTGGGACCAGTGGGCGGAGGAGACGATCCCGGTGCCGATGGTGGTGGGCCACGAATTCATGGGGGAAATCGTCCGCCTGGGGTCGGAGGTGCACGGGCTCGAGGTGGGGGAGCGGGTGTCGGGCGAGGGCCACATCACTTGCGGGCATTGTCGGAACTGTCGGGCCGGCCGCCGGCACTTCTGCCACAACCACGTCGGGCTCGGTGTGACTCGTCCGGGTGCGTTCGCCGAATATGTGACGCTCCCCGCCGAGAACGTGTTCCCGGTGCCGGATCACATCAGCGACGACCTCGCTTCGGTGCTCGATCCGCTGGGCAACGCCACCCACACCTCACTGGCGTTCGACCTGGTGGGTGAGGACGTGCTGATCACCGGCGTCGGTCCCATCGGGTTGATGGCGACGGCCATCGCCCGCCACATCGGAGCGCGGATCGTCGCAGTCACCGACGTGAACCCGTACCGGCTGGAGCTCGCCGGCGGGATGGGCGCCGACCGAGTTGTCGACGTGCGGACGGAATCGCTGGAGCCCGTGATGGACGAGCTGGGGATGACGGAGGGGTTCGATGTGGGCCTCGAGATGTCCGGCAGCGAATCCGCCTTCAATCAGATGTTGGAGACGATGAACCACGGCGGGAAGGTTGCGGTGTTGGGCATTCCACCCGGGGACGTGACCGTGGAGATGAACGAGGTGATCTTCAAGGGGCTGACCATCCGCGGGATCTACGGACGACGGATATTCGAAACGTGGTACAAGGTCGCGGCGATGCTGCAGAGCGGGCTCGACGTCTCTCCCGTGATCACCCACCACTTCGGTGTGGCCGACTTCGAGGAGGCATTCGATGTCGTGGCCTCGGGGGAGTGCGGCAAGGTCGTGCTCGATTGGAGCGAGTGATGGATCTGAGGCCAGGATTGGGCGGATCGGATGTATGGAGGTACCCGACATGCGGCGCAAGGTGATTGTGATCGGGGCGGCCGGTCGGGATTTTCACAACTTCAACACGAGGTATCGAGACGACGCGTCGACGGAGGTCGTCGCCTTCACCGCCGCCCAGATACCAGGAATCGAGGGCCGAAGGTTCCCCGCCGAGCTCGCCGGACCTCTGTATCCGGAAGGGATCCCAATCCACTCCGAGGACGATCTGTCCCGGTTGATCGAGAAACTCGAGGTGGACGAGTGTGCCTTCTCCTACAGCGACATCTCGTATGGGCACGTCATGAGGGTCGCCGCAATCGTCATGAGCGCCGGTGCGTCCTTCACACTCCTCGGCCCCAAGGACACCCAGATCAAGAGCGCCAAGCCGGTGGTGGCGGTGTGCGCGGTGCGGACCGGGGCGGGCAAGAGTCAGACGGCGCGTCGCACCGTCGAGGTGCTGATGAGCAAGGGGCTAAAGGTGGTTGTCATCCGCCACCCGATGCCATACGGCAACCTCGCCGCGCAGAAGGTGCAGCGCTTCGCCGAGATCGCCGATCTCGAGAGGCACGAGTGCACGATCGAGGAGATGGAGGAATACGAGCCCCACATCCTTCGGGGCAACGTGGTCTACGCCGGTAGCGACTACGAGGCGGTGATCCGGGCGGCCGAGAACGATCCCGACGGGTGCGACGTGATCGTGTGGGACGGCGGCAACAACGACGTCGCCTTCTACGAGCCCGACCTGCTCATCACGGTGGTCGATCCGCACCGCCCGGGACACGAGGTGTCGTACTACCCGGGGGAGATCAACTTCCGCCAAGCCGACGTCATCGTGATGAACAAGATGCACAGTGCCGGACGAGAAGGGATCGAGGAGGTCAGGGCCAACATCGCCGAGCACAATCCGATGGCGACCGTCGTCGAGGCTGCCTCACCTCCGGTTCTGGACGATCCGGAGATGATCCGGGGCAAGCGGGTGCTCGTGGTGGAGGACGGGCCGACACTCACCCATGGCGGGATGAAGATCGGGGCCGGGGTCGTCGCCGCCACCCAGCACGGGGCCGCGGCCTTCGTCGATCCGAGGCCGTATCTGGTGGGCAGCCTGATCGACACATTCGAGTCCTACCCCGACATCGGGACCGTGCTGCCGGCGATGGGGTACGGGGCGGATCAGATCAAGGACCTGCAGGCCACGATCAACGCCACCGAGTGCGACGTCGTCGTGATCGGCACCCCGATCGATCTGACCAGGGTGCTCGAGATCGACAAGCCGCACACCAGGGTCACCTACGAGCTCGACGAGATCGGCCATCCCGACATGGACGACGTGCTCAGCTCCTTCGTGGAGGCGCAGGGGCTCGGTTAGCAACAACTCGTCTCTCTATCTCAGCCGTCCCCCGACACGCTCCAGCGCCGATCGGTAGGTTTGCGATCCGACCGAAGAGAAACCCCGGGGCGTAGTTCGGTGCGCTGCCGAACGTGTCCCGGGCCGGCGGGGTGAGGCCCGATGACGGAGATCTACGACTTCTGGGGAGCCCTGTGGCACGACGCCTGGGCATCGTGGGATGGTCTGTGGCTGTTCCAGATCTCGCGGCAGCCGATCGATCGGATCCTGGCTGCGGACCGCGAGAAGCCTCCTGCACCTGTCGCGAGGCAGCGGCGAGTTGCTCGGTTGAGAACGGACTTGGCTCCCCTTCTCCTCATTGGCGGGCGACGGCCTGGTCGTCTTGGTGTGCGGCGCGGTGGTGGCGTCGGCATAGGAGGGTGAGGTTGTCGAGGCTGGTGGGTCCGCCGTGGGCCCAATGGGTGATGTGATGGGCGTCGCACCAGCGGTGAGGCCGATCACATCCCCGATGTTGGCAGTGACGGTCCCTGATGATCAGCGCTTTTCGAATGGCGGCGGGGATGGTGCGGGTGGTTCGACCCACATCGAGGATCTCGGATTCGCCTCGGGTGACCACCCGGCTGATCGAAGCGTCACAGGCGACCCGCCGCGCCGTGTCGGGGGTGATGACGGTGCCGTCATCGAACTCGCAC
>JAZGDZ010000108.1:0-19411 GCA_036478235.1 Acidimicrobiia bacterium | reverse complement strand
TCCGAGAACGCGTCGGAGAGTCACAGCCCAATCGCCGACGACCGCCTTCTGCGCTGGACCGTCCTTGAGGGCCACCGGTAGAGTCGCCGCCAAGGTGCCGACGTTGCGGCAGCCCATCACGCAGGGGGAGCGCTATGGCCAGCATTCAGAAGCGACCCACCGCGAGCGGTGAGATTCGTTGGGATGTCCGCTACCGGGACCCCGATCAGCGGACCATGGTCGGTGTCACACTCGACGCGTAACGTGCAACCGCAGGGGGTACAGCTCATGGCGTGGATCACTAAGACCGAAGCAGGGCGCTGGAAAGCCCGCTACCGAGTGGCCGGGGGTCAGACGAGGTCTCGTACCTGGGATCGCAAGGTCGACGCTGAACGCTGGCTCCGATCCGAGCTCGCCAAACGCGACCGCGGCAAGTGGGTGGACCCGAACCTTGGTCGGGTCACCTTCGGTGAGTGGTGGCACGAATGGATCAATGGTCGCGTCAACCTCGAGCCCACTACGCGCGCTCGGGACGACTCGGTTGGAAGAAGTCTCGTGCTGTCGACCTTCGAGAACGCGCGCCTTTCGGAGATTCAGCCGGCCGATGTTCGAGGTTGGATCTCTTCGCTAGTCGCCCAGGGTTACGCGCCGAACACAGTGCGCAAGGCTTACCAGCTCCTCTCTGGGGCGCTGCACAGTGCCGTGGATGACTCCATCATCGGCCACAACCCAGCAGCACGAGTCAAGCTCCCACCACTGCGCAATACTGAAATGCGGTTCCTCAACGTCGAGGAGATCTCGGCATTGGTCGGCGCCGTTCCCAATCATCACCGAGTCCTGGTGCTAACGGCCGCCTATGCGGGGCTCCGGTGGGCTGAGCTCGCAGGGCTCAGGGTTCGCCGCCTGAATCTCCTCCGGAGGCGGCTCACCATCGTTGAGACGCTCGTGGAGGTCAGAGGCCGTGTCTACTTCAAGGAGCCGAAGACGACCGCCTCACGCCGGACTGTGACGCTGCCGCGCTTCCTCTGCGACGAACTGGCCACCCACCTTGCCCGTAACCCCACAGAGGATCTCGTCTTCACCTCGACCAAAGGCACACCCTTGCGTCGCACGAACTTCCGGCGGCGGTATTGGCTGCCCGCGGTCCGGTCGTCCGTTGGTGAACCGATGCGGTTTCATGACCTGCGGCACACCCACACCGCCTTGCTGATCGCCCAGGGCGAGCATCCGAAGGTGATACAGAGCCGCCTCGGACATGCATCGATCCGGACGACATTGGACACCTATGGGCATCTCTTCGAAGGCCTCGACCAAGGTGTGGCCGACCGTCTCGACGAAGCTGCCGCGCCCTCTCCGCGCCCTCAGCGCGCCCCCGAGGCGATCGAGTTTCCTTCCAGATAGGGAGAAATCCCTTGCACCGCAAGGGATTTCTCTGGTGGGCGCTCGGGGATTTGAACCCCGGACCTCTTCCGCGTCAAGGAAGCGCTCTCCCCCTGAGCTAAGCGCCCTCGGTTGTCGGGTCCCGGATGGTAGACCGGGGCCGTCGAGGCGGCGCCCGGAATTGAACCGGGGTAGAGGGTTTTGCAGACCCTTGCCTAAGCCACTCGGCCACGCCGCCAGGCCTGGAAAAGGGACGACACCAGGTCGCCCCTCCGAGCGGACGACCGGTCTCGAACCGGCGACCTTCACCTTGGCAAGGTGACGCTCTACCAACTGAGCTACGTCCGCGGGCTGGTCAATATACCAAAGGCACCCGAGCACTCATGATCCGGTGGACCCGAACCCGCCCTCGCCGCGGGGACTCTCCGGGAGCTCCTCGACCTCGCGGAACACCTGAGAGGCGACGGCGACCACGACCAGTTGGGCGATTCGATCCCCGCGTCCGATATCAACCGCTTTCGGCCCGTGATTGACCAAGATGACCTTGATCTCACCCCGATAACCGCTATCGACCAGCCCGGGAGCATTCACGATGCCCACACCATGCCGCACCGCCAGCCCCGACCGCGGGGTCACCAGCCCCGCGTTCCCGTCGGGGATGGCGACGGCCACGCCGGTCGGCATCAGATGGCGTCCACCGGGTGGAATCGACACGGCCTCGGCGGCGAACAGGTCCACCCCCGCATCGCCCGGGTGGGCCCGGGACGGAACGGGAAGTCCAGGATCGAGGCGCTTGAGCAGGATCTCCATCCGGTCGATTATGCCCTCGAAACTCTGGAGGCCGCCATGCGGATAGGCCGTCGCCGACGCGAGGCGAACCGCAGATCGGTCATCGACATGCTGGAGACGACACCTGCCCGGGTGGCGCAGCCGAGCTCGCCCGCCGCCAACGACGAGCTCGCCGGGGACATCGACTTCGACTGGCGTCCGCGACCGCTCGAGAAAGTGGTGTCCGGTGACCGCTCCTTCCGATGGCCCATCATTGGAGCCGCCCTCGTGCTCGGCGCTCTGGCGATCATCGCCGTGCGCGGCCTGGGCACGATCTCCGACACTCAGGCCGATGAGCGCCTCGCCGACTATTACACCGAGCTTGAGAGGTTCTCCGATGCGGTGGTCGATCTCGAGGCTGCTCTTCCCAACATCGATATCGATGCCGCCCTGGCGTTCGGCCTTGCCACCGACCAGCTGCTCTCGGTCGCTGCGGAGGATCTTCCGGGACTCCCCCCGTTCGTTCCCCAGGGATCACTCGGAGACGTAGCGGCGGCCCAGGATCACCTCCTCGCCATGGTGGATGTCGCCACCGCGATCTCAGCCGATCTCGATACCGCGTCCACCTACCTGGCGGCCACGGAGGCGCTGTTCAGCGTCCCGCCACTCCCCTTCGAGGCTCCCGACGAGCTGATCGAACCGGCCAGCCAGGCGATAGCCGACATGCAGACGGAGACACTCAGAACGCTGGCCGGCCTCGAACCCAACGCCACCTTCGGGGACTACTTGGACCGGCTGGACGAGGCGCTGGACTCCATCCCCGACTGGAGCGACCGCTACCTACTGGCTCTTCGCCGCGGCGATGCCGAGGTTGCAGACGCTCTCATCTCCGAGATCACTGCCCGCCGCCAGCTGCTGGACGCCGAGCTCGAGGTGGCGCTCACCTCCGTCTCGCGCACCGTCAGCGAGCGCATCGAAGACCTCCGAGCCGCCATCGCCCAGGCAGAGGTGCTGACGGCGACCCGCTAGTGCCTTGGCAGGCAAACATTCGTGGTGTCGATGCCGAGTCAGGGGTCTAGCTCCGGCGTTCGGGTCCTACTCGGCCCCGAAGCGCCTGCGCATGGAAGTGCTGCCCCACGGGCAGCGCTGTGTTCTACGTCGCTCGGAAGGACGCAGGACGAAGGCGTAGTAGTGCACTACTTCGAGGACGAGGACGCCGCGAGCGGCGTTCCGGGCCGGCAGAACCCCGCAAAGGTTGTCTGTCGAGGCACTATGCCCGATCCTCCAGGGCCGCCACCTCGCGCTCGAAGTCGCCGGCGCCCTCGAACTCCTTGTACACGGAGGCAAATCGCAGATAGGCGACCTCGTCGAGTTCGCGCAAGGCGTCGAGCACCCGCTTTCCGATCTCCTCGGTGGACACCTCCGGCCCCTGCTCCTCGGAGAAGCTCTCGATCGATCGGACCAGGCCGTCGAGTGTCCCCGGGGCCAACTCCCGGCCGGCCATCGCCCGGCTCACCCCCGAGATCACCTTCGCCGAGGAAAATGGCTCGGCACTCCCGTCCCGCTTGCGAACCACCACGGCGTGTTCACGGCGCTCATAGGTCGTGAAACGATTCCCGCACGACTCACATTCGCGCCTGCGGCGGATGGTGCTCCCACCCTCAGCGCGTCGGCTGTCCACCACCCTCGAGTCGTCGGCTCCGCAATAGGGACAACGCATTGCACGGCGAGCGTACCCCGACTGCGATGTTCCCGGCGCGATCAGAAGTCGAGCGGGACGACAAGCACCTGCCCCACGACGATCACGCTCGAGTCGAGTCCGTTGGCCCGCATGATGTCGTGGATCGTCTCCCTGATGTCCTCGCCGGGGTCGGTGTATTCGGCTGCGATGTCCCACAGAGTGTCGCCGGCGGTGACCCGATGCTCTATCTGGGCGGTCACCGTGTCACCCGCCGATGTGGATTCGGCGCGGGCCGCCACCGTGATGCCGGCGAGCAGGAGGAGCAGCGCCAAGGCGACTGAAGTGAGGAGAACCACAACCCGTAGCGGTGTGCTGGCGGAGATCGTCATGGCGTCTGCTCGCTCCCTACTCGTCGTATGACCCGTCGTCGGGTCCGGTGCTCTCACACGCTCACCACCGTCTTGGGCCCACCGTCATGAGCCCACCGTCTGAACCGGCTATATGCACCGGGTTAACGAACGTGTGTTCGCTCTGGGAGCATCAAGTTATCGAACGCATGTTCGCTTGTCAAGTCGAACATATGTTTGCCTGAGGCCCATCGACTGGTTACCGTGGCCCGGACAGGGAGGCCCGGAATGGCACCGACCGACATCAGCGACCGGCAACGGCAGATCCTCGATCTCATCCTCGAAACCGTGCAGCGACGCGGCTATCCCCCATCGGTGCGCGAGATCGGTGATGCCGTGGGCCTGAGCTCGCCTTCGACGGTCCACAGCCACCTCTCCACGCTGGTCGAACACGGTTACCTCCGGCGCGACCCGTCCAAGCCGAGGGCGATAGAAGTAGTCGACCACGGGCGTGACGGCGACCTCCGCCGGGCGCCGGTTCGTGACGTCCCTCTCGTCGGCCGAATCGCCGCCGGCAGCCCCATCCTCGCCGAGGAGGACATCGAAGAGATCTTCCCGCTGCCGACCGAAATCGTGGGCAACGACCCGGTCTTCATGCTTAGGGTGCGCGGCGACTCGATGATCGACGCCGGCATCTTCGACGGGGACCTCGTCGTCATCCGACGCCAGCCGGACGCCAACGACGGTGATCTGGTGGCCGCCCTGATCGACGGCGAGGAGGCCACCGTCAAACGCCTCCGCCGCGACTCGGGCCGGATCGTCCTCGTCCCGGAGAACCGGTCGTATGAACCCATGGTGTTCGAAGAAGGTGTCGAAATCCTCGGACGCGTCGTCGCCGTCCTCCGCTCGGTCAGGTAGGAGTCTGCTGAGTGATGCCGTTGCTCAGATCGGCGGCCAGGCGCGCCACTCGCAAGGACCTCGGTTTCGCCACTCCTCTCTCAGGAATGGCGGAGCCGAGGACACCGCGAGTGGCGATGGATGGTCGTCGAGATGAGTGACATGTATTGCTCTGCGGGCTCCTAAAGGGACCCCTCGAACACCCGACGGGCCGGTCCCTCGATCCAGGCCGTGGCGTCGATGATCTCCACGAGCAGCTCCCCGCCGGGAAGCTGAACCATCACCCTGGCGCCGGTGCGGCCGGTGCGGCACGCCTCGGCGACCGCGGCGGCGGCGCCGCTCCCGCAGGCCAGGGTCTCTCCGACACCCCGCTCCCACACCCGCAGCGCCATCCGATCCGGTGCCAAGACGGTGGCAAACTCCACGTTGGTCCGCTCCGGATAGGCGGGATCGCCTTCGACCGCCGGGCCCACGGCCTCGACCGGAACCGCGTGACAATCGGGTACGAATGCAACCGCGTGTGGGTTCCCGACCGACACGGACGTCAGATCGTATCCGGCGAGCTGCACCACCTCTCCCCCGCCGTAAACCGGGCCGAGTTCGGCGCGGACGGATTCCGCCCCCACCTCGACGCGCCGCGGGCCCGACGGCGTCATCACCGTGAAGGCCGTGGAGCCGACCAGCCCCCGTTCCACCGCGTATCGCGCAACACACCGCAGGCCGTTGCCGCACATCTCCGCCGCGGACCCGTCGGCGTTCCAGTACTCCATGGCGATGCTCGATCCGTCCACCGGCGACACAACCAGCACCCCGTCGGCGCCCACTCCCCGGCGCCGGTCGCACCAGTCGGCGATCTCCTCCGCGGTGGGCGACAGCGGTCCTTCAAAAACTACGAAATCGTTGCCGAGGCCCTCCATCTTCACGAAGTCCACGCCGCCTCCTGGAATCGACGCAACGCTCGCTCGGCAAGCAGCTGCGGGTCATCATCCCATTCGAGCCAAGCGATCCTCGGGTCGCGCCTGAAGAAGGTCCGTTGCCGGCGCGCCAGCGAGGTGGTGGCGTCGACGGCTCGCCGAATCCCCTCCTCCAGCGTCCAATCGCCGACGACGACTCTGGCCATCTCCCGATAGCCCACGGCCTGCGAGGCGGTTGTCCCCCAGTGGGGCATGAGCTGCTCGACCTCAGCCGGCAGGCCGGCTTCGATCATCCGAGCGAAACGCCGCTCCACCCGTTCCCGAAGCACCGGGCCGGGATCGAGGCCCACGGCTATAACCGGCCGCTCCGCCTGGTAGGTGCGCACCGCGGCAGCTCGCGGTGAGGCCGCCCGAAGGCTGGGAGTCATCCCTGTGATGCGCAACACCTCGACGGCCCGCGCCACCCGCCGCCGGTTCGCCATGTCCACGTGGGCCGGTGCCGCCGGATCGGCCTCGAGCAGCTCTCCGACCAGGTCCTCAAAAGGACTCGAGTCCAACTCGGCGCGCACTCCTTCGTCCGCCGGAGCGAAGTCGAAGGGATCCACCAACGACCGGAAATGGAGCCCGCTCCCCCCAGCGATCAGGAGGGGGCCGATGACATCGGCGGTGCTCTCGAGGGCTTCGGCGCGAAATTCCGCCACCGAATAGGACTCGGACGGCTCGATGACGTCGATCATGTGGTGACGCACCCTCGCCCTCTCCGCCGGAGAGGTCTTGGCGGTACCGATGTCCATCCACCGATAGACCTGCATCGAGTCGACGGAGATGATCTCGGCCTCGACCTGTTCGGCGACCGCCATGGCGACGGCGCTCTTGCCGGCCGCGGTGGGGCCGAGCAGCGCGGCTATCGGCCTCAGGGAGCCACCCGTCCCATCAGGTGGCTGGGGGCAGCCCGTTCGACGACGGCCTCGAAAAAGGAACCGGCACGGATCTCTCCCGGTACGTGAACGATCTTGTTGCCGCGGGTGCGCCCGGAGGCAAATGCCGCGTCCTTGGGCGAGGGTCCTTCGGACAACAAAGACACCGTTGTGCCCACCAGGTCCTCGTTCTTCTCCAGGGTGATCCGGCGCTGCAGCGCCACGAGCCGATTGAAGCGCTCCGAGGCGACCTCGGCTTCCACCTGATCGTCCATCCCGGCGGCCGCGGTGCCGGGACGGGGCGAGTAGATGAACATGAATGCACTGTCGAAGCGAGCTTCGGCCACGACGTCGAGGGTCGCCTGGAAGTCCCGCTCCGTCTCACCGGGGAAGCCGACGATCACGTCGGTCGAAGTCGCCAGCCCGGGAACGATCGATTCCACCATGCGGAGCTTGTCGAGGAACCTCTCCGGCGTATAGCCCCGATGCATGGCGCGCAGAACCGAGGCGCTTCCGCTCTGCAGCGGCAGATGGAGTTGCTCGCACACGGCCGGCGTCTCCGCCATCACAATCGCCACGTCCTCTTTGATGTCCTTGGGGTGAGGACTGGTGAATCGGATCCGCTCGATGCCCTCGACATCGCCGACGCGGCGCAGCAGATCGCCGAAAATGGGGCGACGGCGACCGTTGAGGGCAAGGTCCCGACCGTAGGAATTGACGTTCTGGCCCAGAAGCGTCACCTCGACGACACCGTTGGCGGCAAGCGCCCCGACCTCGCGGACGATGTCGGCGGGCCGACGGGAGATCTCGCGCCCGCGCACCAGCGGCACGATGCAGAACGTGCAGCCGTTGTTGCAGCCGATGGTGATCGTGACCCAGGCCGTATGAGGCGACTCACGCCGTGCGGGAAGGGTCGATGGGACCTCGTCGATCGAGGTGGTCTCCTCCCAGACCTCGGTGACGGGTCCCCACTCATCCACATGGTCGAGCAGCGTCACCGCCCGATGCAGATTGTGGGTGCCGAACACGACGTCGACCCAGGGAGCCTTCGCCCTGACGAGATCGCGGTCCTTCTGCGCCAGGCATCCGGAGACGAGAATTCGCATGTTGGGCCGCCGATCCTTCACGGCCTTGAGCTGCCCGAGGTTGCCGTAGAGCCGATTGTCGGCGTTCTCCCTAATGCAGCACGTGTTGAGCAGGACCACGTCGGCATCGGCCGCGCTCTCCGCCGGGATCATGCCGTCCTCTTCGAACAGCCCTGCGATCCGCTCCGAATCATGCTCGTTCATCTGACAGCCAAAGGTTCGAACCAGGTAGCGCAGCCCGCTCCTGGTGGGAACGCGGCGCTCCCGCACCGTGGGAAGTCCGAGTCCGGTCATCTGGCGTAATCGGTGGCGCGCAGCTCGCGAATCACGGTCACCTGGATCTGGCCGGGATACTGCAGGTCTTCCTCGAAGCGCTTCGAGATGCGACGCGCCAGATCGTGGGCACCGAGATCGTCGATCGTCCCCGGATCGACCACCACCCGCACCTCTCTGCCGGCCTGCATGGCGAAGACCTTCTCCACCCCTTCGAATGAGAGGGCGATCTCCTCGAGCGACTCCAGCCGGCGGACGTACGACTGCACCGCCTCGCGACGGGCACCGGGCCGGGCGGCCGAAACGGCGTCGGCGGCCTGAACGATGATCGCCGTGAGCGTGCGTGGCTCCACCTCGTTGTGATGCGCCTCGATGCCGTGAACGACCGCCGGGTCCTCGCCGAAGCGCCGGGCGATCTCTGCGCCCACCAAGGCGTGCGAGCCACCCAGCTCGTGACTGACCGCCTTGCCGATGTCGTGGAGGAAGGCTGCTCTCCTCGCCTCCTCTGCATCGGCTCCGAGCTCCGAGGCCAGCATCGTGGCCACCTTGGCGGACTCGACGAGATGGTGAAGCACGTTCTGGCCGTACGACATCCGGTACTTGAGCCGTCCGAGGAGGTTCACCACCTCGGGGTGGACCCGGGTCACGCCGACTTCCAGCGTCGCCCACTCGCCGGCGTCCCGCACACTCTGCTCGACCTCGTCGAACGCCTTCTCGTAGGCGTCTTCGATGCTCGCCGGGTGGATCCGGCCGTCCTCGACCAGCCGTTCGAGGGCCCGCCGGGCGACCTCACGTCGAACCGGATCGAACGCCGAAAGAGCCACCGCCTCCGGCGTGTCGTCGACGATGATGTTCACCCCCGTCGTCGCTTCGAACGCCCTGATGTTGCGGCCGTCGCGCCCGATGATGCGTCCCTTCATGTCGTCGCTGGGCAGCTCCACCACCGCGACAGTCGTCTCGGCCACCACTTCCGACGCCAGGCGCTGCACGGTCGAAGTAAGGATTCGCCGGGCGCGCCGCTCGGCCTCCTCGCGCGCCTTCAGCTCCATGTCCCGCATCAGCACCATCGCATCGCGGCGAGCCTCGTCCTCGACTCGCTGCATCAGCTCTTCCTTCGCAGCCCTGGCGTCAAACCCGGCGACCGACTCCAGCTCGGCGCGAGCCGCCTCAATCAACTGGTCTGCACTGCGCCGGGCCTCGGTGGTCTCCTTCTCACGCTCGATGAGGTGCGCCTCGCGCTGTGCCAAGTTCGCCGCCCGCTGCTCCAGGGTGCCCTCCCGCTGTCCGAGGCGCTCCTGGCGAGCATCCAACTCGACCCTGCGGTGCTGGAGGGCCTCCTCCTCGCGCTCCTTGTAGGCGTCGGCGATCGCCCGTGCCTCGCCCTCGGCGCGCTCCAGCACCAGTTGAGCCTCCGACCGCGCTGAGCTCACCAGGTCGTCTGCGGCGGTACCGGTCCGACCGAGGATCCGTCGCCGAAACCGTCCCCCGACCAGCGCGCCGACCAGCAGGGCGACGATGCCCACCCCAGCCGAGATCACCGCGGTCACCATGCCTGCACTCCTCTCGGCGAGCCCAGAGTCACGGACGCGCCGAGCCTGATGGCTCGACGCGCACATCGCTCGCAGCGATGAGTCCACGATCGGGTCGCCTCGCCCCCCGACGAACCCGCTCTACTCGCCTTGTTCCTACGTTCTCGGTGTCAGTGTCTGATATGCGTTCTGATATGCGCGTGAATACGCATCGTACCGCGGGGACCGAACTGAGGCGGACGAACTTCAGCCGGAGTCGTCGAGCTTGCCGACCCTCTCGATCGATTCCGAGGCCTTAGCCGCCCCGTTCGACTTCGCCGCCTTGACGGCGGCTCCCTTCGCTTCGGGTGTCGTCGCATCCGGCTCGGCTCCGGTCGTTTCCTCGTCCGCGGGCGTGTCCGCCAGGCCCACCGCTTCGAGAACCTCGGCCTGGAGTTGCATGGCGATCTCCGGATTCTCCCTCAGGAACCGCTTGGAGTTCTCGCGCCCCTGACCAAGCTGATCGTCCTCGTAGGTGTACCAGGCACCGCTCTTGCGGACGATGTCGTGTTCCACGGCGACGTCGAGCAGGCTTCCCTCGCGCGAGATCCCCTCTCCGAACATGATGTCGAACTCGGCAAGCCGGAATGGCGGAGCCACCTTGTTCTTGACGATCTTCGCCCGCACTCGGTTACCGATCGATTCCTGCCCGTCCTTGATCGTCTCGATCCGGCGAATATCGATTCGAGTGGCGGCGTAGAACTTCAACGCACGGCCTCCCGGAGTGACCTCGGGGCTGCCGAACATCACTCCGATCTTCTCACGGAGCTGGTTGATGAAGATCGCCGTCGTGTCGGACCGGTTGATCGTTCCCGCCAGCTTCCGCAGCGCTTGCGACATCAGACGCGCTTGGAGCCCGACATGGGTGTCTCCCATCTCCCCCTCGATCTCGGCTCGCGGCACCAGGGCCGCCACCGAGTCGATCACGACCACGTCGAGAGCACCGGACCGGATGAGCATCTCGGCTATCTCGAGTGCCTGCTCCCCGGTGTCGGGCTGCGAGATGAGGAGCTCGTCCACGTCCACACCCAGAGCCTTGGCGTACAGCGGATCGAGGGCGTGCTCGGCGTCGATGAACGCCGCCATCCCGCCGTTGCGCTGCGCCTCGGCAATGATGTGCAGCGCCAGCGTGGTCTTCCCGCTGCTCTCGGGCCCGAAGATCTCCACGACGCGGCCGCGCGGCACGCCTCCGATCCCGAGCGCCAGGTCGAGTGACAGTGCCCCGGTCGGGATCGCGGCGACCTTCATCACGTTTTCCGAGCCGAGCCTCATGATGGCGCCCTTGCCGAACTGACGCTCGATCTGGGTGAGAGCCATATCGAGGGATTTGTCCCGCTCCACTGGTGCTCCTTCCGATGGGATGTCGATCTCAACCGTATGCACCGGGTGTGACACGATCCCCAGTGAATTACACCAATGGTATCCGCCCGGGTGATGCAACGTTAGCCGAACACGTGTTCGATGCCAAGCAGTCAACGCAGGGCGAAGGATTCCACGACCTCATACCTGGCTCCTCCCCTGCCCAGGTGACTCTGGAACAACGACACGCGCTCCACCTGCATGCGGACGTCAAGCGCGGCAACCGACCCGACCAACGAGCTGACGTCCTCCCCGGGCCTGATCCTGGCAAGGGTGAGGTGAGGGTGAACCGGACGGTCTTCAGAAGGAACGCCGGCGGCCGTCACCGCAGCCTCGACCGCTTCGGCCAGCCTCAGCAACGGCTCGGCGCCCTCCTCGAGGCCGACCCAGAGGACCGTGGCCCGGGTGGGACGGGGAAAGGCGCCCAGACCGCCCCACCTGATGAGAAACGACTCTCCGAGGTCGGCTCCGTCGAGAGCCGCAGTGAGACGGTCGCCGGTCACGTCGTCGGTGTCGCCGATGAATCGAAGGGTGATGTGCCAATTGGACGGTGCCACCGCACGGCCCGGGATCGCCACACCGTCGAGCAGGGAGGCAAGCGCATGGAGGGCATCATCGGTGAGCGCCACGGCGATGAAAAGCCTCCTCAGCGCCACCACTCTCCGCCCACTGCCAGACGTAAGAAGTGGAGAGCCGCCGTCGTCGCATAGGCCCGCACCCGCTCCCGATCTCCCGGCAACCGGAGGGTCCGGGAGCGCGTGTCGTCGGGTGTCCGCACTGCGAACACCATCGTCCCCGGCTCCCGCTCCTGTGGATCGGGCCCCGCCGACCCGGTGACCGCCACACAGACGTCTACGCCGAGACTGTGCGCACCGCCCCGAGCCATCTCCAGCGCCGCCGCCTCGCTGACCACGCCGTCGCTCCCCACGACGTCCCGGGAAAGGCCGAGAAGATCGCGCTTTACGTCGCTGGCATACGCCACGATCGAGCCGCGGAAGACCCGCGACGCCCCCGGCACCCGGGTGAGGCGGGCGGCAACGAGGCCTCCTGTGGCGGATTCGGCGGTACCGAGAGTCCAACCCCGCTCCTCGACGGCTCGCAGCACCATCGACTCGATCGGCTCCGTCCCCGTTGCGAACACCAGGCGTCCCAACCGCCGCCGCACCTCGGCCTCGACGGGGGTGATCAGGGCTTCTGCCTCGGCGGCGGATGCGGCCCGCGCCGTGAGGCGCACCTTGATTTCGCCGTCGCTGGCGAGAAAGGCCATCGTCGGGTTCTGCGACCCCTCGAAGAGATCGTCGAGCAGCTCGGCGATCCGGCTCTCGGACTCTCCATAGGTCCGCAGCACCCGGCTCTCTATCGCCGCTCCCGCTCCACCCCTCTCGCCCTCGAGAAACGGGATCACGACGTCGTCCACCATCGGGAGCATCTCCTGGGGAACGCCGGGAAGCGCAAAGACCCAGGTGTCTTCGATCCTCAAGCGCAGGCCGGGAGCGGTCCCTTTGGGGTTGTCGACGAGGGTGGCTCCTGCGGGGTGTTCCGCCTGGCGCAGGTTGGTGGCAGACATATCGCGCCCGCGGCGAGCCCACCAACCGCGCAGGTGGTCGGCGTACTCCTCCGAAAACGCCATCTCCACGCCTGCTGCGGCGCAGATCGACTCCCGGGTGATGTCGTCGGGGGTAGGCCCGATCCCACCGGTGATGATCAGGGCATCGGAGCGAGCGACCGCCGCTCGGATGGCGTCCGCTGCCCGCTCGAGGTTGTCCCCGACGACGGCCTGGTGGAAGTGATCCAGTCCGGCCAGAGCGAGCCGCAAACCGATCTCGGCCGCGTTGGTGTTGACGATCTGGCCCAGCAGCAGCTCGGTGCCTACGGTCAGAACGTCCACTCTCATGCGACGACCTCTCCAACGAGCTCCTGGCCGTAGGCCCCCGTTATCCGCGCAGTCAGCCACTCCCCCGGCTTGCCGCGGTCGAGCAGGATCACACCGTCGATCTCCGGAGCTTCGCGATGCGACCTGGCGACCGCGGATCCGTCCTCGACCGTGTCGACCACGACCTCGAGACGCGACCCTATCTGCTCGGAGTTGCGCTCAGCCGTCAACCGATCCTGGGTCTCCTGGAGACGGCGGAGGCGCTCGAGTGCCACGTCCGGGTCCACCCTCCCCGGAAGGCTCAACGCCGCCGTGCCCTCCTCGGGCGAATACGGGAAGAAGCCCCCCCAATCCAGCCGCGCTTCCTCGAGGAAGCCCGCCAGCTCGTCGACATCGTCCTCGGTCTCGCCCGGAAAGCCCACGATGAACGACGAGCGCAGAGCGGCATCCGGTGATGCCTGCCGGATCCGGTCGATCAGTTCGAGGTGTCGCCGACCGTCACCGGGCCGGCGCATGGCTCTGAGCAGCCGGCCCGATGCGTGCTGCAGGCTCAGATCGAAGTAGGCGGCCACGATCGGATTGGAGGCCATCTCGCCGATCAGTGAGTCGGTGATCTCCCGCGGATAGAGGTAGAGCAGCCGAAGCCGGCGCAACCCGTCGATGTCGCCGACGAATCTCAACAGCTCGACGATCCCGCCGGGCGCACCGATGTCGCGGCCATAGGCGGCGAGGTCCTGGGCCACCAGCACGATCTCACCGACGCCGTGACCGACGAGCGACTCGATCTCGGTCCGGATGTTGACCGGGGGCCGGGAGCGCTGGGCGCCGCGGAACTGGGGAATCGCACAGAACGTGCACGGCTTGTCACACCCCTCGGCCACCTTCACATAGGCGAACGGTGTCGACGGTGCCGGACGCCGCACCTCGTAGAGGATGTCCATCGAACTCGATGCCAGCCTGATCGGCTGCCACTCGGTCAGCTCGTCGAGCCGACCGACCAGCTCTCCGTACCGATCCATTCCGACGACCGCATCGACCTCGGGGAGGGCGTCGGCCAGCTCGGTCTCGTACCGCTGCGCCATGCAGCCGACCACGACGACGCTGGCGCCGGACCGCTTGCTTTCGGCCAGCTCGAGCACCACGTCGATGGACTCGCGTCGTGCCGCCTCGATGAATGCGCAGGTGTTGACCATCACGACGTCGGCTTCGGGGGCAGATGCGGCGCGGCGGTATCCCGCTTCGACGAGGAGACCCTCTATCTTTTCCGAATCGACCTGGTTCTTGGCACAGCCCAGCGTCGTCAGCCACACGCTCGGGGCGTCGGCGGTCATGCCGGCGAGTCTAGGAAGAGGCCCCATCCGCTCCGTCGCCGGCGAGCCGACGATAAGACCCGCGGAACCACTGCAGCGGGGAACGCAGATCGTGCAGCTCCACCCGGTCGATGATCCCCGTGACGAGCACATATGCCCCGTCCCCCGGTGCCGCCGATTCGTAGCGGCAGTAGATCCGGGTCGCGACGTCGTCGAGCTCCGGACCGTATTCGCCGTCGGTCACCTCCAGGCCCACGAACGGGCCGCCCGGGCTGGGACGGTACCCGGCGAAAACGGCCGACATGGTCCGATGCCGGCTCTCCAGGATGTGGACGATGAACGACCCGGTCTGGTGAATGCGGTCCCAGACCATGCTCTCGGTGCCGAGGAGGAAATGCACTCTGGAGAGATCGCCCTCGGCGATCATGAGCGACGAGACCGTGAGCCCGGCGCGTCCTTCGGCCGGCCCCGACGTGACGACGGTCACCGGCATCGACAACCGACCCCGGACACGGCGAATCGGATCCCTGCGATCTTCGGGGTCGAGGAACGGGTTCTCGTCGTGGATGGCTCCGGGCACGGCGGCCACGGTACCGAGCGCATTGCCCTACGCCGGGGTCCCGACCAACATGTCGCCGTGCTCCGCCACGACCTCAGGATCGCCCTCGAAGCAGCCGACGCGGCAGACGCGGTGACCCTTCAGCGCTTCCGAGCCACCGACCTCGAAGTAGAGACCAAAGCGGACGACACGCCGTTGACCGAGGCCGACCGGGACGCCGAAACCGCCATTCGCCGGCTCCTGGGCGCGGCAAGGCCCGGCGATGCCGTCACCGGAGAGGAGTTCGGCGACGAGGGCCACTCGAGGCGGCGCTGGATCATCGATCCGATCGACGCCACGGTGAACTACGTGCGTGGACTGCCCGTCTGGGCCACTCTGATCGCACTGGAAGACGAAGACGGGATCGCGGTCGGCGTGGTCTCGGCGCCGGCCATCGAACACCGCTGGTGGGCCGGACGCGGACTGGGGGCCTTTCGAAACGCAAGACCGATGCGGGTCTCGACCATCGATGTGATCGACCAAGCGACACTCTCCTTCAATTCGCTCGCGGCCCACGAAGAGATCGGGCTCGGCGACCAGGTGGCCGAGCTGAGCCACCGTTGTGCCCGCACGCGCGGCTTCGGGGACTTCCTGTCGTTCATGTTCCTCGCCGACGGTGCGATGGACGTTAGGAGTTAGGAGTTAGGAGTTAGGCAAGATCGCCCGCCGAGCGCAGCGAGGCGATTGCCTGAAACCGATCGCCCGCCGAGCGCAGCGAGGCGATCGCGGAGGCTCCGCAGGAGCCGACCATTGTTAGCCGTCAAACTCGGCGATCCGCACCCGCAACAGGGCGATCCTTCGCTCCAGCTCCTGGCGCCCTCCGGCCTCGTCGATCTTCTGATTGAGCCGCACCGCGTCCGAGGTGAAGCCGAAATTGCCTGCGGCGAGATCGCCCGCTTGTTTCACCACGTCGATCCGCTGTCGCTGCAAGGTCTCCCATGCGACGACGAGTCTCTTCAGCTGAACCTGCAGCTCCCCCTTCGAGACCGGCGCCAATTCCCGAGCCTCCCGGTGCAGCTCGTCGCACCGTCCCATCAGGCCGATTCGCTCGGCGGCATCGACGGACTCCTGCAGCCGATCCCTGAGCGACGCCAATTCCGCAAGGATCCGATCGAGATCACTCATGAACGCGCCTCGATGGCAGCGATGAGGCCGGCCATGAACGCCCGGCCCTTGGCCCCGTCGATGATCCGGTGGTCGTACGACAGCGACAGCGGGAACTCTCTTCCGACGGTGAGCTCTCCATCGCGGACCACCGGGCGCTCATCTGCCCGCCCGACCGACAGGATGGCCGAGGTGCCGTAAGGGATGATCGGCGTCCCGAATCGGCCGCCGACGGCGCCGATGTTGGAGATCGTGAAGGTGGCGCCGCGCATCTCGGAGGCTGTGATCTTCCGCTCCTTGGCGGCGGCCGCCAGCCGCACGATCTCGCGTCCGTTCTCCTCGATGGATCGCCGGTCGGCATCTCTCACCACGGCCACCATCAACCCGCTCGGGGTGTCCACGGCAAAGGCGAGGTCGTAGGTCTCGCGATAGAGCACGTCATTCCCATCGAGCAAGGCATTGAACTCGCGGTGCTCCGCCAGGAGCGGAACAACGACATCCATCAGGATCGCTTCGAGGGGCATCGGCTCACCGGACTGCGCCGCCCGTCGTGAACGTTCCGCCAGGAGCCCGGCGGCGTCGGCTTCACCGTACGTGGTCACATGCGGGATCTCCCGCCAGGAGCGGGTGAGGTTGCGAGCGATGGCCAGCCGCGTCGGGCTCATCCGAACCCGCTCCACCGGGCCGGTCACCTGCGCCGCGGCTTCGACGTTCTCGCGGGTGACCCGGCCGCCGGGACCGCTGCCCCGCACATCGGCGACGTCCACGCCGAGGCTCGCCGCCAGCCGCCGCACGAGCGGCAGAGCCTCCGGCACCCCACCGACGGAAGGTCCGGCACGGTTGGGCTCTGCCCCACTCGGAGCGATCGACTCCGCCTCCTCGAGGGTTCCCACGATCGGAGCCGCCTGTTCGGACGCAGCGGGTCGTGGCATCTCGCCCGTGCCGGGCTCCCACTCCTCACCGGGGTCACCGATCACTACGAGGAGATCATTGACCGCGATCGTCGATCCCTCCTCGGCACCGTGATGGAGCACGACACCGGGACGCGGCGCCGGAATCTCCACCACGGCCTTGTCCGTCTCGATCTCGACGATGGGCTCATCCATGGCCACCGCGGAGCCCAGGGCGACGAGCCAGCGAACCACAGTGGCCTCGGTGAGGCCCTCCCCGATGTCCGGAAGACGGAACTCGAACGCCATCAGCCCTCCATCGTCCGTCGCGCCGCGTGTGCGATCCTCTCCGGGCCCGGAACGTAGAACCGCTCGGTCCGCTTGAGCGGCACCACGGTGTCCCATCCGGTCACTCGCTCCACGGGGGCCAGCAGGGAATACAGCGCCCGCTCCTGGACCACGGCCGCAACCTCTGACGCCATCCCTGCGGTCCTGTGGGACTCGGTCACGACGACGACACGCCCGCTGCGACGGGCGGCGGCCACCACGGCGTCCTCATCGACTGGGGACAACGATCGCAGATCGAGCACGCCGGCCGAGATCCCTTCGGTCGCCAGAACGTCGGCAGCGCGCTGCGCTTCCCGCACCATCGCCCCGTAGGCGACGATCACGAGATCGCTGCCCTCTCGCACCACCTCGGCCTTACCCAGAGGCAGGGTGTAGCGGCCCTCGGGCACCTCCTGCTTGAGCGCTCGATACATTCGGATCGGCTCGAGGAACACGACCGGATCTGGATCGTCGACGGCAGCCAGCAACATCCCCTTGGCGGCGTACGGCGTGGCCGGGACAACGACCTTCACCCCCGGGGTATGGGCGAAAATCGCCTCGGAGGACTCGCTGTGGTGCTCTGCGGCTCCGACGCCGCCCCCGAAGGGGATCCGTATCACCAGGGGTGCCGTGAACCTGTGGTTGGATCGGTTCCGGATCCGGCCCACATGACTGACGATCTGGTCGTAGGCCGGGTAGGCGAAGCCGAGGAATTGGATCTCGGCGATGGGCCGCAGACCCCCGACCGCCATCCCGAAGGCGGCGCCGACGATTCCGGACTCGGCGACGGGAGCATCCACCACCCGCTCGGCCCCGTACCGCTGCTGGAGGCCGTCGGTCACCCGGAACACCCCGCCGGTGGTCCCCACGTCCTCTCCGATGACGACCACCCTTTCGTCGGAGGCGAGCGCGATATCGAGCGCCTCGTTGATCGCCTGCGCCATGTTGAGCTCAGGCATCGAGCGCACCGTCCCGGCGAAGCGCCGAGCGCTGTCGATCGAGCGCCGATGTCGGTTGGGCAAACATGCGATCGAACATGGCCGACGGCTCGAGCGGCTCGAGGGCCTCGGCCTCGGCCACCGCGGCCTCGATCTCGGCGGCGGCCGCGGCGGCGATCTCCGACTCCCACGACTCGTCCCAGGCGTCGGCGGCGCGCAAGTAGGTCCGAACCCGGTCGACCGGGTCGCGGCGTCGCCACTCCGCCACCACCTCATCGTTGCGGTACCGGCCGGCGTCGTCGGTCGTCGTGTGCGGACCCAGGCGATAGGTGACGGCCTCGATGAACGTCGGGCCCTCCCCGTTCCGAGCGCGGGCGACCGCATCCCCGACCACGGCGATCATCGCAAACAGATCGTTGCCGTCGACCAGGGTTCCCGGCATTCCGTAGCCGACCGCCTTGTCGGCGAGGTGCTCCGCGGCCGTTTGGCGCTCCACGGGCATCGAGATCGCAAACCCGTTGTTCTGGCAGACGAAGACCGTGGGCGTGGCAAAGACACCCGCAAAGTTCATCGCCTCGTGAAAGTCGCCCTCGGAGGTGGCACCGTCGCCGAAGAGTGTCAGGGCGATACGATCCGAACCCTGCAGCCGTTCGGACCAGCCCAGGCCGACGGCGTGGATCAGGTGGGCTCCCACCGTTATCGACGACGGAAGCACGTTGACGCCCTCGGGTGCGAACCCGCCGCGTTCGTCACCCATCCGTCCCAGCAGCAAATTGACCCAGGGGTAGCCCTGGAACCACATGGCGGCTGCGTCGCGATAGGTGGCGACGAGCCAGTCGTCGGGCCGTAACGCCGCCGCCGACCCGATCTGGGCGGCCTCCTGCCCTTCGAAGGGGGCATAGGTCGCCAGCCTGCCCTGCTTTTGCATCGCGGTGCATTTGGCGTCGTAAGCGCGTCCGGTGAGCATCGCAACAAACAGGCGGCGCGTCTCCTCGGGGTCGATCGGAGCATCCCCCATGAGGGTCCCGTCGACGTCGAGCAGACGGATCATTTCCATGACGGAACGAGGCTAGAGACTCTTTGAGTCTTGAGTCTCCAGTCTCCAGTCTCCAGTCTCCAGTCCGGAGTATTCGGCCAGAGACCGGCTCGCGCTCGATCACACTTTGACTGGTGACCGGTGGCTGGCGACTGGCGACTTCCTAG
>JAZGDZ010000107.1:0-42901 GCA_036478235.1 Acidimicrobiia bacterium | reverse complement strand
CGCATCCTGCGATGAACCCACCGGAACGATGACCTGACGGAAACCCCCTTCCCCCACCGGAACGATCTCCTGCAAGGACCAGACCTCCACCGCAAGCGGAACGATGTCCTGACGGGTATGAAGTAGGTGCCACGCGGCTCCGCCGCGCCTGCCCACCCCCCACCAGCTCACTCCGTTCGCTGACTCCCCCGCAAGGGGGGAGTCATCTGCTCACTTCTGACCCGGGCAGGGACCCGGGTCGCATTGCGATGAGGTGTCAGCCGAAGAGCCATAGGCATTGAGGCCGAACAGGGTGAGTAGGTGCCACGCGGCTCCGCCGCGCCAGTCCACCCCCCACCAATCGGCTCCGCCGATTGACTCCCCCGCAAGGGGGGAGTGATCCTCCGTTCGCTGACTCCCCCGCAAGGGGGGAGTGATCTGCTCTCTGCGCTCGCCGCCCTTAGCGATCGGCCGTTGGCCATTGGCAGGAGGTGCCGCACTCTCTGACTGGGGACTGGCGACTGGCGACTTCTTGAGAGCGTCGGTCAAGCTCTGCGGCGATGGAGGTAGAAGCTGAGCACCTGCAGCTCCGTCGATAGGTCGACGCGGCGCACATCGACGCCGTCGGGTGGCTTGATGACGGTCGGAGCGAAGTTGAGGATCGACTGCACGCCCGCCCGGGCCAGCGCCTCGGCGACCTCCTGAGCCGCTTCCGCCGGCGTGGTGACGACGCCGATCAACGCGTTCTCGGCCTTCACCTTGCGGTCGAGCTGATCCAGAGGCTCGACGATCAGCCCGTTGACGGTGGTTCCGATCTTGGCCGGGTCGGCGTCGAACAGCCCGACGATGCGGAACCCGCGTTCGACGAAGCCGCCGTAGTTCGCCAGGGCCCGGCCCAAGTTGCCGACCCCGACGATGACCACGTGCCAATCCTCCTCGAGCCCCAGCTCCACCTTGATCTGGAACTTGAGATGCTCGGTGTCGTAGCCAACCCCCCGCACCCCGAAGCTACCGAGATACGACAGGTCTTTGCGCACCTTGGCCGGGTTGACCCCGGCCATCGTCGCCAGCTCCTCGGAAGAGATCTTCGTTTGCCCGGCAGCGACGTTCTCCAGACAACGGAGATACACCGGCAGGCGTTGAACCGTGACCTTGGGTACGGGCCGCTTCACGAGGGCACGATAGGCCAGGTTCGAGAGCGTCAAATCCGTCTGCTCAGCGCAAGGCCTCTCGCACCTCGCTCCGGCCGAAAAGGCCCGCCAACCGCTCGATCCCGTCTACGAGTACCACCGGCACACGCTCGCCGTACTCTCCGGCGAGACCGACCTCGTCGACATCCACGATCTCGAGTTCCCAGCCGAGCCGTTTCGCTCTGCGAGCGATCAACGGGAACGCCCGCTCGCAGAGGTGGCAAGCGGTCCGAGTGAGAAAGCGGACGGTGGCCATCAGGAATCCGTTATTGTCGCTCGCCCCATGCGCCCCGCCACCGTCCTCGCCATCTTGCTCCTGCTCCTCGTGCTCACCGTTGCGGGAGTGGTGTTCGTCATCCAGTTGCTGTCGGCGACTTGAAGCCTACCGACAGCCCCTCCGACAGCTTGAATGCCTCGTCGGCGCGTCCCCCGGGGACGGCGATGGCGATGAGCCCGTACGAGTCGACATGGATCACGCCGGCTTCGCCGTCGCCGTAGGCGTCGACCCATCGCATCGCGTGCTCGGAGGCGCCGACCCGAACTACCACATCAGACCCGGGCTGGAGGCCGACGAGGCGCAGGTCGTCGGGGGTCACGTTCGTCTGGGCGTTGCCGAAGTGATCGATCCAGAACACCTCCCCGGAGACGGATCCCTCCGCATGCTCGACGAGCGGCAGGAGTAAAGGCGTGACCGACACCGGATCCAGTTCGGGTCCCAGGTCGTCGAGTCGCGCTTCGCCCGAAGCCAGCACGGCTGCCGCCGGGGCGAACACGTCGCGGCCATCGAAGGTGATCCCGTCGCGCGGCAGCCGGAAGCCCTCGGCCTCGAGAGAGACCAATCGTTGGGCGCCGCCGACCATCGCCACCGCCGGGGCCAACAGCCCGTTGTCCGGTCCGACGAAGTGGCCCCAGTCGGTCTCGGCGGCGATGGCTCTCCTCCCGGTACCTACGCCGGGATCGACCACCGCAAGGACCACGCCGTTGGGCAGGTACTGAACCGCCCTGAGGAGGGCAAGAGCACCGGCCCGGACATCACCGCGGCGCACCCCGTGGGTCACGTCGATCACCGGGATGTCGGCGGCGATGCGGGCGATGACGCCGTGGACGACCCCCACGAATTCGTCCACCGAACCGAAGTCGCTGAGAAAGGAGATCGGGCGAACGGCCATGGGTTGAGGAGGATACCGGCGGGGACGGAACCCACACCCCCCAACTACGATCGAGGTTCCGACCAGGGAGACGCCGGTGCCCGACGACATCCACGGCCCGTTGCTCGACGATCTGGCGCGCCGCCGCGGTGTGGTGATGCTTCTCGGTGCCCCCGACACCGGCAAGACCTCCTTTGCCAAGCGGCTGCTCGCCGCCGGCTTGGCGGCAGGCAAAGTGATGGCGTACGTCGACGCTGACACCGACCAAACCACCACGGGACCGCCGACCTGCACCGGTCTCAAGCTCGTGAGATCTCAAGCGGACCTCGACGACCTGGCCACCGCCGACAGGCTCCACTTCGTCGGATCGATCGGAGCCGAAGGGGTCGTACTACAGCAGGTGGTGGCAACCGCAGCACTGGTCGAGGCCGCCCGCGCCGAGGCCGATCTCACTGTCGTCGACACCACCAGCACGATCTCGGGGATCGTCGGCCAGACGCTCAAGTACCACACGATGGAGCTGGTGCGCCCGGAGGTGGTGGTCGGTCTGCAGCGCGGGGCGGAGCTGGAGCCGGTTATCGGCATGCTGCGCCGATTCTTTTCTGCCGACGTGGAGACGGCTCCGATCGACCCCGGCGTGCTTCCGGCCTCTCCGGACGCGCGCCGCGCCCACCGCGCCAAGCGGTTGGCGGCTGCGTTTGCCGCACCGCTGCAGCGGTGGCGGGTGCGGGAGACGGTCTTCGCTCCGACCCTGCCGGCGGGCCTCGATCCCGCCGTGCTCGATCGGGTCGTGGTCGGGCTTCAGGACGGCGGTGGCCGATGCCTCGGGCTGGGCGCGCTCGAATACGAGGACACGACGCTGCGAGTCGTCACCAACTCCGGAGACGACATGAGAGGGCTCCGGCTCGGCTCCGTCCGGATCGACCTCGACACCTACAACCTCGAGCGCTTTCGGCTGCGGGAGCTGATGTTCGGGATTTGAGGAGCCGTTGGCCCTTGGCCAGACATCAGACATCAGACATCAGACATCAGACATCAGACATCAGACATCAGACATCAGACATCAGACATCAGACATCAGACATCAGACATCAGACATCGAGATGATGTCCGATCTGACTGGGGACTGGGGACTGGGGACTGGGGACTCGAAGAAAGCAGGGGACCCGCCGGGGAAAAGACAAGGCCCAAGGAACCTCCACGACGACATCTCGCACTTCCCCAAACGAGGCTCCGTCGCATCGGCACCTTGGGCCTTGCAGGACGGAAGATACGAAGCGGTCGGCGGGCAGTCAAGAGGCCCGATCAGGCGCGGTTTTCGCGCCTTCGGCCACCTATGTCACAGCTTCGACCCCTGTTCACACCCATCTCCGGTTTGGAGAAGAGACTTCTCCACATTTCCACATCAATCCACAGGGGGTTGTGCACAAGCCGTCTGGACAAGTTTCAACGAGGTTTCTTTTCGCGGCCAAGGGCCGCCGCGATCAGGGCCGGAAAAGAGACCTCGACGAGCTCATAGACCTCTCCGAGCGCCAGTTCGAGCTCGTGCTCGGAGAGCTCGGCGAGCGGAATCCTCCCGACGAGCACGAGAGCGCCGTGGCCGTCGAGAGCAAAGTGGACCCGGCGGGTCCCCGAGTTTCGAACCAGGGCCTGTCGGAACACCTCGCCCGCTTGATGCGCCGGCTTCGGTAGCACGTAGGCCTCGATGGAGACGGTTCGCTGCCCGACCTCGAACCAGACCGTGGTCATGTCGCGCACCGTCTGCCGCATTCGAATCCCGCGCCTGCCCTCGTGATCCCCCGCCCACACGACCGAACCGTCTTCGTCGGCCACCCAGGCTTCCGTCACCGACCGAACCAGATCGGATGGGTTCACGCCAGGCCGCGATACAACTCGAGCAGCCGGGATCCGGTGATCTCCCAGGAAAAGTGCTCTGCATGGGCGAGGGCACCGGCGGCCAACCGCGCCGCCTCCACCTCATCGAAGAGCACCGACCCCAGGGCGGCTGCCCAAGCACTTGGATCGTTCCCATCGACCAGAAGGCCGGAACGTCCCTCCGCCACCGAGAAGCCGAGACCCCCAACCCTGGCGGCAACGACGGGGATCCCACACGCCTGCGCCTCGACGGCGACCAGGCCGAACGACTCGGCCAGCGACGGAACCACCAGAACGTCCACCGCCCGATACACGTCGGCGACCTCGGCATGCGGCAGAGGCTCCATGAACTCGATCCTCCCCGGGGCGAGGTCGGCGGCCAGCGACCGCAAGGCCACGAGTTCGAACTCGCCTGCCGGCCCGCTCGGGCCGCCGACCACCAGCAGCCGAACCGGCGGCAGGGAAGCGATCGCCCTTATCGCCAGGTCGATGCCTTTGAGCGGCTGAATCCGCCCGACGACGGCTGCCGTCGGTCCCGGCGGCAGCCCGAGAACCGCCCGGGCGACATCGGCTTCGCCGGGACCGAACAGGGAATGATCCACTCCCGGCGGGGTGACACAGACCCTTTCGGGTCGTGCCCCGTAGTGCTCGATGAGATCGGCCGCTTCCACCGGTGTGGAGGCAACAACACATCCGGCCCGAGCAATGACCTCGGTCTCGGCTGCGATCCGCGTCAGCGGTTGCGGCGGCTCCCCGGAACCGACGTCGCGAACCCTGCCGAGCGTGTGGAATGAGATGGCCAGCGCGGCATCAAGCACGGTCTCCAGCAGCACCCCCGCCCACGCCGACAGCCAGTAGTGGCTGTGCAGGACGTCGTAATCGGCGCCCTCGCCCGCTGCCCACTTGGCGACACCCTCGGCGAAGCTGCCGATCCGCTCGGCGCGGTCCCTCCCCGGCGAGTCGACGTGCACCACCCGATACCCGGGCACCACCTCGGTCACCTGGTCGAACCCGTCGTCCCCACGGGCAGTGAACACGTCCACCTGTACGTCGCGAGCCGCCAACGTCCGGGCGAGTGAGTCGACGTACACGTTCATGCCACCGGCATCCCCCGAGCCCGGTGCAGCGAGGGGCGAGGTGTGCACGGAGAGGAATGCGACGCGTCGTATCACGACCACACCCGGAGACGATAGAGCGGCCGCGATGCGGCACCGAGGCGAATCTTGTACTCCTCGTTTCCCTTGAGGAAGTCGAATCGAGATCGCCCGGAGGTCGCCGCCTCACGCATGAGCCGGTCGATGAGCACGATTCCGGGGGAGAGATCCGCCGACCGCCGGTCGTAGGCCGAGTTGTACAGGTAGTACGCAGAGACGTCCTCGAAACCGAACGCCGCCGCGGCGACCGAATCTCCGGCGAGCAGCACGTCGAGCCGAGATCCCGGCAGGTCGAGGAGATCGGCGAAGAAGCTCGCCATCGGATCCGTCATGAATCCGCCCTTGTCACCCGCGGCCGACCGGTGCAAGGACACGAACGCGTCGAAGTATTCCCTCCCCCCGCCGAACTCGGGCTCGCCGCGGCCCCTGGCGAAGCGGCGTCGCTTGCGCCGCAGTTCGTGGCGGTGCTTGACACCCAGCATCTCTTCCCATGCCCCCGCTGCCGGCTTCGACAGTTCCACCACCCGGCACGATTCGTCGTCGAGGAGCTCCGCGTCGAGACCGGCCGAGCCGAACGCTGCGACAAGAGGCTCGGCTGCCTCGATGGGAAGCGAGTCGAGGTCGAACCGGACCCCAGGCCCGACCAACTCGAGGATGCGGCCCACCAGAGCCTCGGTGTCCTGTCCGAGCGTCGAGTGGTAGTCGGTCAGATGACGCTCACCGGCGAATCGGCAAACGCCGTCTTCGATCACGACGGCCGCAGACCCACCCTGCGTCGCCACGATCTCCAGGGAGCCACGCTGCCAGTGACGCCGGCAGGTCTCGAGAAAGGGGCGATGCGGGAATGGGCCCAAGTGGGGGGCCAGCGGCTCACCGGCGAGGTCGTCCCACCCGCTCATGCGTGAATCGGCCGAAGGCTACCCACCGACCGGCCTCCGCCGAGCACCTCGGGACGGGCCAGGGCTTCCAAATGAGACCGCTGATACTCGGGGACCACGCCGACCCTGTCCATCAGTTCGATCAGCCCGACGACGGCCGCTGCCGACAACCCCGTCCAAGCTTTGGCGGCAAATCCGATCCCGTGTCCGAGCAGTCCCAGCCCAAGCGACCCCTGGGCGCCGCCCTTCACGACCGACGGCACCCATCGCGCCAGCACGGCCTCGGCACGCATGCCGTCCACCGTCAGGGGGGTGTGACGGGCGACCGCCTCGGTCACCTCGGCATAGTCGGGATCGGTCACCAGCCGAGCGAAGATCCGCGCCAGTCCGGTGACGTCGCAACGCATGGTCGGGAGCCCACATCCGTCGATTCCCGTCGGCTCGAGAGTGCGCCCGGCTGCATCGGAGGCCTCCGCAATGATGGAGCGCTGCAGCGGGTGCTCCGGGCCCGTGTACTCCAGCGGCCAGTCACGGGCGACACAGGCTCGAAGCATGGCGGCATGCTTGCCGGAGCAGTTGTGAAAGATGCGCTCTGCCCCGGTGCGGCCGAGCGAAGCCCACACCCGGTCGGCTGCGGGACTCAAGGGTCGATCAGGCGGACACCCGAGGTGTCCGGCGTCGAGGCCCACCTCGAGCAGCATTGCGGTTACGTGGGCCACGTGAACGGGAAAGGCACTATGGCTGGCGGCGGCGACGCCGAGCCGCTCCGGAACGAGGGCTGCACCGTGGCGATGCGACACCGCGGCCTGGAGCGGCTTGGCCGAGGAGCGCAGAAAGAACTCACGTTCGAGGTCGTCGCCGAGCGATGCGATGACTCTCCCGCTCGCGTCGACCGCCGCGGCGACGACCGGGTGACGGGCCTCGACGAGGCCGGAACGGACTGACCCGACGATCACCCTGAGGCGAGCAACTCGTCGGGGTCGGCAGATCCGTCGCGGTAGCGGCGGGTGAGCTCTTCCTGGATGACGTCGAGCGTGTCGTGAACGAGCCGACGCTGCCGGGACACCTCGGTCTCGACTTCCTCCAGGAAGCGCCGCGTGTCTCCGAGCTCGTCGTCCTCGAGCGAAGGAAGCCGAGCGATGAAGTCCCCGTCGAGGGCCCTGTCCACAATACGGCCACCGTGACGCGGGATGTCGGGAACCTCGACGGGCACCTGCCGCGAGGCCAGTCCAGGCGCCGCAGCGTAGGCACCCTCGGCAAGGATGCGCGGCAGGGCTTCGATGAGCGTCTGCTCCTCTTCTCCGGCACGGCGGCGCATCTCGAACGCAACCAGATCCATGCGGCCGTGGAGCATGCGCCGGTAGTAGGAGAGCTCCATGTCGAGGTCGTCACACATCACCCGACGATCCCTCACCTCGTCGTCGGTCAGACCATCGAGACCTTTGAGGAACTCTTCGTCGAGTACGCGGTCGATGCGGCGGCGGTTGTTCTCGCTCACTAACTCGCAGGGTAGATGATGCAGAAGCGGATCAGGGGCAGACCCGCGCCACCGAAGGGTACGAGTTCACGGCCGTGATTCCACCCGGGTAGATGCCGAAGTGAAGGTGATATGCCCCCGGACGCGAATTCCCGGTGTCGCCGACGTACCCGATGACCTGCCCACGCGCCACCCATTGGCCATCGACGAGGCCCGACGGGTACCCGTCCAGGTGTGCATAGAAGTAGTTCACGCCGTGGTCGGCATAGAGCCACACGATGTTGCCGCCGAGCGATCCGTACGACTTCCTGACGATTCCGCTGCCGACCGCAACCAGAGGAGTTCCCCGGGGTCCCATCATGTCGACGCCCTTATGGGTCCTGCCCCCGGAGCGGGGAGCGCCCCAGGTGTTGACAAACCACGACGACCCGGCGACGGGACAGATCAGGCCCGGAGTGACCCACTCCGGCACCCCCTCTGCCGGAAGCTGAAGCGCCGCCTGCATCCGCTCTCGCTGACGCCGGGCCTCCTCCTCGCGCCGGATCTGCTCGGCGAGGGCCTCGGAGACCTCATGGAACTCCTCGTCCGCCTGCTCATACACGAGGTCGGCCTCTTCGTACAGCTCGTTCATCCGGGCAACGATGGCATCGGCTTCGGCCTTCAGTTCTCCCAGCAAGGCGCTGTCGGTGTCGAATTGCTCCCGGAGGCGGGCCATCTCTGCGGTCGTCGCCGCCAGGTTGTCGAGTTGTTCCGAATGTGCTTCGACCGCCAGCGCCAGCACCTCCCGAGCGATGATCGTCTGCTGGACCGTGTCGGGCGCGAACACCCGCGCCACCGGATCCCGTTCCTCGCCGCTCATGTACGACCGCACGGCGCGGTCACGCACGACGGCGCGCAGATCTCGGGTCTGGTCCTCGTAGTCATCGATGCGGCTGCGGAGCCGCCCGATCGTGAAGGTGAGCGTCTCCAGCTCTCCGCGCACAGCTTCATAGGCGGCCACCGCCTGGTCCAGGTCCTGGATCGCCGCGGCCCGCTCGGCGGCGGAGGCGTCACGCGCCGTCCGCGCCTGCTCGACGTCCTCCTCGGTCACCTGGGATATTGCGGCGCCGACCGACGATGAGATCGCCAGCAGGAATACGCCGGCCACCGTCGCGGCCCGCCGCAAGGGGAGTGTCATCGCCGGCATCGTATGGGGGGTCCCCCTTTATTGGTGTCATTCCATCGGCACGCACTGCCACCGGGTGAACCCCGATCAAGCCCTCGTTTCCCGTTTCCAGTTCCCCGTTCCCCGATTCAGAGGGCGCGCCGATAGGCGCGGACTCGGCGGCCTGGGGCTGGGGCCCCTGGGCCGCACAGCGATGAGCCGTACGGCGAAGAGCCATCAGCATCGACTAAGAGCGTCCGCCTATTTGCGGACGCTCTTAGTCGACTGGCGCTGGGATGACCACCTCATGCGGGTTGTTTCGGAAAGTGGGAGACGGGGGAACGGGCAACGGCCGCCGGGCCGGAAGGGCGACTCGACGCGGGTAGCCTCGGTTCCTCATGGCGCCCCGGTTTCGATCCGACCTCGATCGCATCCAGCCGTACCGACCCGGCCGGTCGGTCACCGACGTGGCCGCAACCTTCGGAGTCGACAACGTCGCCAAGCTCGCCTCGAACGAGAACCCCGAACCGCCGTTCCCAGAGGTGCAGGAAGCAATCACCAGTCGCCTCGCCGACCTCAACCGCTACCCCGACAACGCCAAACCCGATCTCACCGCCGCTCTGGCGGCGCACCTCGGGATTTCGACAGATCGAATCTGGTGCGGGGGTGCCAGCAACGAGTTGACGCTCATCACCGCCCTGTCGATGGGCGGGCCCGGCACAAGTGCCGTGTACTCGTGGCCCTCGTTCGACCTCTACCGGATCGGATCGCTGGCGGCCCATGCCGACCTCATCGAGGTTCCGCTCGACTCCGATCACCGCCACGACCTGGACGCCATGCTGGCGGCGATCCGATCCGACACCACGGTCGTGTACGTCTGCAATCCGAACAACCCGACGAGCACTCACGTCCCCGGTGCGGCCCTCGAACGGTTCATCGACTCGGCTCCCGACGACGTCCTCGTCGTCATCGACGAGGCATACCACGAGTACGTGGTGGCCGCCGACCACCGATCGATGGTTCCGATCGCGGCCGAGCGGGACAACGTCCTCGTCACCAGGACGTTCTCGAAGATCTACTCACTGGCCGGCATCCGCGTCGGCTATGCCGTGACCGCTTCCGCGAACGTCGCCGAGCTGAGACGGATTCAGCTGCCCTTCTCGGTGAACGACCTGGCGGAGGCAGCAGCAGTGGAAGCACTGCGCCATCAGGAAAGGGTGGCCGACCGGCGAAAGGTGAATGCCGACAGGATCGAGAGGCTGACGGAAGGACTCCGCAAGAGGGGGCACGAGGTTGCCGAAAGCCAGACGAACTTCGTCTACGCCGGGTTCAGAGATCAGGCGTTCTCGGTCGACGAGGGCTTGCTGGCACAGGGAGTCATCGTTCGCGCCGTGCTCCCCGACGGGTGGCTTCGCATCAGCGCAGGCTCCGATGCCGAGGTGGAGCGGTTCTTCGCGACATTGGATGAGTTAGCCATCAGCCATTAGCCCAACACGGTCAAGAGCACCCAAAAGGGGCCGGCCGCCATGAACACGCCATCGAGATAGTGCAGGCTGCCGGGAATCGGACCCGCCTCGAAGAATCCCCCGGCGCGCAGAAGCATGCCGAGATTGCGCCCCGCCACCAGCGCCAGCGCCGCTCCCACCGAAGCGGCGACCGTAGCGAGGAGATCCGGCGCCCAGATCGCCCCGGCGATCGCCCCTGAAGTGATCGCGGCCACGATGATCGCAACCAGCGGATCGAGGATGGGCATGTCGGTGCGATCACTCAGCCACGACACCCCGACTGCCACGGTTGCGACGAACAGAAACGCAAACGCCTCTTCCCTAGACCGAAGCCGCAGCAGGACGAACGAGGCCGATCCGAAGGCGGCGGTCGTGGCGAGGGCGACGCCTGCCGCGATCGAATCGATGGATCTCAGGTACGGGCTGATGATCCCCCAGACGAGCACCGCCAGGGCGGCTCCGACGGTGGCGCCCGCCGTACCCGGTGCCCCGAAGCGGTAGGTTGCCAGCACACCGGCGAGGACGGCCATGAGCCCGGGTCCCATGCCCACCGGTAGCCCGCGGCGGTCGGCCGACGCCGTTATGTCGTAGGCCCACATCGCACCGACCAGCACCGACGCCACCGTCAGCCAGCGCAGGCCGCTCTCACCCGAGAGGCTGTTCGTGATGAACAGCGCCGCGGTGAGAGCGGCCGCCAACCCGATCTCGATCAGCATCGGTGACCGAACGGCCATGGCGCCTCCCGACACCGGGGGAATCACCGCGACCTCCGCCTCGTCTGATACCGGGGACTCTGGAGTGGCCTGATCGCCGTCGACCCACACTTGGGCGGACTCGAGCGCCCGACCGAACTCTGCTCCGTAGGTCTCCGTCGCCCGACGGAGCACCTCTCCAACCGTTGAGCCGGCCACGTCGGCAGTCCCGGTGCCTGCGAGTTCGCGGAGGTTGGCAAAAAGCCGGAGGCGGGCCATCAGCCGTCCGACACCTCCACGAGACCCACCATCACGGTCACCCCGTCGGGGCGGGTGGTCTCGAACACGAACGAGTCGTCGGTCGACCTCCAAACGGTCGTGTCCAGGTCGCTGCCCGGCAACACCATGTCGGTGAAGCGGACCTGAATCCTCCCCACCCCACCCGGATCTCCGCCGGCGAGTTCTTCCACCAGGCCGCCGGATACAAGAGAGAGAGTCCCCAGACCGTGATTGATCACTCCGGACAGGCCGACGGCGGTGGCTACACCATCGTCGAGGTGGATCGGGTTGTGGTCCCCCGAGGCCTCGGCGTACTCGGCGGGCATCTCGACATCGACGTGCTTGACGAAGCTCGTCACCGTGTCGACACGCGGCGGAGGCTTGGGCTTGTCTCCCGAAGGCCGCTCGGCTCCGCTCCCGGCGCCGCGCACGAAGATCGTGGCGTACTGGTCGTTGACCGGCTCGCCCTCGGGGGTCGTCGCCGTGATCCGTGCCACATACGTCGCCCCCTTGCCCTTGTCCTCGACCGATTCGAGCGAAGGAGTGAACACGAGCGTCTCCCCAGGCAGCATGGCTCGGTGGTGGACGAGGTCCTCCTCACCGTGCACGATCATCAGCGGATTCCCCACGTTCAGCTCGGGATCGGTGGTCACGACGCCCATCAGCGGCAGGCCTGTCACCACGGGGAAGATCAACGACGGAACCTGGTCGGGTCCCACCTGGTGGCGCGGGTTGTCGATGCGAGAGGAAGCCGCATACGCGGCGATCGCGGCGGCAGAGACTTCTTCGGTCACGGGGTCGTACGTCTTGCCGGCGAGGTCGAAGTTGAGAGGCATGGAGAAAGAGTACTGCGGCGTTGTAGGACACCCACGGCACCGTCGAGATTGGTGTTGTCAGTCTTCCGTTCTCCGCACGCGTCGTCAGGCATCGGACGACGGAATACGGAAAACGAAGGGTTGGCCCTAAGGGACAACCCTTCCTACGCACTCCCCGAAGCCTATGCGGGGCAGCCCGGGCCGCTCACACCAGCCGCGCAAGATCGCCGTATCGCCGTCCTCCAGGTAGCGGCGCTCGGTCCCATCGCTCAGCACGATCGGCTCGCGCCCGCCCCAGGTCAGCTCGATGAGGCTCCCGTACGTGCCCGGCTCCGACCCCGAGACCGTTCCCGAGGCGAACAGGTCGCCGGGACGGATCCGCGTCCCGTTGACCGTGACGTGGGCCAACTGCTGGGCCATCGTCCAGTACATCCCGGCGAACGAGGTCCGTGAGATGACGTGCGGCTCGTCCATCGTCTCGACCTGCAGCGCGACCTCCAGTTGGAGGTCGAGTCCCCAGTCCCCCTCGGTACGCAAATACGGCAGCGGCTCGGGGTCCTGCGGCGGGCCGGGGACCATATAGGGCGTCACGGCCTCCAGCGTGACGACCCAGGGTGACACCGAGGTGGCGAAGGACTTGCCGAGGAAAGGGCCCAGGGGAACGTACTCCCATTTCTGGATGTCGCGGGCACTCCAGTCGTTCACCAGCACCAGGCCGAAAATGTGGTCGCCGGCGTCGTCGGCATCGATCGGCGCACCCAACTCGTTACCGGGCCCAACCACGAAACCGACTTCGAGCTCGATGTCGAGCGCCCGGGTGGGACCCTCCACCGGCTCACCGTCATCGGGCTTCGTCTGACCATGGGGCCGCTTGACGTCGGTGCCGCTCACGACCACCGTGCTGGCCCGCCCGTTATAGGCGACCGGAAGGTACCGCCAGTTGGGCAAGAGCGGCTCCGAATCGGGGCGGAACATCATGCCGAGGTTGGTGGCGTGCTCGATGGACGAGTAGAAGTCCACGTAGTCACCGGGCTCGAAGGGGAGGAGCATCGTCACCGCTCTCTGTGGGCGCACCACATCGAGCCCGGCGGCCGCGATCTCGGTGTTGCCCGCGGTGAGGAGCTCCGTCAACCGGAGGCGCACTTCGTGCCACGCGGTCCGTCCGAGGCCGAGGAAGCGATTGAGGTCCGGGCCCTGCAGCGCCTCGGCGTGCCCGACCATTCCGGCGTTCGCCAGCGCGGTGACATCGACAACGTCGTCGCCTACGGCGACGCCGATCCGGGCACCAGACCCGGCGTCGAACAGTCCGTACGGAAGGTTCTCGAGCGGGAAGTCGCTCCCGGCCGGCACCTCGACCCAGGATTGAGTCACGCCACCCCCACCGGAAGCATCCCCAGCTCGGTGAGATCGGCGACAGGCTCGTCGAAGGAACACGAGCCGTAGCCGACAAAGAGGTTGGAGCGCATCTTGTCGAGTGCGGTGTGACCGACCTTGTGCGCACGCCATGCCACCCCAGTTCTGTCGATCGAGAACGACGCCGGATCTTCGTCGGCGAGCACCTCGGTCAGGGTTTCGGAGTCGAGCCCCTGCGAGGCGAGTGCCGCCGCAGTGAGAACGTTGATGAAGCCGTGGCGGATGAATCCGGTCTCGGAGTCGGTGTGTCGAAAGGGATGATGGAGTCCGGCCGTCGCCTTCATTGGGAGCGCTCGACTGGCCGCCTCCGAGATGAAGCGGGCAACGTCATCCGGCTCCGGAAACAGGATTGCCTCGAGGCCGCCACAGCGGATCTTCACCCCCAGAGCACGAACCGTGTCCTCTCGCAGCGCGGCGAGCGTGTCAAACGCATCCGCCGGATCAGATTGCCAAGGAATCTCGTAGAACACCACCGTATTGAAGGAGCGGAGCGCCTCAGCTGCGTCGGTGGCCAGACGTCGCGGGTCGTTCGCCACCTCGTCGGGCACGCGGATCTCGATCAACTCGACGGAGGCTGCGTCTCCGACGACGTCCGAGAACATCCGGACGGCTCCGGCATCGGGCGTGAAAGAGTCGGTCCAACCCGGGCTCGCCGTCACCGCCAGCCGCCAGGGCTTCTCGTCGGCGGTCATGGTCGGGGCCACGACCCCAACCAGCTCTTCGAGCCGCGACGCCGGGCAGATGAACCGATCGACGATCCATGCCTCGGCGGAGGATCGGGCGGCGCGGTAGCCGACGACGGCGCCCTCCATGTCGAGCGAGGCGGGCGGGAAGAGCCCGGCGTAGTCGATGAGACCCGACAGGGCTGCAATGCGGGCGTCGCGGCGCGAGATCTCGAGAGCCATGACGGCGAGGCTACAACCGGCCAGGTCGGAACATCAGACACCAGACATCAGACATCAGACATCAGACATCAGACATCAGACATCAGACATCAGACATCGGACATCGGACATCGGACATCGGACATCGGAGAGGATCTCATTCTGATTTCTGATTTCTGAGATCTGAGATCTGAGATCTGAAATCCTGAATCTTCCTGCACGCTTGGTTACGGAATTCGCGACAATGGCCCACCACGAGTTCGGGAGCACCATGAGCGACAGAGACGCCTTCGAGCGAGCCAAGAAGATGGCCGAGCAGGACGACTTCCCGCTCAAGGGCTTCTCGTACATCGAGTGGTGGGTGGGCAACGCCTTCCAGACCGCCCAGTTTTTCCGGTCACAGCTCGGATTCGGCATCATCGGCTATCGGGGTCCGGAAACCGGCACCAGGGAGACCGCGTCCTACATGCTCGAGCAGGGTGACATCAGATTCATCGTCACAGGGGCCATGGGGCCCGAGCATCCGGTGGCCGAACATGTCCTCACCCACGGTCCCGGCGTCAAGGACGTCGCCATCGCGGTGCCGGACGCCGAGGCCGCATTCGAACTCGCCATCGAGCGCGGCGCCGAAGCGGCCGCCAAACCGCACGTCCTCGAAGACGACCAAGGCCGGGCAGTCGTCTCGGCGATCCAGGTGTATGGCAACACCATCCACTCCTTCGTGCAGTTGGACGGCGACATGCCCGGCTTCGAGCAGCGAGAGGACACCCTCGCGGCGTCGACCGGGCTCGAGTTCATCGATCACGTGGTCGCCAATGTCGAACTCGGCAAGATGGACTATTGGGTCGAGTGGTACGAGCGCGTGTTCGGCTTCACTCTGCTGAAGCACTTCGACGACGACGCCATCTCCACCAAGTACACCGCCCTCATGTCGAAGGTGATGTGGGACGGAACCGGGATCTTCAAGCTCCCGATCAACGAACCGGCCGAGGGTCTCAAGAAGTCCCAGATCGACGAGTACCTCCAGTTCTACCGGGGCCCCGGCGTGCAGCACATCGCGATGCACACCCAGGACCTGCTGGAGACGGTGGGCCACACCAACGCTCGGGGACTGCAGACGCTGGAGGTTCCGCAGAGTTACTACGAGGACGTTTGGCAGCGGATGCCCGACATCGACGTCGACCGGGAGCGAGTCGAGGAGCTCCAGATCCTGCTCGACCAGGACGAGGGTGGGTACCTGCTGCAGATCTTCAGCCGGATGCTGCAGGATCGGCCGACCGTGTTCTTCGAGTTCATCGAGCGGCGCGGCGCCACCGGATTCGGCAAGGGAAACTTCAAGGCGCTGTTCGAGGCCATCGAGCGCGAGCAGGCGAAGCGGGGCAACCTCTGATCGAGATCGTCGAAGTCGGACCCCGGGATGGCCTGCAGAGCGAGGAACGGGTCCTTTCGGTCGAGACCCGGATCGAGCTGATCCGACGTCTCGAAGAGGTGGGGGTGGCACGCATCGAGACGGTCTCGTTCGCCCACCCGCAACGGGTCCCCCAGATGGCGGGAGCCGAGGAGATCTGCAGTGCCCTGGGCACACGTTCGTTCTCGGCGATCGGGCTGGTCCTCAACGAACGGGGCCTGAACCGGGCCCTCGAGTGCGACCTCGATGAGATCAACTTTGTCTCCTACGCCGCCGACGGGTACTCATTGAAGAACACGGGTGCCTCGGCGGCGGATCGCAACGCCGAGGCGGCCCGGCTGGTGGAGCGGACACGGCAGGCCGGCAGGAAGGCATCGGTCACGATCTCGGCAGCCTTCGGAGACCCCATCGACGGGCATGTCTCATCGGAGGCGGTGGAAGCGATCGCTGAGCAAATGGCAGAAGCCGGCGCCGACGAGATCGCTCTGGGCGACACCATCGGCGTCGCCGTTCCCACCGATGTGAGGGAACGCGTCGACGTCGTGCGCCGCGCCGCTCCGCTCGCCGCGGTCAGGTGCCACTTCCACAACACCCGCAATGCCGGATACGCCAACGCAATCGCCGCGCTCGACGCCGGCGTCGATGCCCTCGACAGTGCCGTGGGCGGGTATGGCGGAAGCCCGTTCTCACCCGGCGCCGGCGGCAATGTCGCCTCCGAGGACCTGGCGGCGATGCTGGAGGGGATGGGGGTGGAAACCGGCCTGGACTCGTACCGGCTGGCGGCCATCGGCGTGTGGCTCGCCCGGGAACTGGGCGACGAGCAGCCTCCCGCGATGCTGGGACGGGTGCCGGGGTGGCCGCCGGGTGGGAGGGATGCTGATCCTCCGGCAGGCCCGTTCAGGCCACGACGACCGTCTTCTGGTTGACGAATTCCATGATCCCGAGGTCGGACAACTCGCGGCCGTATCCCGACAACTTGATCCCCCCGAAAGGGAGCCTCGGATCCGAGGCGACGAAGGCGTTCACGAAGCAGGCTCCGGCCTCGATGTGCTCGGCGGCGATCCTCTCCCCCCGATCGATGTCGCGCGTGAACACCGCCGCGCCCAGCCCGAAGGGCGTGTCGTTGGCCATCGCGATCGCCTCCTCTTCCGAGGCCGCCCGGGACACGGCCGCCACCGGACCGAACATCTCCTCCTCGAATGCGGGCATTCCCGGCCCCACATCGGCGAGCACGGTCGCCGGGTAGTACGCCCCCGGGCCGTCGGGGATGCTGCCCCCCATGATGAGAACAGCTCCGGCGTCCACCGATGCGACCACCTGCTGGTGGAGCTCGTCGCGCAGGTCCACACGGGCCAGCGGACCGAGCACGGTGGACTCGTCCAGCGGGTCGCCCATCCGCATCGCTTCCATCGCGGCGACGAATCTCTCCAGCCACGCGTCGTACACCACCTCATGCACGATGAATCGCTTGGCCGCGATACAAGACTGGCCGGCGTTGATCATGCGACTCGTGGCGCACGTGGCCGCAGCGGCATCGACGTCGGCGTCCTCCAGAATCACGTAGGGATCGGAGCCTCCCAACTCGAGCACCGTCTTCTTGAGAAGCGAGCCCGCCTTGGCGGCCAGCTCCCTTCCGGCCAGACCCGAGCCGGTGAGGCTGGCGGCGGCCACGGCGGGATGCTCCAGGATCTCGCCCACCCGCGAGCCGGGGACCAGCAGGGTCTGAAAGACACCGGCGGGGAAGCCGGCGTCGGCGAACGCCTCTTCGATCGCCAGGGCGCAACCCGAGACGTTGGAGGCGTGCTTCAGGACACCGACGTTGCCCGCGGCGAGGGCGGGTGCGGCGAACCTGAACACCTGCCAGAAGGGGAAGTTCCACGGCATGACCGCCAGGACCACGCCGAGCGGTTCGTGGTGCACGTAGGACTTCGTTCGCTCGGTGACGATGTGTCGATCCGCCAGCATCCGGGCCGCCTCGTCGGCGTAGAACCGGCAAACCCCGGCGCACTTGGTGATCTCGGCCCGGGCGGCGACGATCGGCTTGCCCGTCTCGAGCGTCATCAGACGCGACCATTCATCTGCTCTGGCTTCGAGCACGTCCGCCAGCCTTCGCATCAGTGAGGCGCGCTCCGCGGCGGGCAGGCGCCGCCAGTTCTGGAACTCCGCCGCGGCCCTCTCCAGGGCGGCGCCCACCTCCTCGGATGAGTGCTCGGGATACGAAGCAAGGAGCTCGCCGGTGGCGGGGTTGATCGACTGCATGAGCGGCCCCTGTTCAGCCTACGCGCCCCGCCCCGGCCGGCAATGTCGCCAGAGGCGGTCTACTTGCCGACGACACTAAAGCCCTCGGGAGCGACCGTCCGCTGGAAAGTACTCCCGAACTCCTCGAACCAACCCGCTGGCTGGGGCATCGAAAACTCCAAGATCACGTAGAACCCGCCGCCGTTGAGGCACACGACCGCATACTCGCCCGGATTGTGGAAGCCCACCGGCACCCGGTGGGCAGTGCCCGGAAAAATGAACTCGTCTTCGCCCGTCACCGTGAAGTACGAGGGCAGCGCCCCGGCCGGATCGGAGGCGACATCGGCCGAGAACTCCTCCAGCGTCACGTCGTCCGGCAGCCGGCCGACGACGATCGCCATGGTGTGACCGTCCCCGGCCCGCTCGGTGAGGTTCACCGCTCGGAACTCGTGCATCCCCGCGCTCAGCTCCGACGGTCCCCGGTACTCGCAGGCGGCTCCGTCGAATTCGATCGTCGGCGTGTTGGCGCCGGCGGGAAATGCTGTGTTGAGGCCGATGACGGCGATTCCGCCCACCGCTGCCAGCGACCACGTGGTCGCCGCATACCAGGCGACGCCCTTCCTGCCGATCTGGCCGGCGAGCCCCCAGAAGGTGATGGGCCCGGCGGCGGCGGCGGCGAACAGCAGGGTCGCCGCCGGAGCGATCCCCATCCCCAGCAGCATGAGCCCTGCGACGAGCGGTATCTCGAACAACAGCGGCACGTTTATGAGGACGCCGACCGTCGCCGCAACGGCAACACCGAGCAGGTGGTTGCCGAGGATCGTGGACACCCCGTCCTCGGTGAGGAACTGGATGGCGAAGCCGCCGATGAACCCGGCGATGACCATGATCGGCGCCAGCCGGTAGAAGAAGCGCCATGCGGACACCAGCCAGTTCTTCGACCCCTCCCACACCACCCGGGGCCACGATTCCGGAGGGCCTGTCTCGTCGACGATCCCCAGCATGTCGTCGACCGAGGGAAGGGCCTCGTCTTCGCGGCGGCGGTTCACCAGCCAAGCGACGAGCGGTCCCAGTGCCAGCGCCCCGACGATGCTCAGGGCCACCCGGGAAACCGCGAGCAGCGGGGAGAACACCACGAAGATCATGAACATCGCCGGGGCGTTGAGCGTGGCCGACCCCTGGGTGATGGCGATCGTCGCCTCCACCCCGGCCCCCTTGTTTCTTGAAGGAGTTGGCCACGGGGACGATGCAGGCCGAGCAAAGCGTCATCAGCGGTCCGACGGTCAGGCCCTGCAACGAGCCCCTCCAGCCCCGCTTCCCGAACGCCGGGCCGGATGAGGTCGGGAACAGGAAGGCATCGACGAGTCCGGCGACCAGAAAGGCGAAGATCATCCCGACGGTCACCAGGTCTATGTAGGTGAGGCTGAAGTCCCACCACGTCCCCCACAGGCCCTGCTCGGGGTCGAAGCAGAAGCCCTGGAAGCAGTTGGTGATCTCGCCGGCGGGGACCCCGCCCTCGAGCGTCATCTCTCGCGTCGCGATCGCAACGTCCTCGCGCACGATGTCGAGCTTGGGGAAGCGGTTCTGGCTGAAGAACACCCCGAACAGCGCCAGGAAGAGAAGCGTGCCCACGATCCGCTGGCGCCCGAGTGTCGTCCTGGGGCTGAGCGGGTTCTTCCAGCGCCGCGCCCCGACCTCGGGCGGTTCCGGAGGCTCCGGGCGGATCAGGGTGCCGCTCGTCATGGCCGGCAAGCATAGGGAAGCCGGACCGAGCGCCCCCCGCTACTCCTCCTCGAGGATCGTGTATGTAAAGCTCGCCGTCGCCGGCTCACCCCCCTGCCCGGTAAGACCGAAGGGGTCGTCCGGACCCACTAAGCCGTCCTCATCGAAGTCGATGATTGTCCGCACCCAGAGGACCGTCTCCTCGGTGAGGGCCTCGTGGAGCTCGATCGTGACGTCCTCGTACGTCCCGGCGGCCCTGCTCCCGGTGACGATCAGGCGATCCCCTGGTGCGTCGGCGGGATCCGTCAGCACCACGACGAACCCGGGACCGGGGAGAACCACCTCGGCGATGGTGATCGTCGCACCGTCGCCTTCCTGATCGGCCACCGTGATCGAGGCCGGCTCGATGAGAACGACGGTCATGACCGCCGATGCCTGAGCCAACGATCCGTCGACCCGCACCGCCACATCGTCGAGTGCGGCATCAAACAGCCCATTTTCGTCGCGGTCGACCCAGACGACCAGGAAGACCAGCCCACTCACGCGCACCGGCGGTTCGGGGACGAACTCGATGTCGGCCACGGTCCCTGCGTCCAGAAGCTCCGTGATAGCGAGCACTTCACCGGGCCCACCCTGGACGTTGCTCATCAGTGCGACGAACCCCGGAGCAGGCAACACCGCTGCGGCGGCCAACACCGACGTCCCATCGGTCCGCTGCTCCTCGAGGGTTGCCTCGGCCGGCTGCAGCGGCGGCAGCAACTCGATTCTGGCCACTGCGGTCGCCGCCTCGCCGTTGGCGAAGATGGCTATCTCGTCGATGAGCGAGTCGGGCGCCTCGAAGGTGAATGCGCCGTCGCGGTCGAGGTCGACGTGGATGGAGGCATGCACGGTCGTGTCCTCGGTGATCGGCACGAAGAAGGGAATCGGGACGCGAGCGATCACTCCGGCGCGGAGAATCTCACTGATGCCGATGATCTGTCCCGGTGCCCCGCCATCGTCGGCCCGCACCACGACCCAGCCATCACTGGGGAGGGTGACCGAGGCGACCGTCAGCGAGGTTCCCTCAACACGCTGATCCTCGAGGGCGATGTCGGCAGGGCCGGTAGCCAGGAGCACATCCTCGGGGTCTACGACCGTCGTCGTGGTGGTCCCCGAGGATTCGTAGGTACACGTCGCGGCGACGAGGGCGAGGGCTGACACGGCGAGGATGAGGCTGCGGATCATTACGAGAGAGATTAGGAGTAGGGGGTTAAGGAGTTAGGAGTTAGGCATTAGGAGTCAGGCAACCCGTAGCTCAACCGGATCCGGCGACGAATTCGCGAACGGAGCGGAGCCCGCTCATGAGCGCTGTCGCGACTTCAGCGGGCAGTTCCGATGCCGGTAGAGCTCGGGCGACCTTCGCGGGGAAGACGAACACGGCCAGGAGCACCGCCGGATCGCTATGGGGTGAGTCCGGCCGAATGCCGACGGTCAGGATGTACTGCCCATCGAGCGACGCCTCCCAGACGCTCTGCTGGTCGTAGCCCTCTAGCCATCCATTTGTGTCTTCGACTTCGAGGGAGCGTGCGATCGAGCCCGACTCGTGAACGAGGTCCAAGTCGATGCGGGCCCCGCCGTAGGTCTCGGCGAACCCGACGGTGACTCCCACAGCGAGACGCTCCCCACCCTCGAGCGCAAACCCAAAGGAGCGAGGCTCATCAACATCGATGGCCGATAGCACCTCGATGCTCCGCGCCGGAGGCACGGGGACACCAGCCGGGCCATCGCCTTCCCATGCGACCATCTCCAACTGTTGCCGAGAGGGCTCGTCGCCGGGCTGATAGCGGGTCACCAACGACCGCTGCGGTCTGTCCCGGACCCACCCGTAGCCGTCGGCCGGGTGGAGTGTTGCACCCACCTCGAGGCGGCTCGAAGCAGTGCGAGACGACGTCCATGTCACGGCGACGAAGTAGCGCCCCGCCGGGAGTGGTGGGTCGTCTTCAGCCCGTTGCCAGAAACCGAACTGGCCGCCGTTGAGGCCTTCGGCGTAGAAACGAGCATGCATGCTTGCGATCCAGGGTTCGTCCGGGTCTTCGGTTTCCCACGCGGGAGGAGCCGACCGGGGGCCCGTGACCGCTTCCACAGAGGGCATATCGGTATACCTCGCCTGTTCGACGAGGTCGAGCCGTTGCGGAGATAAGACCGGGACGTCGAACACCGCATAGGGCACACCAATGGGGTTGCCGTCTTGATTGAAGATCTGGATCTCGAGGTACTCGTCCACCAGATCGCCTGGCTGCCGGTCAATCACAGCCGTCACCAGGAGGTGGTGGTCACCGGCGTGCTCCTCGGTGACGTCGAACCCCCACCACCGGGTCTCGCCGGTATTGATCGTTCCCTCTAGGAAGGCCTCGAGAGCGAGCCAAGCCACGTTGTACGGGCCCTGCCACGGAATGACCGGAGCCAGTTCCATCGTCAACGCCCCCTGTACGATTGGGCGAAGCCGGCCCTCCACGGCGTCGGTCACCAAACCACCCAATTCGATGGTCAAGCGCTCGACGTCGTCGATCTGGGTAAATGTCCCTCGCCCGACCTCGGCGATGCACTGCAACTGATCCGCCGCCGCCTGGTCGTTGAGGAAGAAGCCCACGGTGTGGATCTGGGTAACGAAACCCTCGACCGCCAACTGCTCCGCCACCTCGCACGGATCGGGCGGAGCGCAGGTGTCGATGCCGTCGGATATGAGGATGATCGTCCGCGACCCCGTATCGGGCAGATCTGCGGCCGCCTCCTGCAGCGAGAGCCCGATCGGCGTGAAGCCGCCGGCATCGAACGAATCGATGGCGGCGTACAGCGCCTCGCGGTCGATCGGCCCCACCGGGACCACCAGCTCGGTGTCCACACACCCGGCAACGGGATCGTCGTTGGATGTTCGATGTCCGTACACCCGCAGACCGACATTGGCGTCGGTGGGCAGCCGCTCCACGATTTCACGCAGCGCGTTCTTGGCACCGTCGATGAGCCGGGTTCCGGAGTCGTCGACGCGGTCCATCGAGCCGGACGCATCGAGGATCAGCAGTACTGCCCCGCTCGCCTCCGTTTGGGCCGGCGCCAGCGCGGCCGGACCAACTGTCATCACGAAAACCAGCAATGCCATCAATACGCGGCGAATCGGATGCCTCCCACCACGGCGACCTCCGCAGGATTACGCAGCGAACCGGCCTGGGGCAGGGGCGAATGGCACAGAGAATCTCAAAGCCAGGAGCCAGTCAGTGGGCAACGGCCTACCGACTACCGGCCACGACTTCTTCTGCCCACGCACCGAACAGGCGAGCCGCCATCTCGCGTTGCACCGGCTCGCCGTCGCGTACCTCGGCGATCAGATCTTCGGGATCGACCCCGGCTGCCTCCAGGAGCGGCCGTTCCGGTTCCAAATCGACCCATTTGGAGACGATCGCGGCGTCGGCCTCGGGATGAGCCTGGATGGCAACCGCCGAGCCCATCCGGAAGGCGTGAGCGAACCTGTCCGTCGCCGCCAAGAGGGTGGCCCCCGGAGGCAGATCTCAGCTGTCCTGGTGGAACACCACGACCGGCTGGTCGAAGTGACGGAGCATCGGATCGGCGGCAGCCTCGGCGGTGAGTTCGGGGAGCAGGTGGCCGATCTCGGGCGCCGACTCCGCGCGGTAGGCCACGCCCCCGAGGGCGTCGGCGAACAGCTGGCAGCCGAGGCAGATACCGAGCATCGGCAGACCAGCGGCATGGGCGTCTGAGATGGCCCGCTTCTCGGCCGTCAGCCACGAGTGAACCGCCTCGTCGTAGGCGCCCATGACGCCTCCGAGCACGACCAGCCCGGAGAAACCCTCGAGCGGGAGGATCGGGTCGCCGTGGTTCAGCATCACCTCGACCACCGGGACCGCGGCGACGTCGAGTGCCTCTCCCAGGAGGCCCAGCGGGATGTCGTCACCATGGCGGAACACTAGAACCGGGTCCATTTGCCAAAAGTCTACGAGCCGGCCGTTTCGGCGATTGGGGACAAAAGGCCCTGCCGCCTGATCTCGACCGGAGCGTCGATAGATGGCATCATCTCGGCAACAGACAGACCTGGCGGGCCTCGCGTGCGGCCCAAATTGGAGGGCTCATGCGTCGTGTTCTCGTACTGGTTGCCGTCATGGCGATGGTCATCGCCGCCTGCGGCGAATCGACAGGCTCCGAGGACACGGCGGCGACCACCGTCGAGACCTCTGCTCCTCAAGCAACGGGCAGCGGCGACGCCATCAACGGTGAAGCGTTGTACAACGCCAGCTGCGTCGCCTGTCATGGACCGAACGGCGAAGGCGTCGAGGGGCTCGGCAAGCCGTTCGTGGGCTCCGACTTCATCAACGGCAGCAGCGACGAGGAAATGGTTGCCTTCCTCCAGGTGGGACGACCCTCGGACGATCCGCTCAACACCACCGGCATCGCCATGCTGCCGAGGGGGGGCAACCCGTCTCTCACCGATGCGGACCTGGCCGACCTCGTCGCCTACATGCGGGTCCTGAACCTCTAGCTTCCAGTCTCTCCATTCGGCAGCGGCGTCACCCAGCGCTGCTGCGTCTGCCCCAGCGCCGCACCCGGGTCTCCCGGTAGCCGGGGGCTGATCGGTCGCTCGTCCAGGGGGCATAGGGGGCGACGGTCAGCTCCGCCAGCGAGAGCAAAGGGGTGTCGTAGTTGACCCGCCAGCCGGCGAAATCGCGCCATGCCTGGTCGCGATCCTCCTTGATCGGAAGGCCCGCCTCCTCGAGCCGCGCCACCGCCTGGTCGTACTCCGCCCGACTGATCGAGATCGGATCGTCGGGCGCCGGGTCGGCGTCGTACTCGATACCGAAGAAGTCGGCAATCCGCCGCAGGGCGAGAAAACCGGCGCGGATCTGCAACGCCGCCTGCGGCTGCCAGTCGACGTCGATGGTCGACAGCGTGAGCGCCGCCCCATCGAGCACGGTGCCGGCCGCCGGCACCCAGTGCCGATCCGGCTGAGGCGAGCGGTAGAAGGTGAGAACCGGATAGGTGGTATGACTCTCCTCCACCTCGGCGAACCACACTTCCCACTCGGTCCAAACGTCGGTCAGGCGCTCCGTCCATCCGATGCGGTGAAACCGCTCCAGCATCTCGACGGCCGACGGCGGCGACCCCGCCCGCGCCTCGAGCAGGGCAACGAGTGTCTCCCGGCGCGAGAACGCCGAATACATGGCCGGCAGGTAGGTGATCAGGAGTGCGACCATCCCCAGGCCCAGCGCCGCCTCGGCGAACGACACGGCCTGGAGCCAGACGCCTTCGACCGGGGCAAAGCCGAGGGTGAGCAGCGACGACCCGCTCTGGTGAAAGGCCGCGGCCCACCCCTCTTGCTCGACGGCCCAGAAGACGGCCATGGACCCCGTCATGACCAGCGTCAGCCACGACGCTATGAGGGTGAAGAGCCCGAACGGGGCGAACATCGCCATCACCCCGTCACGCCACGCGAAGGAGCTCCGGATCGAAGCGAGCGCCCTGAACACGCGGCGCACCGCCCGAAAGACGGTCCCGCTCAACAGACTGGCGGCGGCCCGGGGGAGAATCACGGTTCGGACGGCCGAGAGGACGGTTCCGGCAACGACGAGGCCTCCGGCGACGGCTACGAGGATTCGAACCAGCACGGCGCAGAGGATACGGGAGGGAGGAAGTCAGACATCGGACAATCAGACGTCAGACGTCAGACATCAGACATCAGACATCAGACATCAGACATCAGACATCAGACATCAGACATCAGACATCAGACATCAGACATCAGACATCAGACATCAGACATCAGACATCAAGATGATGCCCGATCTGCTTTCTGAAATCTGAAAGCTGAAATCTGAGATCCGAAGTCTCACCTACGCTGGCCCCATGGACGCTCCCGATTCGATCATCTGCGTGGAATGCGGCCGCACGGCCCACCTCTCGTCGTACCCGCCTCACGAAGGATTCGATCCCGGAGACGTGGTCGCCTTCGTCTGCGAAGACTGTGATCACCGCCTCGACATCGTCCTCGAAGACGAGGGTTGGCCCGGCGAGGACGAGGGCTAACCTGCCCCATCAACCTCGACCCCTGGGGAGGGTTCAGTCGTGAAAGTGGTCAGCGTCTTCTTCGGGTTCCTGGCTGCGGTCGTAATCGGGCTGCTGGCCACGCTGTTCACCGGCAGCCTGGTCGTTGGAGTCATCGTGTTCCTCGTCGTCCTGGGGGTCGGTATCTACGGCGCGACCGCGGCACAGGCGGGTGTCATCAGGGCGATCGGCCTGACGATGATCTTCCTGTTCCTTGCCGGCGGCGCCTTCATCGGCTGGCAGGTGGCTCAACTCGTCAGCGCATTCACGAACACGGAAGGACCGGCGGATCCGGCCGACCCCGTGGCACTGGCCGCGGCCCTCGAGAAGATCGACGCGATCACCGACGATGCCGGCTTCCGAATCGACCTCTCCGAGACCGAGATCCAGGCCGTCGTCCAGGACTCCCTTTCGGACGGCGACTCGCCGCTGGCCCGGATCCTGGTGGACATCGTGGACGGCGAAGGAGACGAGCCGGGCACCATCGTGTTCACCGGCGACTTCAAGAGCGGCAGCGTCAGCATCGAGGGAATTGTCGCCGCCCGAATCGAAGCGGGAGCGGCCAAAGTCGAGGTCGTCTCGGTGGAGGCCGGCGCGTTCACCCTGCCCGGAATCGCCAAAGGAGCGATCGAGGACATCATCGAGGAGGTCTCCGACCTCAATGCGATCCTCGCCGAGAACCGCGCCACGGTCCAGTCCCTTACGCTCGCCAACGACCGGCTGTTGATCACCGGGACCCAGGCGGACGGCGATCTACTCACGTCCGAGACGCTGCTCAGTGGCATCGCCAGCCAGACAGCCGCCATTTCGAATGCGGTCACGCCGCCGCCGGAGAGATTCGGCCCCGGCGTCGTGAACTCCACCGCGGCAGACGGGCCCAGCTACTACGTCGCACTCGGCGACTCCCTCGCCGCCAACGTCGGTGTGATCCAGGCTCGCGACGGGTACGTGAGCCGTCTGCACAATCAGCTGCAGATCGCCGATGGCACCAGCTACGGGCTGCGCAACTTCGGGATCTCGGGCGAGACGTCGGGCACCCTCATCCGCAGCGGCCAGCTCGACGACGCAATCGCCTTCATTGAGGCGAACTCGATCGCCTATGTCACTCTCGACATAGGGGCCAACGACCTCCTCGGCCACCTCGGATCGGCCGACTGCAGCGACAGCCTCGACACGCCCGCCTGTCGAGACCGCATGACCAGTGCGTTCGCCTCCTATGAGGTGAACATGGTCGAAATCCTCGACCGGCTGCAGGAGGCGGCGCCGGACGCCACGATCATCTTCATGCGGGCCTACAACCCCTTCTCTCTCGGCTTCGGCGCCTCGGTGGACCTCGAGCAGCAAAGCAGCGACACTCTGCAGGCGCTCAACGATGTGGCCGCAGTGCTGGCCGCCGAACGCGGCATCCTGGTCGCCGACGCCTTCAGCCCGATGGAGGGAACGACGGCGGCGACCACTCACATGGTCGACAACCCGCCGGACATCCACCCGAACGAGATCGGCTACGACATCCTTACCGGGTCCTTCGTCGATGCACTAGCCGGTTAGGCACGGTTCGCCAGCGGTCGATCTCGGACGTGACGGGGGCATCGACCGGAGACTGCCACGCGATCGGGACGGTTGGGTCTACGCTGGCGCCGCCCGAGATCCACTTGGAGGAAGTGACCATGAAGATCCGCAAGGTCATAGCCGTCGTATTCGCCTTCGCTCTCGTCGCAGCTGCCTGCGGAGACGACAATGGCCGCTTCAGCTCGGATATCCGCGATAGCTATCTCGAGGGCTGCCAGACATCGCAGAACGCCGCGTTCTGTGAGTGCACGATCGACGAGATCGAGGAGAGTTTCTCCGAGGAGGAGTTCATCCGGTTCGCTATCGAGGCGACCGAAGAGGCGCCGGAGGAGCTCATCCAAATCGCCTTCGCCTGCCTCGGCGAAGCCGACCTCGGCGGGTAGCACACACGCATCGACCCTTGGAGCCTCGGAGTGATCCGGGGCTCTTGCTTCGCGAAGCAACCGGTTAGAGAAAGCCCACCCCGTGATTGCCCGCCGAGCGCAGCGAGGCGATCGCCGGAGGTGGCGAAGCCGCCGACGACTGCGTCGACCGGCAGCGAAATAGAATCGCGTTGGTGACGCGCAAGTTCCTCATCGACACCGACACGGCCTCCGACGACGCCGTCTGCATCGGCTCCTCGCCGGGTAGTCACCAGTCACCGGTCACCAGTCATCAGAAACCAACTACGAATCATGAGTCGTCAGCCATCAGCCGAGCTCGCTCGCGTCGTGGACTGAAGACTGGGGACTGAGGGCTGGGAACTGCCGAGCGAAGCGAGGCCTCGCGAAATCTCTTCACGCCCTCGCCTTGACCCGGTCCCTCATAGTGCGGTACAAACAGGGCTCGGCCACTTCCCCCGGGTCGGGACCCCAGCTTCCCCTCCGATTCGGGCCGTGCTTGACGGCACTACACGCGTGTAATTACACTCGTGTGCCCACCGCAAGACATAGTGGTTCAGCCCTTCGATGACCACAACATCTAGTGGGTGTGGATAACTCCACGACCACGGGCGGCGGGCCGCCAGAGAGGGATGAAAGGGAGAACCACATGGCCTCGAACGGGCTACGAATCGACCGCTTCTTCACCAAGCCCGGAGAGGATCCTCTCGACTCGGTCGAATGGACCACCAGGGACTCTCGCATCACCAACCCCGACGGATCGATTGTGTTCGAGATGAAGGACGCCGAGGTTCCGGCCGCCTGGTCCCAAGTCGCCGCCGACATCATGGTCTCGAAGTACTTCCGCAAGGCCGGCGTGCCGCAGACCGACTCCAGCGGTGATTGGATCATCGATGAGGACGGAGCCCCCAGTCTCGGTCCGGAGCGCAGCGCCCGCCAGGTGATCACCCGGCTCGCCTCGACATGGCACATGTGGGGCGATCGGTACGGCTACTTCGCCTCCGACGACGATTCCCGGGCTTTCGAGGACGAGATCACCTACATGCTCGTCAACCAGATGGCCGCCCCCAACAGCCCGCAATGGTTCAACACCGGGCTCCACCACATCTACGGCCTCACCGGCCCGTCCCAGGGCTTCTGGTACGTGGACCAGGAAACCGGTGAGCTCCACCCCTCCCCCGACTCGTACACCCGTCCCGCCCCTCACGCCTGTTTCATCCAGTCGGTGAACGACGACCTCGTCAACGAGGGCGGCATCATGGAACTGTGGATTCGCGAGGCGCGGCTCTTCAAGTTCGGTTCGGGCACCGGCACCAACTTCTCGAACCTGCGCGCCGAAGGCGAACCGCTGTCGGGCGGCGGCAGGTCGTCGGGGATGATGTCCTTCCTCAAGATCGGTGATCGCGCCGCCGGCGCAATCAAGTCGGGCGGCACGACAAGACGGGCCGCCAAGATGGTCATCCTCAATGTGGATCACCCCGACATCGAGGAGTTCATCGACTGGAAGAAGGTCGAAGAGGACAAGATCCGCGCCCTGATCGCCGCCGGCTATCCGTCGGACTTCAACGGTGAGGCCTACCAGACCGTCTCCGGCCAGAACTCGAACAACTCGGTCCGGGTGAGCGATGCATTCCTCAAGGCCGTCGAAGAAGACAGCGATTGGGAGCTGACCGCCCGCACCACCGGCGAGGTCATGAAGACGGTCAAGGCCCGCGACCTGTGGCGTCGCATCGCCGAAGCGGCCTGGGCCTGTGCCGATCCCGGCATCCAGTACGACACCACCATCAATCAGTGGCACACGTGCCCGGCGGGCGGACGGATCAACGCTTCCAACCCTTGTGCAGAATACCAATTTCTGGATAACACCGCATGCAACTTGGCCAGCCTCAACCTCGTCGGGTTCTACGACGACGAGGCCCAGACCTTCGACATCGCGGCCTACAAGCACGCCATCAGGTTGTGGACGTTCGTGCTCGAGATCTCTGTCACCATGGCGCAGTTCCCCTCCCGAGAGATCGCGCAGCGCTCGTTCGACTACCGGACGCTCGGACTCGGCTATGCCAACCTCGGTTCGCTGCTCATGCGCAGCGGCATCCCCTACGACTCGGACGAGGGTCGGGCTCTGACAGGCGCCCTCACCGCCATTCTCACCGGAGACGCCTACGCGGCATCGGCCGAGATGGCGTCGGTGCTCGGTCCCTTCCCCAAGTTCGACGAGAACCGCGAGTCGATGCTGCGGGTGATTCGCAACCACCGTCTTGCCGCATACTCGGCAAAGGACGGCGAGTACGACGGTGTGACCCACTCCGTGATGTCGATCGACGCCGAGCTGTGCCCCGCTCCCCTGCTCGAGGCCGCCCGGGCCTCGTGGGACCGGGCCGTCGAGATGGGCGAGCAGCACGGCTACCGGAATGCCCAAGCCACCGTCTTGGCGCCGACCGGAACCATAGGGTTGCTGATGAGTTGTGACACCACCGGGATCGAGCCCGACTTCGCCCTGGTCAAGTTCAAGAAGCTGGCCGGGGGCGGCTACTTCAAGATCGCCAGCCAGTCGATCGACCCGGCACTTCGCTCCCTCGGATACACCGAAGCGCAGCGGGCCGAGATCGTCGAGTACGTGATCGGGACGATGTCGCTCGATGGAGCGCCCCACATCAACCGGGACTCGCTCGTCGAGCGTGGTCTGAATGCCGCCGAGATCGACCGCATTGAGGAGACGCTCCCCGGGGTGTTCGACCTGCGTCACGCCTTCAACGTGTTCGTGGTCGGCGAGGAGGCCTTGCAGCGGCTCGGCTACACCGAGGATCAGTACACGACCTTCGAGTTCGATCTGCTCGGCGAGCTCGGCTTTGCAGCCGACGAGATCGCTGAGGCCAACCGGGCGATTTGCGGCATGCAGACCATCGAGGGTGCTCCGCACCTCGCCGAGGGGCACCTGCCCGTGTTCGACACCGCCAACCGCAACGGCAAGCACGGCGAGCGCTTCATCCACTACACCGGCCACATCAAGGCGATGGCGGCGGCCCAGCCGCTGTTGAGTGGCGCAATCAGCAAGACGATTAACGCACCCAACGAGGTCACCGTCGAGGAAATCGAGGAGGCCTACCGGATGTCCGCCCGGCTCGGGCTCAAGGCGGTGGCGCTGTACCGCGACGGGTCGAAGGCGAGCCAGCCGCTGTCGAGCACCACCGAGGGCGATATCGACAACGACGAGCCTGAAGAGCTGACCGCGGCGCTCGACGAGGAGACCCGGCTGGCCGCCGGCGTGTTTGCCCCCGGGGTCAGCCCCACCCAGGCATACCACGGGATCAACCGCCCCCGCTTCCTGCTCCCCACGCGGCGCCCCGGATTCACTCAGGAAGCCCGCGTCGGCGGGCACAAGATCTTCCTCCGCACCGGCGAGTATGAAGACGGGACCCTGGGCGAAGTGTTCATCGACCTGGCCAAGGAGGGGGCGACGCTGCGGGGCATCCTCGGCTGCTTCGCCATCGCAGTCTCGAAGGGCCTCCAGTACGGCGTGCCGCTCGAGGAGTTCGTCGAGTCGTTCACCTTCCAGACGTTCGAGCCCCGCGGCATGGTCGAAGGCCATCCGAACATCAAGATGGCGAACTCGATCGTCGACTACGTGTTCCGGGCCCTGGGTCTCGAGTACCTGGGACGGACCGATCTGGTGCAGGTGCCGCCGCAGGACATCGGAAAGCTGCCCGAGCCGCCCACCGGGATGGCCGTCGACGCCGGCGTCCAGCTGGACCTGACCGGTGACATGCCGGTCACAGCACCGATCAGCCATCCCGCAGTGGCCGACCCCGAGAATCCGGCAGGTTCCGGCAACGGCTCCGCCGGAGCCGTTACTTCGAACGGCACCAGGAAGACCGCCACGGTGACCGCAGTGAAGGCAGGCGCCGGCAACCTGCAGACGGCATCGGTGCAGCAGGCGCTCGGCGAGATGATGGGTGACGCCCCACTGTGCGAGACCTGCGGTCACATAACCGTGCGAAACGGCTCCTGCTACCGCTGCCTCAACTGCGGGGCGAGCATGGGGTGCTCGTGATTGCCAGCGGTGGCGGAGACGCCTAATGGGGGGCGACCGGTCTGTTGTGTGAGGCTGGTGGCCGAGCCGCCGGCCGGTGAGCACTGTTGCCGCCTGGAACTTCGATTCCTAGGTCTAGATCGTGTCCCGGCCGGTTGGTGAGGGTTGCCTGTAGCGCTCGTGGGGTGTCGTGCCGTCGAGCACTTGTCCATTAGGTCGCCGCCGGGTTCCCTTCGGCTCGAAGAGCAGACGACGAGAAGGGAGCGATGATGATCTTTGTGGGTGATGATTGGGCTGAGGCCCACCATGACGTCTGTGTGATGGACGAGGCTGGTGAGCGGTTGACGGGTCGGCGGCTTCCCGAAGGCCTGGACGGGATCGGCGGGTTCCATGATCTGGTGGCGGGTTACGCGTCGGATCCGTCACAGGTGGTGGTCGGGATCGAAACCGACCGAGGCCTGTGGGTGGGGGCCCTGGTGGCAGCCGGCTATCAGGTGTATGCGATCAACCCGGTGGCGGTGTCGCGCTATCGGGACCGTCATGGGGTCTCGGGAGCCAAGTCCGATGCTGGTGACGCCAAGGTGCTGGCCGATCTGGTGCGCACCGACCGCCACAATCATCGGCCTATCGCTGGTGACAGTGACCTGGCCGAGGGCATCAAGGTGCTGGCACGGGCACATCAGAACCTGATCTGGGTGCGGAACCGGCACACCAACATGTGGCGCTCGGCGTTGCGCGAGTACTACCCCGCCGCACTCGAAGCCTTCGACGACTTGCATCATCGTGATGCGTTGGCCGTGCTGGGCCGGGCCCCGACCCCGGCAGCGGGCCGCTCGTTGACCAGGCCTCAGATCAAAGCAGCGTTGCGGCGTGGCGGGCGGCAACGCAACTTCGATCGCCGCACCGAGACGATCCGAGCGGCGTTACGCACCGACCAGCTCCAGGGCTCCGAGGCGGTCACCGAAGCGTTCGCGGCTACCACTCGAGCCGCCATCGGGATCATCGGTGAGCTCAACACCCAGATCGCTGGGCTCGAAGCCGAACTGAGTGCCCATTTTGAGCAGCACCCGGACGCCGACATTCTCCGTTCCCTGCCAGGACTCGGTGTCATCCTCGGCGCCCGGGTGCTCGGCGAGTTCGGGGACGACCCGAACCGCTATGCCGATGTCAAGTCTCGCCGAAACTACGCCGGGACGTCACCCATAACCCGAGCCTCGGGTAAGAAACGCACCGTGCTGGCCCGCCACATCCGCAACCGGCGCCTCGCCGACGCCATCGACCAATGGGCCTTCTGCTCGATCACCCCAAGCCCCGGCTGCCGCGACTTCTACGACCAGCACCGAACCAAAGGCGACGGCCACCACCAGGCGCTACGGGCCCTCGGCAACCGTCTCGTCGGCATCCTCCACGGCTGCCTCACCCACCGCACCCTCTACAACGAACACACCGCCTGGGCCCACCGCCAAACCACCACAATCACCAAAGCCGCTTGACAAGAACCACCCCTGGGGTATCTAGACCGAACTGATCGAGCCTGTATCTCTCAACGCGGTCTTCGACACGTTCGACGCGGTCTGGGAGCCGCGTATCGTCGCCCGAGTCAACGACTACGACGTGAAGATCGCCCGTGGCGAAGGTCGCCATCCACGGCACTCCCACCCCGAAACCGACGAGTTCTTCATGGTGCTCGCCGGCGAGCTGCGGATCGACCTGCCGGAGACCGATGATTCTGTGACCCCGCGCAGCGGCGACACATCTGTCGTCGGGCGCAGTACGGATCACCAGCCCATCGCTGCGTCCGGCACCAGGTTCCTCATGTTCGAACCGCGGGGAACCGGGTCCGAAGACGAATGCGGATCCACTGGAGTGAGCGCAATCGCCGGCTGACGGCGAACGATCCGCCCTCCCCTTCCCGTAACCTCACGCCGTGCGTCGCTTGACATCCATAGCAGCGCTAGCTGCGGTCATCGCCGGTGGGTGCACGTCGGCGAACGAGGCCGAGACGCTTTCGCTCGCAGAAGAACTCGCCGCCATCGCTGCAGATGCCAATGAGGCCGTGGCCGCGCTAGAACACTTCTTGGCCCAGCCCTACGACAACCGGGCCCAGCTCTACACCCGGCTCGTCGATCTGCGCCTTCCCACGACCTTCGCCATCCTCATCGACAAGGCGCAGCGGGTCGTGCCCCCGCCGGGGACCGAGGCGGAGCTCGATCGCTACGTGGTGTTCCTGACCGACCTGTTGGTGACGAGCCAGCATCTGGACGGGTCCATCGCAGCAGAAGATCTCACCGCCATTGCCATCGCGGCCGTCCAGTTCGACGCGGCGATGGGCGCGCTTGCCGCGGTGCTCCCGGCGAGCTCGTGCCCGGCGCTCGTCCCGGCCTCGAGCCGCGACCTCTGCAGCCCCGGCGACCTTAACGGCTACGAGGCGCGCCTCGGATTCGAGCTGAGGAAGTTCATCGCCTCTTTTCGGCCGGCGTTCCGGGTGCCCGACACATTCGGCGATGTAGTTCGGGGAAGAGTGCTGGCGACGCTCCAGGGCGATGCCGCCCTCGTGCTGGAAAACACCGCCAACCGCCTCGGTGACCTAGACCCGGGAACCGCATACGTCAGGCTCCACCAGATCCTGCTCGACTACTTCCCGGGGGCGACGGCCGCCTGGGCGGAGTTTGACGTCGATCCGGACACGGACGATCCGCTGATCTACCGCCTCATCGTCGACAGCCTCGAGGCGGAACGTGTCACCACCCAGGCGCTCCTCGAGGCGGAGCACGAGTTGATCCAGTCGGCTCTGCCGGGCTCGCAGATCGTCTCCATCACCGACATGTGGTTTGCAGCTCCGGCAGAAGCAAGGTCGGAGGAGTGACGCCGGCAGACAGGATTCGGGCCGACGCCGCCAGGATCATCGAGCGCGATGCCCGGTTCTGGAACACCGACCCTGCAGCCCTTCAGATCGAAGTCTGGGGCCCCGGCTTCGGTCCGCTGCTCCACCTCATCCTTGGACAGCAGGTCTCGATCGAGGCGGCCGACGCCATGTACGCCAACCTAGAGGAGACGATCGGAAACGTCACGCCGCCGACCCTCCTCGTCCTCGACGACGACTCGATGCGACGCTGCGGCTTCACAAAGATGAAGGCAGGGTACGCCCGAGGGCTAGCGCGAGCCGTACTCGACGGATTCGACCTCGAATCACTATCCGACAGACCGGACGAGGCCGTCATCGACGCCCTGACCGGACTGCACGGGATCGGCCGCTGGACCGCCGAGTGCTACCTGCTGTTCTGCCTGGGGCGACACGACGTCTTCCCGGCGGGCGACCTGGCACTGCGGGTCGGATACCGCGAGCTGGCCGGGCTCTCCGATCCCCCGACAGAGGGGGAGACGGCACAGGCCGCCTTGCAGTGGGCACCGCGCCGGACCGCAGCCGCCTACCTGGTGTGGCAGAAGTATCTGGAACGCAGGGGAAGGGCCGGCGCGGTGCCGTTTCAACGGTGAGGGGAGTCACCAGTCACCAGTCACCAGTCACCAGTTAGCGGGTCGCTGAGCGCTGATCGCCGGAACATCGGCGGCTCCGCCTCCCATTGGACAAGGGGAAGGAGCGATCAGCCATGACGGAACAGCTAGACCGATCCGGAGGTTGTGTCTGCCAGCACACCTTTAGGAGGGAACGCCGCTGTGAGCGACTGGAACAGCAACATCATCGAAGAGTTCAGGGAGAATGAGGGCCAGCTCGGAGGCACGTTCGAAGGCTGGAACATGCTCCTGCTCCATCACGCCGGCGCCAAGACCGGGACCCAGCGAGTCAACCCCCTCACCTACCAGCCGGTGGGTGACAGCCTTGCGATCTTCGCCTCGAAGGCGGGCGACCCGCGCAACCCGGACTGGTTCCACAATCTCGTCGCAAACCCGGACACCAAAGTCGAGATCGGTACCGACACGATCGCGGTGACCGCCCGAGTTGCCGCAGACGATGAGCGCGACAAGATCTGGACCAAGCAGAAGGAACTCCGTTCTCAGTTCGCCGACTATGAGGTGAGCGCCGCCGGTAGGAAGATCCCGGTAATCATCCTCGAACGACGTTGAAGCGGATCAGTCGTCAGTCTTGCTAATGACTAACGACTATTGACTAATCGCTGTTTCTCTCCCACACCTTCCAGTGCCAGCCGGCGGTCGTCCCGGACGCTACCTCCCGCAGTCCGGCGCCGGACACCCGTTTCGCCACGGCATCGGGGTCGTGGAGGAAGATACGGAAGTTGTTCTTGCGGAATCTGAACCAGGCGTTCGCGACCCGAATGAACAGGCGAAACGGCCAGCGATTCCGCGGATAAGACATCGCCAGCAGACGGGTGCATTTGGAACCGGCGGCATCGACCAGCTCCTCCATGTCCGGGTAGCAGCAAACGACCCGGTTGAGGAACACCACGTCGGCCCGATCCACAGCGTTCGCCATGGCCACGAAGTCGCCGGTGTGCCACTCGACCGGCGCATCGATGCCGCGCTCCTCGAGCAGCCGGCGCGCCGGGCCCTCGTAGGCGGCTGAGATCTCGAAGGCGTCCGCCCTGATGGCCCCCGCCTCGAGCAGCGAGACGAGCGCCGTGCCCGCTCCGGCGCCGACCTCCAGCACCGAGGCGCCCTCCACCCCCCTGGAGCTCACGGCATCCACCATCGGGCGGGCCGTCGAGTCAAGACCCTTCTTGAGGAAAGACCTGACGTTGCGCTCGGCGGTCTTCGTGTTGAACACGCCGCGGTAGCCCGACCGATCGCAACATCCGCTCATCTCTGCGACGGTAGTGGCGCTGCAACCGCCGCGCTCCGCGCGGTGTTCTGGTAGACGATGGCCACGACAATGACCCCGACCGACCTATCCGCGATCGCACAGGACCTGTCCACCGATATCGACGGCGCGTTCGCCGCCTACGTTCGGGCCACCGCCGACGGCATCTTCACCGGAGCACTGCGGATGCTGGGCGATCGCTCGGATGCCGAGGACGTGATGCAGGAGACCTATGCGAGGGCATACAACGCCCTGGCGGGATATCCGCCGAAGCGGATCGAGCAATTGAAGGTAAGCGGGTGGACGTGGACGATTGCAGCCAACCTCTGCCGCAACCGCCTCCGCTCCCGAGCACGCAAGCCGACTTCGCCCCTGGGCGACGCCGACGTCGCCGAGACCGGGGCCGGGCCCGATGAGGAAGCCCTCTCCCATATGAGTGCAGTGCTGCAGGCGGCTCTGCTCACGCTCCCCTTTCCGCAGCGGGCCGCGGTCGTGCTGCGCCACGTGCTCGACATGACCTACGACGAAGTCGCATGGGCACTCGGCCGGCCGGTGGGGACCATCAAGGCCGATGTCCATCGCGGCCTCGCTCGGTTGCGCGAGATCTACCCCGAGGAGGATGCCAAATGACCGACCGACTCATCAGTGACCTGCAGTCTCTCAAGACGACGGCCCCCCAATCCGCGGTCGATGCGGCAATCGTTGCTTCGGGCGCGGTCGACGGGTACGTCACCCGGTCCAGCCCGCTCGGAACCCTCTACGTCGCCTTCAACGACCGCGGGGTCTCGGCGGTCGACCTCGCCGAATCGCCGGCAGACTTCGAGGAGCGGTTTGCCCACCTCTACGGCCGCGCCGCTCTGCCGGTCGGGAAGCTGCCGATCGTCATTTCGGCCAATCTCGATCGGGCAATCGAGACCGGCAAGCCGGGAAGGCTCCCGCTCGACCTGAGCGGACTCACCGAGTTTCAGGCAGCCGTGCTCCGCAAGGCTGCGGAGATTCCGGGCGGACAGGTGCGCTCCTACGGCTGGGTGGCCCGGGAAATCGGCAGGCCGGGTGCGGTGCGGGCGGTCGGTTCGGCCCTGGCTCGCAACCCCGTCCCTGTGGTGATTCCATGCCACCGAGTCGTCCGGTCCGACGGGCACCTCGGAAAGTACTCCCTGGGAGACCCCGGGAACAAGCGGGTGCTCCTGGAGTCCGAGGGCCTGGACGTGGGTGAGTACGAGGCCCTGGCCGGGCGCGGGGTGCGCTTCGTCGGGTCGGACACGACGGGGATCTTCTGCCACCCGACCTGCCACCAGGCCCGGCGCATCACCCAGGCCCACACGATTCAGTTCAAGAGCGAGCGCGCCGCCCGCAAGGCCGGCTTCCGCCCCTGTCGGGTCTGCAGACCGGCGGTCGCCGCCTGAAGAGCCATCGACATTGCTCAGATGCGCCGGCGCAGCCAACGCTGTTCGAACACCACCTTCCCGAGGTGCCACCGCCGCCCCACGTTGTACAGCTTCACTTGCGGCGTCGGTTCAGCGTAGAAATCACCCCGGCCAAAGCCTGCCTTCCCGGCTCCGGTCTCGATGAAGCACCCCCCGTGACCGTCGAATCGCGCCGGCTGCCCCTTCCCGGTCACGGACCTGGCGATGTTGCTCGCCACCACTTCGGCCTGGCCGTGGGCGAACACCCCGGCCATCGGAAGGGGCTTGCCGACAGCAAGGGGAATCGTCGTGACGTCTCCAATCGCGTACACGCCGGGGTGCCGGGTCTCCAGGGTGTGGCGGTCCACCGGGACCCAGCCGGTTTCGTCGACGAGCCCCGAATCGAGCACGACCCGGGGCGCCCGGTGTGGCGGCACGAAGGCGAGCACGTCGAAGGAGGCCCGTGCTCCGTTTGAGAACGTGATCTGGCGCTGTCCCGGATCGACCTCGACCACCCGGTGCTCCGGGTGATAACCGATCCCCTTGCTCTCGACCATCTGCCGCACCCCGGCCGACACCTCGGGCCCGGCGACTCCGAGGGGCCCCGGCTCCGCGGCATAGATGTCGATCTGGACGAGATCGCGCACGGAGCGCTTGCGCAGGAGGTCCGCCAGCAGCATTGCCGCCTCATATGGAGCCGCCGGGCACTTGTAGGCGGGCGCTGCGGTCAGCACCACGACCCTTCCCCCCTCGATGCGAGAGAACTCGTCGCGTAATGCTTCGGCCCCGGCCAGGGTGAATAGGTTGAAGCCCGCCTCGGCCAGGCCCGGGATGTTCTCAGGAGCCAGGTCCGCCCCCAGCGACACGACGATGTGGTCGCCCTCGATCACCTCTTCGTCCACCTCGACGCTGTGGTGCTCCGACCGGATGGAGCGAATCTCGCCGCGGACGAAGTCGATGCCCCGGCGGCGGAGACGCGCCAGCGGCCTGGAGATGCTCGCCGCGGTGCGATCACCGGTCATGAGCCACAGCAGCGAGGGCGCAAACACGTGGTTGTCCTCACGATCGACAACGATGACGCGATGTGATCCGGGCAGCTTCCTACGAAGCGCGCGCGCTGCCACCAGTCCCCCGACACCGCCGCCGAGCACGACGACGGTTCCTTTCCCGCTCATGACTGCTCCCACTGCTGTCCGACCCCGGTGGAGAGGCTATCAACCGGGGTCTCGCCGGGCGTCGACTTCAGCCGGCTCATCGGAGCCGAACATCGATCCGCTCTCGGCAACGCGATCCTCAACGGGATACTTCTGGAGTTGGCCGCCATCTGAATCGTCAAGCCTGGCACGATTACTGCCGAATCCCTCTCAGATGGTCTCTTTGGCGCGTCCATCGAAGGACGGATCGACCGCGGTGTCGCGCGACTCCACCGTCGCAACCGTGTGGCGTGACCTCAACCGGGTTGCCCTGCGGGTGGGTGCAGTCGCCGGCTTCGCCGCGAGCGGCGGATACGTCCTGCTGTTCCTCGCGACCGACGACCTCACCTTCCTTGCCACCGCCATGCTGGCGAGCCTGGTCGGAGTGGCCGGACTCGTCGGCATGACACGCGCTGCCGACGCCGAACTGGTCATAGTCGCCGCAGCCTTGACCGCGATCGCCGCCGGTTTGGTCACTTCGCCGATGGTACGCGGTGGGCTGTGGGCGGCCATCGCCGTGCTGGCAGTCATCGGCGGCCTCTTGCTTCCCGTCCACAAGCAACGCCGCTTCATCGCGTTCATTGCACTGCTGCTCATCGGCCAACTCACCTGGCCGCTCTTTGGGTCTGCCACTCTGGTCGAAGCGATCTCGAACTTCGTGGTCTCGGGGACCCTGGCCACGGCCGGTATCGCGATGGTGACCATCGCCAGACGCGCCCTCGAACAAAGCGAGCAGACCCGGATCGCGATCTTTCGCAGCGTCCCGGTGGGACTGTTCCGCTGCGCCGTGCGCGGGGAGCTGATCGATGCCAACCCCGCGCTGGCTCAGATGCTCGGCTACGACGATCCCGACGACTTGATCGGGCGCCGCCTCGCCGACCTGCACGAGACTCCCGCCGACTGGGATGCCCTCGTAAAGCTGCTCGAGGAAGACGACGAACCGCGACGCTTTGCCAACCGAATGGTCAGCAACCACGGGACGGGACTCTGGGTGCGCGGGTTTGCCCAGGTGATCCGAGACGAAAACGGAGCGGTGCTCTGCTACGAGGGATCCGTCGAGGACGTGACCCAACGCCGAGAGGCCGAGGTCTCGCGGCGCAAGGCCGAGGACGTCTCGCGGCGCCATGCAGAGCGATTTCGCAACGTCTTCGAACGCGCTCCGATCGCTCTCTGGGAGGAGGACTACTCCCGGGTGGGACGGCGGCTGCAGACGCTGCGTGCCACCGGGGTGACCGACATCAGAGGCCACCTCGAGGGGCATCCCGACGAGGTGTGCCGCCTCCTCGATCTCATCACGTTCATCGACGTCAACCCGGCAGGAGTCGCGCTGATCGGAGCCTCCTCGAAGGAGGAGGCCCTGAAAAATGTCCTTTCAGACACGGCCCCACCTCTTGTGATCGAGGGATTCATCGAGGAATTCATCGCCATATGGGAAGACCGCGAGGAGACGACCCTGGAGATCACCGGATCCACCATGGGCGGCGACGCCACCGACCTGGCCCTCTCATGGGCGACGGGGCGACATCCTGATGGGTCGCTCGATCTGGCACGGGTCGTGGTCGCCATCCAGGACATCGCCGTCATCCGGCGAGCGGAGCGCGAGCTTGCGGCCCTGGTCGAGTCCAAGGACGAACTGATCGCCTCCGTTTCGCATGAGCTTCGGACACCGATCACGACGATCCTCGGCATGGCCTTTGAGCTGCGCGACCGCGGCGAGGACTTCTCCATCGCCGAAGCGCGGGAACTGGTCGAGCTCATTGCCGACCAGAGCCGGGAACTGTCGAACATCGTCGAAGATCTCCTCGTGGCGGCTCGAGCCGAGGCCGGGACCCTCTCAGTGCGACCCGAGGAGATCGACATTGGAGCCGAGATAGGCCAGATCGTGCCGTTCGACGACGCAAATCCCGTGATAGAGATCCCGGACCAGGTGTGGGCATGGGCTGATCCGCTCCGCTTTCGTCAGATTCTCCGCAACCTCCTGACCAACGCCGCCCGCTACGGCGGCGACCGGGTCACGGTGGAGGCAGAGACCATCGACGACGTGGCCGTGATCCGGATGCGCGACAACGGGGTCGGAATCCCCCGAGACGAGCGCGAGGCCATCTTCGACCCGTACGTCCGCTCGGCCGACGATGCAGCCCTGCCCGGCTCCATGGGGCTCGGACTCCCGCTGAGCCGACAGCTCGCTCGACTGATGGGGGGCGATCTGGCATACCGCTATGACGGTTCGAGCGTGTTCGAGCTGACCCTGCCGGTCGAGGGCAGGGGCACCGCGGCTTAGGTTTCCCCCGCTTCGAGGGGCTCGGAGTCGGAAAGATCATCGTCCATCAGGTCGGAGTCGATCACCTCGTGCCGCTCCAAGTACGTCGACACAAAGGCCTGCACGGTGGCCGCGGTGGGAAGGGCCATCAACGCACCCGGAACACCGAGCAGGGTCGCACCTGCGATCGCCGAGCCGAACGATATGGCCGGGTGCAACGCCATTGTCTTCTCGGTGATCTTCGGAGCGAGCAGATAGTTCTCCACCTGCTGATAGACGATGACGTACACAAGGACCGCGATCGCTCGCGCCGGGCTCTCGAGCACGGCGATCAGCAGTGGAAGCGCTCCGCCTATGTAGGTGCCGACCACGGGCACGAACTGTGAGAGCAAACCCATCCAAAGGGCAAGGGCCAGCGCGAACGGGACTCCGATCACGCTCAACACCGCCCAGCCGACCGCCGCCGAGAAGCCGGCCAGCAGAGCCCGTGAGTAGAAGTAGCCGCCGGTCTTGTCGATGGCGATCTCCCAGGCACGCAGCACCTCGCGCTGGCGCTCCGGCGACAGGACCGAACACACGGTGCGACGGAACTTGGGGCCTTCTGCAGTCATGTAGAACGTGAAGAGACCGATCGTCAGCAGTTGAAACACGGTGTTGAGCAGCGCCTGACCAACGCCGAAGACGCTCCCGGCGACGTCGGCAGCGATGCCCTGGAGGTCGGCATCGAACCCGGTGAGGGCCTCCGAAGCGCGGTCCGGCGACAGATCGATTCCAAACCTCTCGGCGAAGCCGGCTATCTCCTCTATGTAGCCGGGTACGCGCTCCACAAACCGGACAGCCTGGTCGATGACGAGAGGCACCATCAGGCCCACAAACATGCTGGCGGCGACGAGCACCACCAGGAAGAGGAAACCCGTGGCCCAGCCCCGCCGCCATCCCTTCGAGTTGAGGTACTTGACCCCAGGCTCGAGGGCGATCGACAGAAAGAGGCTGATGAGCAGCGTGATCAGCAGCCCGCGCAACCGCTGCGTCACGTTGAAGATCACCCACAGCCCGACGACGATGCCGACGATCGTCGCTAGTAGCCGGTAGATCCACGGAGGTATGACGCTGCGCGGCTTCGTGGCTTGCTCGGTCACGAGTCGAGCGTACCCACGGGGCTGTCCGTCACCTGGTATCAAGCGTCAGACATCAGACATCAGACATCAGACATCAGACATCAGACATCAGACATCAGACATCAGACATCAGACATCAGACATCGAGAGTCTGACCCATCTGCCATCTGCTTTCTGAAATCTGACATCTGAAATCTGACATCTGCAATCTGACATCTGCAATCTGAAATCTGAAATCTGACATCTGCAATCTGAGATCTGAAGTCTCCACTATCCCGCCAACCCC
>JAZGDZ010000106.1:0-7079 GCA_036478235.1 Acidimicrobiia bacterium | reverse complement strand
GCCGGAGCCAAACCGGCCAGGCGCGCCACTCGCGAGGATCTCGGTTTCGTCACTCCTCGTGCAGGAATGGCGGGGCCGAGGACACCGCGAGTGGCGATGTAGAACACAGCGCCGGCCGTAGGGCGGCACGTCCATGCGGAGGCGCTTCGGGGCCGAAAAGGACCCGAACGCCGCAGCCAAACCTGGTCGTCGAGATGAGTGACATGTATTGCTCAGCGGGCTCCTGCTAGGGCTCAATCCGAGTCCGCGGCGTCGTCGAGCGAATGCATCCACACGGTGTGCTGCGGGAAGGGGATCTCGATCCCTTCGGCGTCGAACGCCTCCTTGAGCCGCTGCCGCATCTGGCGGCCGGTGGCGAATTGCTCTCCCGGCTCCGTCTTGAGCGCAACCCGGATGGCGATGGCCGAGGCACCGAGCTCCTGCACCCCCCAGATCTCGGGCTCCTCGAGCACGGTGGCCTTCTCCAGCTGCTCGTGCCACAGGGAATCTGCGACCCGCTTGATGACCGCCGATGCGTGGTCGATGTCGGTGTCGTAAGCGACCTCGACGTCGAGGACGGCTCGGGCCCACTGCTGCGACTTGTTCCCGATCCGGCGGATCTCCCCGTTGGGGATGAACCAGACCGTGCCGTCCACGTCGCGGATTTGGGTGGTGCGCAGGTTGACCTCCTCGACCACACCCGTCGCATCACCGACGTCGATCACGTCTCCCACCCCGTATTGGTCTTCGATGAGCATGAAGATCCCACTGAGGAAGTCCTTGACCAGGGTCTGGGCCCCGAATCCGACGGCGACACCCACTATGCCGGCACCGGCGACGAGCGGCCCCAGGCTGACCCCGAACTCACCGAGGGCGATGATCGCCGCCATCGTGTAGATCACGAGAGAGGCGATCGACCGCAACACGGCTCCGAGCGACTGGGCCCGCTGCTTGGAACGTTCCGACTGGGAGGCGAGGAACTGCGCCTTCTCCCTCGCCCGATCCTTGAAGGCGGCGAAGCGGCCGTCCTCGATCTCCTTGCGCTTGCGCTCCTGTACCCGACTTTCCCGATCTTCGACGAGGCGGCTTGTGAGCCGGTGGATCCCGCGCCGCACCAGGCGGTTCGCCACGAAGGCGATGAAGAGGATGAGGATCACCTTGACCGGCTTGGCCACCACCCACTCGGCGAAGTTGGCGAAGGTGCTGTTGTCGGTGAGATCGAACACCCACTCGCAGACGAAGCCGGGATTGGCGCCGCAGGCATCGGTGAGTCCGCCTTCGGCCTGAGCCAGGATCGAGATGCCGTACATGACTCCCTCGGGGTCGCTGCTGCAAAGACGCTAACCGGGGAGGCAGCAGTGGGGCCACCCGAGGGTGGCCCCACTGCGTTATCGATTTGGGTTGTGTCAGCCGGGCCTGGCGAGTTGCCCGATCCGGATCGACTGGAATCGAATCACGTTGATGATCGTGCCGAGCCCGAATGCGATCCCGAACAGGTACATGGCCACGCCAAGCCTGCGGAACCCTTCCAGCACCCGCGCCCAGCGCTCGACGCTTTCGAGGGTCCAGGTGCCGACGCTGCCTGCGGCAACGAAGTGGAGCACCACTGCCACGCCGATGACCATCATGCCCATCATCATGAAGAGCATGAAGATCTTGGCCGTGACCGGCATCTTCAGCGTTTGCACTCCGCCGCCGACGGCCTCCTGGACATCGCCACCGCCCTTGCGGAAGCGGCCCAGGATGCGGGCGATGGTGAACGAGATCGCGGCGAACACCGCCAGGAAGCCGATGAAGCCAAAGCCGGCGACGAGGTGCCCCAGTTGGGCAGCATCCTCGATGTCGGCCGGAGTGGAGGCATCGGCGATAGTCGAGGCCCGCACAAACGACAAGATGAGCGCCACCGGGAAGGCCATGACGGCCATGAGGAACATGGGTGCCCACATACGGTTACCCATCTTCTGCGGGGCGTTGTACCCCAACCCGCGATCGCTGACCTCGACGTCGAATCCGTCTGCTGTACGAGTAGTCATTGCGTTACCTCCTCTCTATTTTCCGGTCGCGACGATCTCGCGAATACGACTGAACTGGAAGCCCAGAACGTTTCCGATCGTCACGAGGGCGAGAACGATGCCGGCGAGCAGCAGCCCGAGGCTGAACTCACGGAGCGGACCGAGCCACGCCGCCCAAGCGGCGAACGACTGCGGACTCGTCACTGCCGCGGCGACGATGTACAGGACGAACTGCAGCATCGCCACCATCACGCCCAGCGCCATGAAGCCGACGAAGAGCTTGGCCGTGACGGGCATCTTCAGCGTGCGTACCGGCAGGCCGAGAGACTTCTGCACCTCACCTCCGCCTTCGCGGAGAGCGGCGAGAATCGACCCGAGCAGGAACGAGATCCCGGCGAGGAGCAAGCCCTCTCCGAGGAACTGGATTCCTGCCGTCCAGGCCTGGGCGGCCTGCTGGGTTCCGTCGGCCACCTTTCCGCTCCAGACGAACGACACGATGAGGCCGACGATCACGAGCATGTAGCCCATGGTGATCATCGGGAACCACATCTTGCGCGCCATCTTGTGGATCGGAAGAGGGCCGGGGACGTCTGCGGTCTCTGTTGCGGCACCGTACTCAGTCTCGACATCACCTCTCGGCGATCCGGCATCGCCCGGACCCTTGAGTCCCGGCAGCGCCGCCTTGACGGCTGTGACCCTGGCCCACAGTCGAATCAGGATTCCGATCAGGATCACCGAGATGGCGAACTTGATCGTGCCGAAGGCGAAGGTCGTCAGCCCGAATGACCAGGCCAGCGTTTCGCGGGCGGTGACACCGTTGTCGTTGTTCGCTGCGGCGATGTTGGCGATCAGCGTCACCACCGCCAGCATGAGACCGAGGGCGGCCAGCGCCAGGCCCACCGTCAGGTACTTCGATTTTGTTCGGGGATCGTCGCCCGCCTTGGGGTGGGTCAACGCATCGAACCGTGCGGTCATGGCCATTTGCACCTCCTGGTGTAGCCATTTCGACACATCCAACCCGCATTGTCGGGAAGGCGACGACTGATCGTCGTGTACCCGACTAACCAGTCTGGCCCGTCCATGGGTCGACTCGCGGTTAGCCTCGAATCCATGCCGCTCGACGAGTACCGGGCCGCCAACAGGGCCAACTGGAGCGAGCGGGTCGCCGGTCATTGGGAGCCTAACGCCTACGACGCCCCCGGGTTCATTGCCGATCCGGAGCGGATCAGCTCGGTCGTCGGGTTCGACCGGCAGTACCTCGGCGACGTCGCCGGCCGCACGCTGCTGCATCTCCAGTGCCACTTCGGCATGGACACGCTGTCGTGGGCCCGGCTCGGAGCCGACGTGACCGGCATCGACTTCTCGGCCGATGCGATCACTACCGCCCGTAGGTTCAGCGAGGAAAGCGGCACCCCGGCCCGGTTCGTAGAGACAGAGTTGTACGAGACGCCGCGGCTGCTCACCGGCGAGGAGTTCGACATTGTCTACACCGGCGTCGGGGCCATCAACTGGCTTCCCGACATCGATGCCTGGGGTGGTGTCGTTGCCGCGATGCTCGCCCCGGGAGGCACCTTCTACATCAGGGAGGCCCACCCGGCGGCGTGGGCGTTGCGGTTCCCCATCGAAGACCCGGGCGACGAGACGCTGGTGCTCGAGTACCCCTACTTCGAGGTCGCCGAACCGATCGTCTGGGACGCGGCCGAGTCGTACCTGGGCTCGGCCGCGCTGGAGAACACCAGGACCTACGAGTGGAACCACGGGCTCGCTGAGATCATGGGTTCGCTGACCTCCCGCGGCTTGGTGATCGACCTCTTCGAGGAGCACCGCTTCCTCGAGTGGCAGGGTCAGCACCACATGGAGTTGGGTGCCGACGGCAAGTGGCGGCTCCCGGAGCGGCAGCGTGACCTGGTTCCGCTCATGTACTCGCTGAGAGCAACCAAGCCATGACGGCGATTAGGTGCTGGCCGCTCGTAGTTCGCCCTCGGCCGCGGCGGCCGGCGATCCTCGCTTCGCTCGGAGCAATCGCTCGGCGAGCGCAGGGAGCCGATGACCCGTACCCGATTGCCCGGTGAGCGCAGCGAGCCGATCGCCACGCCTTTCGGCAGCTGGCGACTGGTGACTGGCGACTGGCGACTGGCGATCCGCCGGTGTTCGGCTCCCTTCGGCACCTACCTCAACAGGAAAGAAGGCAGCGGATCGCCTTGTTTATGGCTCTTCGGCTGACGCCTCATCGCGGTGCGACCCGGGTCCCTGCCCGGGCCGCCGCCGATCCGCAGGTATCTACCTCAGCAGAAAGCTCGGCAGCGGATCGCCTTTTTCCAGCGTAAAGACACACTTGCCCGTGTAGTGGGACTCGCCGCCGACCTCCACGATCCAGGCGTCCCGGTCGCCGGCTCTGGTCTCGGCGATGGCCCGTCCGGTGAAGCGAGCGCCGGTGATGCTTTGGAACACCCGGGCGGTATCCATCGCGATCTGGCCCTTCGTTCGTTGGATGGCGATGCGGGCCGTGACCCCCGACCCGGTCGGTGACCGGTCCACTTCGCGATCGGCGAAGACGCAGATATTGGTCGTGGGCTCGGGCGACCACTCATCGGCTCCGTCGGTGAGGATGGTGCCGTAGAGAAAGGCGAGGTCGCCGTCCCCGGGGTGGTCGAGCGGTACGGCCGCCCTCACCGCACCGGTGACGGCCCAGGCCGCCTCGACCAACTCGGTGACCGGCGTGCTCGTGACGTCGAGACCGAAGGCCGCCGCATCGGCAAAGGCGTAGAAGGCGCCGCCGTAGGCCACGTCGACCTGAACTCTGCCGAATCCGGCGACGGCAACGGGCGTGTCGACGGCGACGACGAAGGCAGGAACGCTGCTGAACCGGACCGTGCCGGTGGCCTCCCCGGCGACGTCGACGGACAGGTGGAGGAGTCCGGCGGGCACCTGGAGGTCCAGTTCCGTGACCGGCTCGACCTTGGGAACGAGGCCGTTGTCCACGGCCCACCTGCCCAGAGCGATCGTGGCGTGGCCGCACATCGTGGAGTAGCCCTCGTTGTGCATGAAGAGCACGGCGAGGTCGGCCTCGGGATGGTCGGGCTGCACCGGAAGAACCCCGTACATGTCGGCGTGGCCGCGCGGCTCATGAATCAGCATCCGGCGAAGATCGTCGAGGTGTTCCGCCGCATAGCGCCGCTTGGCGAGGATCGTGTCGCCCTCGATCGGCGGGTAGCCACCCGTCACGATGCGGACCGGCTCACCTCCGGTGTGCATCTCGACGGTCTCGATCGCGGTGCCCACGAGCGGCGAGTCTACGGGGCCTCCGCTGGGGTAGCCTCGTTCGGTGTCGGAAATCGCAGTTGTCGGAAGCCTCAATCTCGATACGACGGTCCGGGTGCCGCGCCTTCCTGTGCCGGGGGAGACCGTCCTCGGCACGGATCACTTCGATGACACCGGGGGCAAGGGAGCGAACCAGGCCGTGGCCGCGGCGCGGCTGGGCCGGTCCGTGGCAATGGTCGGGATGGTGGGAGAGGACGATGTCGGGCGACGGCTCCTCGCATCGCTGGCGGCCGAAGGTGTCGATGTCGAAGGGGTGGCGGTGGACGGCGCCGCCCGCAGCGGCGTCGCGGTGATAACCGTCGATGAGCACGGCGAGAACATGATCGTCGTCGATCCGGGGGCCAACGGCACGTTCGGCCCCTCTGCCTTCTCTACGGTGTCGGACACCGTTGCCTCCGCCGATGTGGTCCTCCTGCAACTGGAGATCCCCATCGCCACCGTGGCAGCAGCCGCCGCCGCGGCGCGGGGGGTGGTGATCCTCAACCCGGCCCCGGCAGCGGAGCTCTCCCCACAGCTCCTGGAGCAGGTCGACATCCTGGTGCCGAACGCCACTGAGCTCGGTCACCTCACGGGTGGGGTTGTCCCCGCCTCCGCCGAGGAAGCCGCGGTGTTGGCACGTCGGCTTGCCGGTCCCGAGGCGATCGTCGTGACGCTCGGCGGCGAGGGCGCGGTATTGGTGACCGGGGAGGCAGAGGTGCACGTGCCGGCGCCCGACATCGACCCGGTCGATCCCACTGCGGCCGGCGACGCCTTCTGCGGCGGTCTGGCCGATGCAACGGTGCGAGGTGAAGCGCTCGACGATGCGGTGCTGTGGGCGGTTCACTGTGGGGCGGCGGCGGCCACCCGCTGGGGTGCCCAGGCGTCGCTACCGACTCGGGACGACGTGATGCGATTGGAGGCGGAGGAGTGACACCGCGCAAGATCATCATCGACACGGACCCGGGCCAGGACGACGCGGTCGCCATACTCCTTGCTCTGGCCTCGCCGGAAGAGCTGGAAGTCGTCGCCGTCACGACGGTGGCCGGAAACGTGCCGCTGGAGCTCACAACACGTAATGCCTTGATGATGTGCGAGCTGGCCGGCCGGTCCGATCTTCCCGTCTACGCCGGGTCGGTACGGCCGATGGTCCGCGAGCTCGTTACTGCGGAGTATGTCCACGGTGCCACCGGCATCGACGGGGCGGACCTTCCCGAGCCGATCATGCAGCCGGCCCCGGGACATGCCGTCGATGCCCTGATCGACATCATCATGGCGGCCGAGCCGGGTGAGATCACGATCTGCCCCCTGGGGCCGCTGACCAATATTGCCCAGGCGCTCGTGCGCCGACCCGAGATCGCACGACGCGTTGGTGAGATCGTCCTGATGGGCGGTGGATTCTCCGAAGGGGGCAACCGGACGCCGGCTGCCGAGTTCAACATGTACGTCGACCCCCACGCGGCAGATGTCGTCTTCCGCAGTGGGGTCCCGATCACGATGATGCCGTTGGATGTGACCCACAAGGCCCTCACCTCGCCGGCCCGCCTCGAGAGGTTCGCCGCCATCGGGACACCGGCGGGGCGGGCCGTTCACGGCATGCTCGGCTTTTCCGAGAGGTACGACATCGAGCGCTACGGCGGTGAAGGCGGTCCATTGCACGATCCGTGTGTGATCGCCTATCTGCTCAGTCCGCAGCTGTTCGAGGGAAGGCAGGTGGCGGTCCGAATCGAAACCGGGTCCGAGCTCACCATGGGGATGACCGTCGTCGACTGGTGGGGGGCCACGAGCGTT
>JAZGDZ010000105.1:0-4418 GCA_036478235.1 Acidimicrobiia bacterium | reverse complement strand
GCTACTTCGTAGGCTCGTCGCTCGGAGAGGTCGGCGTCAACCCAGAAGGAGCTTTGCTCCTCGACCTCGAGGATCCCGATCGAGTGCTGCGCCGCACCTCGAGCCGGTTATCGCCCCGACCGCCCCCCTTCGAGCGGGATGGCTTCGTCGGCGACGTGGCCTTTCCCACCGGGCTCGTCGAAACCGGAGACACGCTGCTCATCTACTACGGAGCCGCCGACGCCTGCACGGCCGTCGGCGAACTGTCGCGGCACGAGGTGTTCGGGGCGCTGCAGTGATCCTTCGCCGACGCTCAGGACTCGGGTAGTCCCAGCGATCGCAGTGGTTCCGACAGGTGAGCCTGTCCCGCCGGGTCGCGGTAGGCCTCGATCTGCTCCAGCATGGCGATGGAAATCTCGGGGACCTCGTCCCGGGCGGCGGCGAGCGCCAGCCGTGCCTCGTCGTTCCTCCCCAACCGGTGCAGAGCGGCTGCGAGGTACAACCTGCTGACCACGGTGTGCACCACCGCTGCTTCAAGCGCCCGCACCGCCTCCTCGTAGCGGTGGGCGCCATACAGCGAAGAGCCGTGGAACCAGGCATACCAGACCGGGTGGTTCGGGTTGAGCTTCATCCCCAGCTCCATAGACTCGACACCCTCTTCGGCTAACCCCAGCCGGTTGGCGGTGGAGGCCCAGTTGGCGTGGACGTCGGCGAGGCTCGGGTTGAGGTCGATGGCGCGGCGGTACTCGGCCTCGGTGCGCTCGTATTCGCCTTGTGCCATGTGCAGCTCGCCGAGCAGCCAGTGCACCTCGGCATCGAGATCGTCGAGTTCGGCGGCGCGTTTTGCTGCCTGCCAGGCTTCGGCCAGCGAGACCTCGGGTGTCTCGGTCCATCCCCACCACACCTCGAACAACCACGTCCACGCCAGCGCCACATGGGCGCGGGCAAACGCCGGGCGGTGCTCGAGGACCTTGAGGAGGGTCTGCCTCGCTTCGACGTTGGTCTCGGGCATGAACCGGTGTTTGAGCTCGAGGCCGCGCATGTAGGCTTCGTAGTCGCCGAGCGACCCCGGGTCCTGGGCAACGGTCCGCTTCTTCTCGGTCAACACCAGGACACCGTGGTACCCGCTGAGCTGGGCGACGATGTCATCGGTGATCTCGTCGATCACGCCGAACACGTCTTCGACGTCGCGGTCGTACTTCTCCGCCCAGAGGTGGCCCCCCGTCGACCCGTCGATGAGCTGGGCGGTGATGCGCGCCCGGTCCCCCGACCATCGCACGCTCCCCTCCAGGACGTAACGGACGCCGAGCTTGGCGGCGACCGTGGTGATGTCCACCGGGGAGTCCTTGTAAACGAACGTCGAGTTGCGGGCGATCACAAACAGGTCGCGGCACCGGGAGAGCCCGGTGATCAGGTCCTCGACCAGCCCGTCGGCGAAAGCACCCCGTTCGGGGTCGCCGGGGGTCTCGAACGGGAGCACCGCGATCGATGGCCGGTCGGGCTTCGACTCGGTCCTGATCGGCGGGAAGTCCTCCATCAGCCCATCGCCCGTCACCTGATACAAGCGCATGGGACGGCTCAACCCCCGGAGATAATGGTCACCGAGGTCGCGGAATCCGAGCAGGTCGGCGGCCTCGTCGACTAGCTCCCTGGTCGCCGCCGAGACGAGGATCTGGCCCCCATGCCCCGCGGCCTCGATGCGAGCCGCCTTGTTGGGTGCGGAGCCGAGGTAGTCGCCCTTCTCCACCTGCCCCGATCCGGTGTGGATGCCCATCCGCACCGCGAAGTCGGCGATCGCCTCGTCCCACGCCTCGGCGCCAAGCGCTCGCTGGGACTCGACCGCCGCCGAGGCCGCCCCGGTTGGGTTGGCGAACACCGCCATGAACCCGTCCCCGGTCTTCTTGACGACCTCGCCGGCTTGGGATGCGATGGCCTTCTCGATGATCGCATCGTGTCGGCGCATCGCCCGCTCCATGGCGTCACCGGCCATGTCCCACTTGGTGGAGCTGCCGACGACGTCGGTGAAGAAGAACGTAACGACACCGCTCGGAAGCGTCATGCTGTCCCCGATCAACTGCTCAACTCTACCGGTGGACCACGCTCCCGCAACCAGTGGGACCCCGCTGGCGGCTGCAGGGTGGTGGTGTAATCGGCACCTGAACGGTGTGAAACGCTGCTGTCTCCGGTATGGCGAACCATGGTCCCTCACCAGTCTGGCCGTCGAGGTTGGAATCAGCCGCGGCCACCTGATACGAATACAGAACGGCACCCGGGCTCCGTCCTCGTCTGTGGCGATCCGGTTGGTTAACGCCCTCGGTTTGAAACGCGACACCGGCCTCGGAGCCGACCTGGTCAGGCACTCAATTACGGGCGTCGGTCACGACCGCAGATCATGACTCCGTCCGCATCAAGTGGGAGCGCATATTGCCGGATATGCGCTAGCTGTATTGGCTAGGGAGGTTGGTTGTCGCTATGGCATTTGGAAGAGGCCGGAGGCATTCATCGTGTCCAATAGCAGGACGAGGCTCTTCGTCGCTCCGCACGGCCCTGCGCTTATCCCGCCGCTGTTGAAGTAGCCAATTGCTGTGCCCTGGGTCCTCATCTCGAAGAAGGCGGGCAGCACGTCGGTGCGGTAGTAGAAGGCTCCGCCGAAGATTTCCTCGAGGTGGCTCTCGGCTGGGCGTACGACGTAGCCCTCGGGCCACTGCCACTCAAGCTCTTCGTCGTAGGTGGCGCCGAATTGGTCCTGGAGCACGGTCTTCGCGACCGACTCGACGGCTTCGAGATCGGCCACGAGGACGGCGACTCGGGGCTGGACCGGATCTCGGTTCTCCCACCCGAGACTGAAGTCCTCGGTCTCGGTGAGGCTTGTGCCCAACATGTTGGCGTCCTTGACAACGGCGCCGATGGCACCATGTAGATCAACAAGCCACGGTTCAAAGGTGGCAGTGTCGATCGCCGCGGGTAGTGGACAGGCCTTGGGTTCGGTCTCCGGTGACGGGATGACGGGTGCAGCAACTACGGGAATCGGCTCCCACGGGTCACCCTCACGGTGAAGGAACTCCGAGCTTGAAAAAAACGCGGCACTTTGAGCGCCAGGTGTGGTCGCGACGGAGTAGGCACGCAGCATGCCGGTTATCGGGTGGGTGAATCGGACGTTTTTCCTGTCTGCCTACCGCGCGTTATGCGCTACCGGACGCCCCGCTCACCAGAGGGCGCCGAGATCCAGGGAGGTACGCGGCGGGCGGCCACAGCTCTCTTCACCGCGGGAGCGGGTTCGGGCCGGTGGCGGTGACCAGCTGCTGCGGCACCCAATCGTCAACGTGGCTGAAGCCCTCGAAGCGCCCTTCCTCGTCCTCGACGACGTCGAAGAAGGAGCGCCGGTAGAACTTCACGTGGGTGAAGTCCTCGAACAGCACGTAGACCGGCTCGACGTCCGGACTCTGGAACTGCTGCCCAGTCAGCGCAGCCCGATGGACTCGCGAGAACTCGTCGAACTCCTCACCCACGACGACGCCGAGGTGCTCGAGGCCCATCCGGTAGACGCGCTGGTGAACGGGTGGGATGAGCTCGATACGCGAGACCGGAATTCCGTCGAGGACCTCGAGCGGCTCGGCCAGCACGATCAAGGAGATCGGACGCCCGTTCCACACGTTCTCGCGGTTCGCACTCGCATGGCGCTCGAGAAGCGTCCGCTGGTGGACGTACAGGTCCCAATCGGCGACGCGGACGGCGAGGTGGCTGAGCGGGTAGGGCGCGATGTCGATACCGCGGGCAGCGAGGCGATCGCGCTGCATCCCCGCAAAAGCTTGATAGTCCCCGATGATGTCGGTGATCGGATCAGACATCGAAACGTGGCACCCCCTTACGCAATGGTTTGGTTTGCACGGCCGGACACACGGTCTCACGTTGATCCTACGTAGGTCGTCAGCTCCTGCGCGCCACGCTCGTCTGCACATCGAGAAAGGAGGTCCTTTGATCGGATCTCGGGATCAAGCTCCTCGGCGGAACCAACGCAGATCAACTGCGGTCTCAGGGGGTCATCGCAACGCTTCGGCGAGTTTTTGTGATGGTGTCATCCATCCGAGGGTTTGTCGAGGCCTTGAGTTGAGCGAATAGGCGGCTTGGTCGAGTTGGTCTTGGCTGAGTGCGGCCATGTCGGTGGTCTTGGGGAAATACTGGCGCAGCAGCCCGTTGGTGTTCTCGTTCGACCCGCGCTGCCACGGCGACTTTGGGTCGCAGAAGTAGATCTGGATTCCGGTGTCGATGGTGAACTGGGCGTGTTCGGCCATCTCCTTGCCTTGATCCCAGGTCAACGACTGCCAGAGATGATCTGGGAGCCGCTGGATGACGTCGGCGAGCCCAGCCCGCACTGACTCTGCTGTATTGCCGTCGGGCAGCCTGGCTTGTGGTGGAGACCAGCTCCGAGGACTGGTGGG
>JAZGDZ010000104.1:0-17983 GCA_036478235.1 Acidimicrobiia bacterium | reverse complement strand
TCGTTCATCGGTTGCCCGTTTCGCCTTGTGCTGCATAGGTATTGCGTCATCAAACTTGCTCCCAGAAAAGGTGGAGGCCCCGCGGGGGATTCGCAAGGTGGGACAAGGCTTTCCTTCGGATCGGGTCCGTCACGTCCGTGGATTGAGGTCGAAGGGGGGAGTTGTCAAGAAGCAACTCTCAGTGCCAGTTCGACCCGTTGCCGATTGCCCCTGTGTCGCCGACAAGGAACACTCCCCCCTGGAGGGGGAGTCAGCGAGCGAAGCGAGCTGGTGGGGGGGAGTAGTCGGAAAGTCCCCTGGCGATTCGTCCGCCCTATCGCGCAACCCACACTCAAGGGGGGAGTGATTCTCGCTAATCGCTGATCGCCAATGCTTCCCAATCCCTGATCGCAAAGCGGTCGGTCATCCCCGACACGTAGTCGATGGCACGGGTGACCGGATCGGCGTCGTCGTGCTGGTAGGTATCGGGTATCAGCGACGGGTTCCCCGTGTAATGGTCCACCAGATCACGGATGATCGTGATGGCGCGGCGGCGCTGATCCTCCACTTCGGGGCGTAAGTAGACCCGCTCGAACATGAAGTCCCGCAACTCGTTCATGGCCTCGAGCGCGACGGGATCCATGACGACTTCGCCGCGGGCCACCGACTCCTCGACGACGGCTTCGATCATCGACTCGATCCAACGGGGCCCGGGGGGGCCGAAGGCCGAGATCGCCGCTCCCGGCACATCGGCGACGGTGATCACCCCGGCTCGCGCCGCATCGTCGACGTCGTGGGTCAGATAGGCGATGCGGTCGGCGAAACGGCAGCAGTAGCCCTCGGGGGACTCGGGAGGCGGATCGATCTTCCAGGAGTGCGCCCGGATGCCGTCGCGCACCTCCCACGTGAGGTTGGCCGGCTCGAGGACCTCGAAGACCCTGACGCTCTGGGCCGCGTGGTGCCACTCACCCTCGACGTACGGGGTGAGGGCGTCTTCGCCGATGTGGCCGAAGGGGCTGTGACCGACGTCGTGCCCCAGGCAGATCGCCTCGGCGAGCGGCTCGTTGAGTCCCAGATACCTGGCCAGGGACCGTCCGATCTGGGTCACCTGGAGGGTGTGGGTCAGCCGGGTGACGAAGTGGTCGCCGTCGGGATTGATGAAAACTTGGGTCTTGTGCTTGAGCCGGCGGAACGCTTTGGAGTGGAGGATGCGGTCCCGATCCTGCTCGAATGGTGTGCGCCACTCGTCGGGTTTCTCGATCGTTTGGCGTCCTCTTGAGTCCACGGAGAGTGTCGCCCCGGCAGCTAGCTGATCTCGTTCCCACCGCTCGGTGTGAACTCGTGTGCGTCTCGTCAGTTCAGGGCACATTTACCTGGAGCTGCACCGCCAGGAAGACGATGAAGGCGATGGCGATCCCAAAGGTCAGCAGCGTGACGACTCGCTGGGGGGTGCGGGCCTGCCTGAACACTGCGACGGTTCCGGGCTCGGGATGGCCACTGATGATGCGGCGCCGCACCCGTGCCGAGATGGTGTCTACCGCGAGGACGGCGACGACGGTGAGGAACAGCACCGTTCCGGCCCGGGCGAAATCTCGAAACTGCAACTGTGCGACGAGCTCGGCTCCGATGCCGCCGGCGCCGACGACACCCAGGACGGCCGATGCGCGGATATTGATCTCGAAGCGGTACAGCCAGTAGGCGAGGATATTGGGCATCACCTGGGGCACGACGGCGAAGCGCATTCGGGCGACCGGGCCACCGCCCACCGCGGCCACGGCCTCGACCGGCCCTGGATCGATTCCCTCGATCACCTCCGACGACAGCTTGCCCAGCGTGCCGATGGAGTGGATGCCCAGTGCCAGCGTGCCGGTCCAGGCCCCCAGTCCGGTCACGGGGATCAGCACCATGGCGACCAGGAGCTCCGGCACGGCCCTGATCGCGTTGAGCAACTGGCGAACTACGTTGTTGATCGCCCCGGGGCTGATGTTCTTTGCGGCTAGGAAGGCGAGGGGAAATGAGAAGAACGCCCCGATCATGGTGCCGATCCAGGCAATGAAGAAGGACTCCATCACTTTGGGAAGGGCGCGTTGGATGGCTTCGGCACTCAAGTCGGGGCGAGCGAGCCGGATGAGGATCGCCCAGACGTCTCCCGGTGCGCTGAGGAGGCGATCGAGTGAGATGTTGAGGCCCATAGCCGACCACAGAGCGGGAACGATGATCGCCACCGCAACCACCCAACGGAAGATCCGTTGCCCGCCCGGCCGCTTCGGTCTGGCCTGCTCGGGGGCCTGATCCACGGTGGTCGAGCCGTCGGTCACACCAACCGCCTGCGGAGTGCAATACTCACCTGTTCGATGACGAAGACGATCGCAAAGATCAGGATCACGATCGCCAGGACCCGATCGAAGCGGAAGAACGATCGCTGAGTCTCGAGAACGCGGCCGATGCCACCTGCTCCGACGATCCCAAGCACGACCGACGCCCGGATGTTGATCTCGAAGATGTACAGGGCGTACGCCACGTAGTTGGGGAGCACTTGGGGGAGCACGGACGCTCGCACCGCCGGAAAGTGACTCGACCCGGTCGACTTGGCGGCTTCGAGTGGTCCGGGGTCGGCTGAGTCCACAGTCTCCGACAGCAGTTTTGACATGATCGCCAGCGAAAAGAAGATCAAGGCCAGTGCACCTGCGAAGGGACCTACACCGACCGAGGTGGCGAAGATCAGCGCCCAGAACAGGTCGGGCACCGTACGGATCAGGTTGATGAAACCCTTGTCGATCAAATAACTGGGCCGGTTGGGGGTGGTGAGGGTCGAAGCGAGGAATGCCAATGGCAGGGCGAGCCCTACTCCGAGCACCGTGGCAACGATGGCGATCCGGATCGTCTCGACTAGCGGGTTGGCCCGGTTGGGCGCTCCGAACTCCCACTTGTGGAGTTCCCACCATTGAGCGTCGCCCATTGCCCAGTCGAAATCCGGCGGCAAGAGGTTGGGCACGTTGACGATATTCGAGATGTTCTCGATGAGGCCCGGAATCGTGAAACCGACCTGAGAGCCGGCGTAGACGGTCATGAACACGACCGCGCTGCCTGCGGCCAGCGCGGGGAGCCGGTCGACGGCGGCGAACATGGCGGCGATGCCGATGAGCCCGATTGCAAGCGCCGTGACGGCGTAGTGCCCGCCTCCGAACACCGGCTCCATGCCGCGGCGCAAGCTCTCGATCGGCTCGATCACACCGAACGAGACACCCGCCGAGAGGGCTATCGCCGCCCCGGCCACCCAGGCCAGAGCGACGTTGACCGACTGAGATGGGGTCGACCCTCGGCGGAAAGCGAATACGGCCGCACTAGCGGCCGCGGGGAGCCATGCCAGCGTGTATCCCAGGGAGAGGATGACATCGACGCTCTCGGGTGCCTCCGGCATGACCCGGACTGCGAGCACCGTCGAGGAGATCATGCCTCCCGAGAGGATGGCGTAATCGATCGGAGTGAATTCGATTCGGCCGAGGCGAAGAGCGCCGAGCAAGCCGGCCGCGGCGATCACGCCCCAGATCACACCAGAGGCCTTGGTCCCCAGCGCGCCGCCGATGACGAGGGCAGTGGTGGCGACCCCCAGGGGCAGCACCATGGTGCGGATTTGACGGGGACGTTGCGGTCGAACCACGACGGGTACCTCGCCGATCAAAGGTCGGCGCCCTCCAGGAGGTCGTCGGGAGTGACGGATCGGCCGTAGATGCCGCGAAACGTCTCCTCGTCGACATCATTGATGTCGCCGTCGTAGACCAACTCTCCGTCGCGCAGGCCGATGAGGCGCCTCCCGTAGGCCCTGGCCAGGTCGAGGAAGTGGAGGTTGATGATGGTGGTGATTCCGAGGTCGCGGTTGATCCGGCGGAGATCTCTCATCACGGTGTGAGATGTGACCGGGTCGAGCGAAGCGACCGGTTCGTCGGCAAGCAGCACCGTCGGCTCTTGAGCCAGCGCTCTTGCTATTCCGACCCGCTGTTGTTGGCCGCCCGATAAGTCACTCGCTCGAACGTATGCCTTTTCCACGATCTCGACCCGCTCCAATGCGGCGAGAGCGGCTTCACGATCTTCCGGCGGCCATGCTCCGAGCATGGCGCGCACCCAGCCGACCTTGGAGAGACGGCCCATGAGGACGTTGTTGATCACCGACGTCCTGGTGACAAGGTTGAAGGTCTGGAAGATCATCCCAATCGTTGCGCGCAGTTCGCGCAGGCTCTTCGACCCCGCACCGCGCACCTCCACGCCATCGACGGTGACGGAACCCGCGGTGATGGGGACGAATCCGGTGATGGCCCTGAGGAGCGTCGACTTTCCGGCACCGGAGAGCCCGACGATCACCACCAACTCGCCCGGTTCGATGGTGAAGCTCACCCCCTTGAGCGCCTTGAGACCACCGCGGTAGGTGACGTCCACGTTTTCGAATTCGATCAAGCGGGTCTCCTCTCCCCGAGAGAGGCTAGCGGTTCGGGTTGGGGGCTCTTGCGGTGCTGACGCGTCTGGGGGCCGCCCTGATGGGCGGCCCCCAGACAGGTTGCTCGGTGAGGTTTCGGTTAGTCGCCGTACCCGAGCTCGTCGATGGCATCGCCGATCGGCTCGAGCGACGCTTCAGTCGTCTCATCGGCGCGGATCAGGGCTGTCCAGCTGTAGAGGGCGTCCATGACCTCTGCACCCTCATCGCTGACGATGAAGTCGGACATCGCCTGGAAGAGCGCGGTCTTCAGGCTTTCGGGCAGGTCCGACCTGACCACGATCACGTCGTTGGCGACCCGATCGCCAATGTTGAACACGATCACCTTGTCCCCGACGTCGGGGAACTCCGCGCGGACCGCCCTACGGGCATCGTTGAACGACAGACCGATGTCTGCGTCACCGTTGTACACCGCGGTCACAGCCCCGTCGTGGCTGCCGGCGAAGATCGAGTCGTACTGATCGTCGGTGATCCCGAGACCATTGAGTTCGATCGTCGGGAAGATGAATCCCGAAGTCGAGGTCTCTGTCGTGAAGGCAATCGTCTTACCAATGACCACGGAGAGATCCACCGGCTCCGGGCAGGCGAGACCGGCCGAGACCGCCTCGTCACGGGTGTTGTCCCCGTTCCAGCCCACCTGTAGCTGCGGCGAGCCGGTCGGTCCTACGGCTATCACGGTGCCGTCGGCGTCGTAATAGAACGTCCCTTCCACCGGGTCGCTGGTGCAGATCGACGGATCGTTGGTGAAGTACTGCCCGTGATAGGTAGCGTCACCGAACCGGACCGACTGGGCCAACAACTCCAGGTTGTCGTAGGCGCGGTTGGCAAGCACGTAGCCCGCAGGTCCGAAGGCGCCCATATCAGCCTGGCCGGTGCCCATGGCCACACCGAGACCGGTGTAGTCGGTGGTCACGAGGCCTTGCACGTCGATGCCGAGCGCATCGGAGAGCACCTGAGCGAATGTATCTACGTCGTCCTGCAGTTCTTCGACCTCCTGCGACGGCACGAAGCCGAACACGAGGGTCTCAGGCCAATCGGCTCTCGCGTCGACGGCCACGAAGGTCACGCTGCCCGCAGGTGCCTCGAACCACACGTCGTAGATGGCCTGGTAGGTGCCGTCATCGACCATCGCCTGCAGTGCGGCGTTCACCTGGCTGAGCAGAGCGTCACGGGCCGGGTCCACACCGAAGCCATAGGCCTCGTTGGTGTTGATGACCTCGACCACCTCGAGACCGGCGCGGTTCGCCGACTCTTCGACCGCCGAGGGCTCGTCGAAGATGACGCCGTCCACCTGGCCCGCCTCGAGGGCGTTGTAGGTGTCGGGTGCCTCCGGGAACTCACGCACGTCGACGCCCTTGGTGCCGAGGTTCTCGGCTGCCCAAGCGGCACCGGTGGTGCCGGTCTGGACGGCGACCGAGTGGCCCTCGCCGAAGGAGGCGGTGCTGCGCAGACCCGGGGTGAGGTCGGTGTTGACCGTCAGCGCTTGCTGTGCCTTGTAGTAGGGGGTTGTAAAGCTCACCTGCTGGGCGCGCTCCGGCGTGATCGTCGTGGCGGATGCCACCACGTCGAACCGGCCGGTGGCCAGCTGGGTGAAGATCGTGTCGAAATCGGTGTCCACCCATTCGACGGTCAAGCCGAGACGTCCGGCGATCTCGTCGATGAGCGCTGCATCGAATCCGACCACGTTGCCCGCGTCATCGAAGTCCTCGAATGGCGGGAACGGGATGTCGGAACCGACCGTGAGCACACCCTCGGTCTGCGTGAGACTCTCGGGGGCTTCGGTGGGTGCGGTGGTTGCGCCTGTCGTTGCTTGGGTGGTGCCGCCGTCGTCGTCGCCACAAGCGGCAGCCACCAAGGCAAAGACGATTACGAGCCACAGCAGCCTGCGTACACGCATGTCCGTTACTCCTGTTGTTGGCTATAGCCGCGCGGGCCAACGCCCGCGCAGGGGGCAAGCGTAATGGTTCTGACCGGAGTCATATCCGAGACAGGCCGGGTTTTCGCGACCAGCCCGTACGGACGCACAACGCCGAGCGACACGACACAGCGCGCCGGTACGATCACCGCATGGCCGAGTACCGCGCTCTCTACCGAAAGTACCGACCGCAGCGGTTCGGTGAAGTCATCGGGCAGGGCCATGTGACCGAGACCCTCGCTTCGGAGATCGCGTCGGAAAGGGTGGCTCACGCCTATCTCTTCGCCGGACCCCGGGGCACCGGCAAGACCAGCACCGCCCGGATCCTGGCGAAGATGCTCAACTGCACGGATCCTGGTCCCGGGAGGGAGCCCTGCAGCGCCTGCACCTCCTGTGTCGGGATCATGGAGGGCACGTCGATGGACGTCATCGAGCTCGACGCCGCCTCCCACAACAAGGTGGAGGACGTGCGCGAGATAAGGGCCAACGTCGCAACGGTTGCCAGCGCCGGCGGTGCCCGGCGGGTCTACATCCTCGACGAGGCCCACATGCTTTCGCGGGCCGCCTCGAACGCCTTGCTCAAGACGCTCGAGGAGCCGCCGGAGCACGCTCACTTCGTGCTCGCTACCACTCAGCCGTACAAGCTGCCGGACACGATCCGCAGTCGGACGCAGCGGTTCGACTTTCACCCGATCGGCTCCGAGGCCCTGATCGAGCACCTCGGCGGGATCGCCGAGGCCGAAGGCATCGAGGTTGGTCACGACGGACTGGCGCTGATCGTGCGCCACGCTGCCGGAAGCGCTCGGGACGCCCTCGGTCTCCTGGAACAGGTGGCGGCCCTCGGCGGCGGGAAGGTCGAACCGGGCGGGGTGAGGCGAGCGCTCGGTCTGGCCGATGCCGATGCCTTAGGCCGCCTGGTTGATGCCATTGCCTCCGAGTCGGCTGCGGCCGGGCTCTCCCTGGTGGCATCTTTGGCTTCCGAGGGAGCCGACCTGCGGCGTTTCGTGTCGGAATCGATCGAGTTCCTGCGCGGCATCTTCCTCGCTCAGTACGCCCCCAACCTGGAGGAGCTCGTCGACGAACCGGCAGAGGTGCTCGACGAGTGGCGCACTCGGGGCCTGGCTCTTGCGCCTGGAGACGTGCTGAGGTGCATCGACCGGCTGGGTGAGGCGCTGGTCGAACTGAGAGAAGGTCGCGAGGAACGGCTGGTCGTGGAGCTGGCGGTCCTGCAAATGACCAAGCCCGAGACCTCCCCGGACCCGGCCTCCCTTGCCGCGAGGATCGATCGACTCGAAGAGAGAGTTCGCCTGCTGCATGAGCGGGGGGAGGCCACGTCTCCGCCGCCCGAGCCGGCCTCTGCGGTGGAGTCGGAAGCGACGGCTGCCGTCCCCGCGGACGGTGGTCCCTTGCTCGTCGCCGTGCCCGACGACTCGCCGCCGGAGGACGGCGATGTCGTGGCCGACGCCTCGGAGCCGGCCGAGACGCCGGTTGCGGAGGAGGTGCTGAGCCCGGTTGAGGGACTGACGCTCGAGGCGGTTGATGCGGCCTGGCCCGTGATCATGGCGAAGGTGAGGGAGGAGGCGGGGATGCGCCGCCATGCACTGTTCCGCGAGGTCCACCCGGCGGTGGTCGACGGCGCCAAGCTCGTGCTCGAAGTGCCCGCTCATCTCCCCTTCCACCTGGCTCAACTGGGCGAGGACGACCGGCTCACGTCGGTGGTTCTGGCCGCAGCGGCGGCTGCGTTCGGAGGGCAGATCGAACTCGAGTATCGGGCGGCGAGCGAAGACGCGTTGCCGCCGGCGGCGGCGCCGGAGCCCGTTCGGGCTCCGGACAAGGATCAGCTCCTCGACGAGGGGGAGGGCGAGATCGACCCGACGGGCCTGGTGATCGACCTGCTCGGGGGAGAGGTAATTGACGACTGACCGGCGGTTCCACCGCCGATCAGTCTCTAGTTCCGTACGTCGTCCTGCCTTAGGCAGCGGACGCGCTCACCGGGCCTTTGGCGGATCGCAGTCGAGTTTTCAGTCGCCAGTCTCCAGTCGCCAGTCTCCAGTCTCCAGTCAGAACTGTTATGTCTGATGTCTGATGTCTGATGTCTGATGTCTGATGTCTGGCTACTGGTCTCCAGCGGCCCAGCGCCTACCCTCTCTGCAATGCCGCGTGATCCCCGACTCCCGACGCCGGGCAAGATGCCGGGCAACATGAGTCTGCTCGGCTGATGTTCGAGGCTCCGGTTCAGAAGCTGATCGACGAGCTGGCCCGGCTTCCCGGGGTGGGCCGCAAGTCGGCGCAGCGCCTCGCCTTCCATCTGCTCCACATCGAGGAGATCGACGCCAGGCGGCTCGCCGATGCGATCATCGAGATGCGTGCCACGGTTCGGCTCTGCTCGCGCTGCTTCAACATCACGGACCAGGAGGAGTGCTCCTTCTGCCGCGACCTGCGCCGGGACGCTCGTCAGCTGTGTGTCGTCGAACGCGCCCAGGACATCGTCGTCGTCGAGAGGACGCAGGAGTTCAAGGGGCGCTACCACGTCCTGGGCGGTGCCATTTCACCGATCGAAGGGGTCGGCCCGGACCAGCTCCGCATGCGCGAACTCGTCGCCAGGATCGATGCCGAAGGTGTCGAAGAGGTGATCGCGGCCACCAATCCGACCGTGGAGGGCGACACGACGGCGCTATATCTGGCCCGGATCCTCAAGCCGCTGGGCGTCAAGGTGACCCGCTTGGCGAGCGGGCTCCCGGTGGGCGGCGACCTCGACTATGCCGACGAGATCACGCTGGGCCGCGCCCTGACCGGCCGACAAGAACTCTGATTGGCAGCCAGAGGTCGGCGCCTACGGCACCTCAGCGATCGTCGGCGGCTATCGCCACCTCCGGCAATCGCCTCGCTTCGCTCGGCGGGCGATCCAGCAGTGGGGTGATCAAACGGTTCGCCCGTGAGTGCGCGAGCGATTGCCCGGTGCCGGCCCAGCCGGCGCCGATCGCCGGCCGAACGTAGGTGAGGCCGAACCCCCGCTCGCCAGCTGCATCGCGGTACTCGGCCAGACTGCAGGAATGTGCGTCTTCCTCGCCTCCAGCTATCACAGCGGGTCGCACTCCCCGGCTACGACGACTGGCTGGAATCCATCGGCCCGTCGTAGATGTGGGTCAACGTGGAAAGGCGATCGAACCGGTGGTGCGCATGCATGAAGCGGATCGTGCCGGTTTTGCTCCGCATCACCACGGTGTGGGTTTCGGCTCCGTCGGGCAGGTAGCGCACGCCTTCGAGCAGCTCTCCCGAGGTCACGCCGGTGGCGGCGAAGAAGACGTCTTCGGAATCGACCAGCCGGCGTAACCCGATGACCTCCTCGAGATCGAGCCCGGCCTCCAGGGCGTACTCCCGTTCCGAGTCGTCGCGAGGCCAGAGGCGGCACTGCAGCTCACCGCCGAGTGCCAGGAGGGCACATGCCGCGGTTACCGCCTCGGGCGAGCCGCCGACTCCGAGCAGGATGTCGATCCCGCTGTCCTCGACCGCGGTGGCGATCGCCCCGGAGATGTCTCCGTCCCGGATCAGCCTGATGCGGGCGCCCGCCTTGCGCACCTCCTCTATGTAGGGGAGGTTGCGGGGCCGGTCGAGGATGATCGCGGTCAGATCGTCGATGTCCTTGCCCTTGGCCTTGGCCACCCTGGCGAGGTTGTCCGCAATTGGAGCGTTGAGATCGATCGCCCCGGCTGCATCCTCTCCGACCGCGATCTTGTCCATGTAGACGAGTCTCCCCGGGGCGTACATGGACCCGCGCTCGGCCACCGCCAGGACCGCCAGGGCTCCGGGCATTCCCTCCGCAGTGAGGCGGGTGCCGTCCACCGGATCTACCGCCACATCCATCAGCGGAGGCTCGCCGTTGCCGACCGTCTCGCCGTTGTAGAGCATTGGCGCCTCGTCCTTCTCTCCCTCACCGATCACGACGATGCCGTCCATCTCGATCGTCCCGAGGACTGCGCGCATGGCATCAACCGCCGCTTGGTCGACCGCCTCCTTGTCTCCGCGTCCCTGCCAGCGGCCGGCGGCCATTGCGGCGGCCTCGGTCACTCGACCCAGGTCGAGAGCGAGGTTGTGGTCGGGGGCGCTCATCCGGCCACCTCGAGCACGATCGCATCCCCCTGTCCGCCACCGCCGCACAGCGAGGCGGCCCCGAGGCCGCCGCCGCGGGAGCGCAGGGCGTTGATGAGCCCGACCGTGATCCTGGCACCAGTGGCCCCGAGGGGATGTCCGAGAGCCACTGCGCCTCCGTTGACGTTCACCCGGTCGGGATGGATGTCGAGCATCCGGGCCGACCAGAGTGCCACCGCAGCGAAGGCTTCGTTGATCTCGACGAGGTCGAGATCGCCAACCGCCATCGAGGCTCGTTTGAGGGCCACCTTCATCGCTTCGGCGGGTCGCTCGTGGAGCGTGGCGTCCTGTCCTCCGATCTGTCCATGGGAGATGATTTTGGCCAGCACCGGGAGGCCCGTCGCCTGCGCCGCGGCCTCATCGGCCACGATGACGGCGGCGGCACCATCCGAGATCTGGGAGGCATTGCCTGCTGTGATCGTCCCGTCTCCGCGAAAGGCGGGACGGAGTGCGGCGAGCGAATCGGCTGTGGTATCGCGCCGGATGCCTTCGTCGGCGATGACCTCGATGGGGTCACCCTTGCGTTGTGGGACCGTGACCGGCGTGATCTCGTTCGCGAAGCCGCCGCCGTCGGTGGCTGCGGCGGCACGGCGATGGCTCTCGGCCGCCCACTCGTCCTGCTCCTCGCGCCCGATCGCCAGCTTCTCGTTCTTCAGATCGGATGATTCGCCCATCATGCAGTGATCGAAAGAGCACCACAGGCCGTCATGGGTCATACTGTCCACGATCGCGCCGTCACCCATCCCGGAGCCGTAGCGGCCCTCCGGGAGGAGGTAGGGGGCGTTCGTCATCGACTCCATGCCGCCGGCGATCACGAATGTGGCCTCGCCGAGCCTGATGTCCTTGTCGGCCATGGCGATGGCTGTCATCCCGGAGAGGCAAACCTTGTTGATCGTGGTCGCCGGGACCGTCATCGGCACCCCGGCCCGGGTGGCGGCCTGGCGGGCGGTGATCTGTCCCGTCCCGGCCTGGATGACATGTCCGAACAAGGTCTCATCGATCTGGGTCGGCTCGACGCCTGATCGCTCGAGTGCTGCACCGATCGCTTCCGCCCCCAGTTCGACTGCGCTGAGGGGCCGATAGACGCCGCCGAACCGGCCCAGCGGCGTCCGGGCAATCCCGACGATGACTGAAGACATTCGACTCCTTTGTCGCGCCTGATGGTATTGGAATTGAGAAGGTCGCTGAGAGCTTCCCGACGCGACTCGGCTGTCGGAACCACGTAGGAGTTCTCCGTTCTCCGTTTTCCGTCATCTCACTCGAATTGGATCATGTCGGACAACGGAAGACGGAAGACGTCGCCAAGGGCGACTGGACCCGACCCTCACATGTAACCTTCGGCAATGCTCCCCCTCAACATTCACCACACGGGTATAGCGGTGCGGGATCTCGATGCAGCCGTCGCTGCCTTTGTCGTGCAGTACGGGGTGGAGCCCCTTTACCGCGAGGTGGTCGAGTCGCAGGGCGTCGAGGAGGCGATGCTGCCGGTCGGTGGCTCGTACGTCCAACTATTCACGCCGACCGATCCCGACACTCCCGTCGGCCGCTTCCTGGAGCGCAGGGGAGAGGGGCTGCATCACATCGCCTTCCAGGTCACCGATATCGAGGCGGCACTCCAGCACCTCGAGAGCCAGGGGATACACGTCGTAGACGGGAAACCTCAGGTCGGCGGCGGGGGGAATCGGATTGCCTTTGTCCACCCAGATGCCTTTGCGGGAACGCTGGTCGAACTCGTGGAGATCGCGTGAGCGGGCACATCGAAGTCGCCGGAGGCGCCGACCCGCTCGTCACAGCAGCGATCATCGCTGCCGTGGCCCGGCTGACGGAGGAGCATGCCGAGCTGGCTGCGATCCCACCGAAGCGGCCATCGCGCGGCCACTGGGTGTTGTCGGGGCGCCCCAGGGAAACCGCCCCTCCGATCGCTCGACCAGCTCCCTCAGCCGACGGTTGGAGCGTCGGCTCCCTCGAGGGAGCCGAGCCCGAAGAGGACTAGGAGTCTCAGCGGGCTCCTAAGCGACTTCTGCCGCGGCCGGGCCGATCTCCGCGGCGTCGGCGGCCGGCAGGGTAAAACAGAAGCGGGCGCCCACCGGGAACCCCGGCTCGTACCAGATCCGTCCGTCCATTGCCTCGACCAAGTGGCGCACCACCGTAAGACCGAGGCCGAAGCCCGTCTCGCTGCGGGCATAACCAGTGGTCCCCTGGTCGAAGGCATCGAAGACCCGCTCTTGGTCTTCGATCGACAGCCCCGACCCGGTGTCCGCTACGACTATCTGCCACTCGTCACCGAGCGGAATCGCGTCCACGGAGACCTCGTCGCCACCGTACTTGCGGGCGTTCTCGAGCAGGTTGCGCAGCACCTGCTCAACTCGATTGGGATCGGCGGTGACGACGACGTTGCCACCGATCGACACCGACGCCGACCGCTCTCCCCCCTCGGGAAAGATGAGGTTGACCACTTTGAAGGCGGAGGGTCGGAGCTGGAAGTCGGTGACGTCGAGCACCAGGCGACCGGCCTCGAGGCGTGGGATCGCCAGAACGTCGTCAACCAGGTTCTGCAGGTGGTCGGATTCGGACGTGATGATGGCGAGAAATTCGGTGATGTCCTCGGCGGGTAGCTCCTGCCAGGTCTCGTTTAGGGTCGAGGCGAATCCGACGATGTTCGTGAGGGGGGTTCTGAGCTCGTGGGTCACCATCGACACGAACTCGTTTCTCATCTCCGAGGCCCGGCGCTCGGCAGCCAGGGCTTCGTCGTGCCGGCGGCGGGCTCGATAGACGGCAGCGGCGGCCGTGGTGAGGGAGAGCGCCACCGCCACCAGGAAGAGGGCCACGGTCAGCCAGACGATCGCCTCCCCCGCCGGCGGAAGCTCCCCAGGATTGGAGACGGGTAGCAGCGGTCTGACGGCGACCGTGGCGGCGAACGTCCCCAACGCCCAGATCAGTGTCGAGATGCCGCCGAAGGTGATCGAAGCCGCGATCAGGTATGCGGCAGCAGCAATCAGAGAGCTGTGGGCGTGGTCACTCCCTCCCAGTCCGAGTGCGATCGCCACGGCGTCGATGACCAGGGGCTCGATCGGGGAGTGGGGGATTCGCCCCCGGGTCATCGCGTGAATCATTACCGCGAAGGCCAGCGCCGCGGAGAAAACCGCTCCGGGCACGTCGAGCAGCACGCCGATCGCGCTGGCGATTCCGACCGTCAACGCCGCAACGGCACGGACGCGCTGCAACCACGGCCTAATGGCCCCGTAGTCGACCGGGGCCTCGAAACGCCCGATCCGAGCGCGCAGGTCCAACACGCTCTTGGTATCGGTCGGGTGTGACTAGCCCCTTAGCGCTTGGGGCACTGCAATCCTTCAATGGCGACGGCGGCTCTCGAGACCCTCGAGAGCGGAATCCGGGACGCGGAGATCTCCGGTTCCGACCCCGACGGCCACCCCCGGCTTGTAGGTCCCGTGGTAGTCGGATCCTCCAGTGGCCACCAGGCCGGCGGCTTCTGCAAGTGCCGCTACCCGGTCTCGCATCTCCTGCGGGTACTCGACGTAGTGGCACTCGACACCGGCAACCCCGAGGTCGGCGAAGGCTGGGAACAGATCGGAGAATCCGTTCATGTTGTTGGCCAGTGTGTGGGGGTGGGCGACGACGGGTACCGCTCCGGACCGCCAGGCAAGGTCGATCGCCACGGCCGCCTCGATCCGGGTCCTGGCGCGGTAGGCCGGCCGCCCGGTCGCCAGGTACTGGTCGAACGCCTCACTGATCGTTTCCACCACACCCTTGCGCACGAGGACGGCGGCGAAGTGGGGCCTGCCCACCACCCCCTCCCCGGCCTCATCCTCGATCTCGCTCATCGTGGTGTCGATCCCGAGATCGATGAGAGCCTGGACCATCTCGCGATTACGTTCGCTGCGACCGCGCCGCACCTCTTCGAGGCGTTCTTTCAAAGGTGAGTCGTCCTCTACCCAGTAGGCGAGAAGGTGCATGGCCCTGCCCCGCCACTCGACCGATATCTCGGTTCCGGGTACGAGTTCTATGTCGCTGCCGGCCGCGGCGCGGGCCTCGTCGATGCCGTCGAGCAGGTCGTGGTCGGTCAGCGCCAGGGCGCTCAGCCCCGCTGCCACGCCTTTCCCGACCACCTCGGCCGGCGTGTCACTGCCGTCCGAGTAACGCGAGTGGGTGTGCAGGTCGACGGCCATCAGCGACGGATCTCGACGCTTTCCAGATAGAGGGTTTCGAGCGGGCTGCTCGGCTCCTGGCCGGCGCCCCGGGCGGTCAGCCGAAGGGCGGCGATCTTGTCCATGACGTCGAACCCCGCGATGACCGTTCCGAACACGGAGAAATCCGGGTTGAGCGGCACGTCGCCGAGCACCAGGAAGAACTGGCTGCCTCCGGTGTTGGGCCCGGCATTGGCCATCGCGACGATTCCCCTGGTGTAGACGAAGCCCTGCTCGGGCAGTTCGTCGGGGAGCGAGTATCCAGGCCCTCCGCGGCCCGTAGCGGTCGGATCGCCGGCCTGGATGACGAAGCCCGGGACCACCCGGTGCGAGACGGTTCCGTCGAAGTACCCCTGTTCGGCGAGGAAGACGAACGAGTTGACTGTCGCCGGCGCCGAATCGGCAAACAACTCGAGCGTGATCTCACCGCAGGAGGTGTGGAGGATCACGCCGACCACACCGTCCAGGCCGAGATCCATCGGCTCGGAGAAGCTCATCCGGCGTGCCGCAGCCGGGCTCTCCGCTCCGCAGGCGGTCGGCTGGGCCGAGAAGGCGAGGTATTCGGGACTGTCGATGGTCCCCTGGTCGACGGTCGAGCTCGTCGTCGCCGGCTCCGCCGATTCGCCGCCGCACGCGGCGAGAACGAAGGCGAGCGCCAACAGGGCAGCGGTCGTGGTGTGACGGGGCATGGGGGGAGGCTAGGGCAGTCCCCAGTCCCCAGTCTCCGGTCCCCAGTCCCCAGTCTTCAGTGCCCAGTTTCCGGTCCCCAGTCCCCAGGCAGATCCGCTCTGGCTGGTGGCTGGCGACTGGTGACCATCGGCGCCGGCACCGGTTACCTGAGCCAGTGCCGCAGGTACCCTTTGAGGCATGTCCCTCGTCGTGCAGAAGTACGGCGGTACCTCGGTCGGCGATGCCTCCCGGATCCGCAGCGTGGCGGCACGCGTCGCCGCCAGGAGAAAGGCGGGCGACGACGTGGTCGTGATCGCCTCGGCGATGGGCGACACCACCGACGATCTGATGCGACTCTCGTCCGAGGTCAGTCCCAGTCATCATCCCCGTGAGATGGACATGCTGCTGACGGCGGGAGAGAGGATCTCGATGGCGCTGCTGGCCATGGCCATCCAGGACCTCGGTGTGGAGGCCATGAGCCTCACCGGATCCCAGGCGGGCATCCTGACCGACACGACGCACGGCGGAGCCAAGATCCAGGACATCCGCCCCTTCCGGGTCGAGGAGGGGGTCGCTGCGGGAAGGGTCGTCATCGTCGCCGGCTTCCAGGGCGTGTCCCCGGACACCAAGGAGATCACGACCCTGGGCCGGGGTGGATCGGATGCCACCGCTGTGGCCATGGCAGCTGCTCTGGGCGCCGACGCCTGTGAGATCTACACGGACGTCGATGGTGTTTTCACCGCGGATCCGCAGGTGTGCAAGCAGGCATGTCGGCTCGAGGAGGTCACCTTCGAGGAGATGCTCGAACTGGCAGCCGCCGGAGCGAGTGTGTTGATGCCTCGCGCCGTAGAGTTCGGCATGAGATTCGGGGTGCCGCTGTACGTGGCATCGTCGTTCCACGACGGCCCCGGAACCTGGGTGAAGGAGAAGACGATGGAGCAGGCGATTGTGCGCGGCATTGCCCACGACACATCCGAGGCCAAGGTCACGGTGCACGGCGTCCCGGACCGTCCGGGAGTGGCCGCAGCCTTGTTCGAGCCGCTTGCCGTCGAGGGGGTGAGCGTCGACATGATCGTGCAGAACGTGTCCCACAGCGGGATCACCGACATCTCGTTCACGGTGCCCGAGGAACATGCCGAGGTGGCGCGAACGGTGGCGGAGAAGGTCGCTACCGATGTCGGGGCCGCGGGTATCGACGTCGCCGACGACATCGCGAGGCTGTCGATCGTGGGCTCCGGGATGCGCGCAGAACCCGGTGTCGCTGCCACGATGTTTCGTGAGCTCGCCGCCGAGGGAGTGAACATCCAGATGATCTCCACGTCCTCGATCCGGGTGTCGTGCGTCATCGACGCCGCCGACGTCGGTCGCGCCATGAACCGCCTGCACCATGCGTTCAAGCTCGACGGGGGTGACGGCGATGAGTGAGTTCTCGGTCGCCGTCGTCGGTGTGACGGGTGCCGTCGGACGGGAGATGATCACAACGCTGGAGAGGCGCAAGTTTCCGGTCGGGAGCCTGCGGCTGATGGCGTCGGAGCGATCTGCCGGGTCCACGATCGAGACGGCATGGGGCGACGTCGTCGTCGAGGATGTCGCCGGAGCCGATCTGTCGGGCATTGAGATAGCGCTGTTCTCGGCGGGAGGAGCTCGATCCAAGGAGCATGCTCCGCGTTTTGTCGCCGCCGGTGCTGTGGTGGTGGACAACTCCTCAGCGTTTCGAATGGAGCCCAACGTGCCCCTGGTGGTCGCCGAGGTCAACGATCACGCGGTTGCCGGCCATCAGGGGATCATCGCCAACCCCAACTGCACCACGATGGTCCTGCTGATGGCGTTGGCTCCTTTGCACCGGTCCGCCTCGCTGACCGAACTCATCGCCGCCTCTTACCAGTCGGTGTCGGGCTCGGGACGGCAGGGGATCGTGACCCTGCTCGGTGAGGTAGAGCATTTCGGCTCGGACACCGATGCGCTGCGCACCGGGACCTGGGACGAGCCCGCGGCCGGCCTCTATGTACGGCCGATCGGATGGAATGTCCTCCCTTTGGTCGGCAGCGAGGTCTCGGAGGGGTACACCGACGAGGAGCTGAAGCTCGTCGACGAGACCCGCAAGATCCTCGACGCACCAGACGTCCGTATCGAGCCGACCTGCGTTCGAGTTCCGGTGGTGGTGGGCCACGGGATAGCCGCATCGGCGTGGTTCGAGCGGGATCTGGATGCCGACGAGGCATCCGACCTGATCGCTTCGGCACCGGGCGTGGAGCTCTGGTCCGACAAGGTCCCGACGCCGCTGGACGCCGCCGGGATCGACGAGGTGCTCGCCGGGAGGATCCGACCCACGCTGGGCCGCCCCGGTGGAGTGTCATTCTGGGTCGTCGGCGACAATCTCCGCAAGGGCGCCGCCCTCAACGCGATCCAGATTGCCGAGCTGCTCGTCGGCTGATTTTGTGCGGGGCATTGGCCTGCCGCCGCTACAATCTCGCCTTCCAACGGGACGTAGCGCAGCTTGGTAGCGCGCATCGTTCGGGACGATGAGGTCGCCGGTTCGAATCCGGCCGTCCCGACTCATCGGATGACTCCCCCCTC
>JAZGDZ010000103.1:0-2386 GCA_036478235.1 Acidimicrobiia bacterium | reverse complement strand
ACGCTTCGGGTCAACGGTACGACGCGCCGAGTCGACGTCGAACCCGACACCCCTCTCCTCTGGGTCCTTCGGGACCATCTCGGATTGACGGGTACGAAGTACGGCTGTGGAATCGCCGAGTGTGGCGCCTGTACCGTTCACTTGGACGGCGAGGCGGAGCTCTCCTGTCAGCTGAGCGTCGCTCGCGCCGCCGGGCGTGAGATCACGACTATCGAGGGACTCTCCGAAGACCTCAGCCATCCCGTACAGCAGGCCTGGATCGCGGAGGACGTGCCGCAGTGCGGCTATTGCCAGTCCGGCCAGATCATGACGGCAGCCGCGCTCCTCAGCCAGAATCCGGCACCCGGCGACGACGAGATCGACCGGGCGATGTCGGCCGTCCTTTGTCGCTGTGGCACCTACCAGCGAATCCGCCAGGCCGTGCACAGGGCGGCACGGGAGGCGGCGCGATGAGCGCGATCACCAAAGTTGACAGACGAGAGTTCCTGAAGCTCGGCGCCGTCGCCGGGGGTGGCCTGATACTCGGGGTCTACCTGCCCGAGGCTCGGCCCACAACACATGCCGCCGGGCCCTTCCAGCCGAACGCCTTCATCCGGATTGACTCCGACGGAGCCGTAACGATCTGGGTCGGAAGGGTGGAGATGGGACAGGGCGTGCGCACCGCCTTGCCCATGATCGTGGCCGAGGAACTGGACGCCGACTGGGCGAGCGTGCGGGTCGTGCAGGCTGACGCCCACCCGACGAAATACGGCCGGCAGGGGACATACGGGAGCACCAGCGTGAGGGGAGGCGCTTGGCTTCCGCTGCGCACGGCCGGTGCCTCTGCTCGCGAGATGCTGCTTGCGGCCGCCGCGGCACGCTGGGACGTCGGCGTTTCGGACTGCCGGACCGAGAGCGGACGGGTAGTCCACGATGGATCGGGACGAGAGCTCTCGTACGCCGAGCTTGCCGACGAGGCCGCCGAGCAGCCGGTCCCGGAGGATCCGCACCTCAAAGACCCATCCGAATTTCGGCTCATCGGCACCCGCCCTTCCCTGGTCGACACGCCCCTCCACGTCTCGGGCAGATCGACGTTCGGCATCGATGTCCGCGTGCCCGACATGTTGCACGCCACGGTAGTGCATTGCCCGGCCTTCGGCGGCTCCGTGGAGCGCTTCGACGCGGCCGCGGCGCGCGGCGTCTCGGGCGTGCTGGACGTAGTCGAGATCTCGGGAGGCGTCGCAGTCGTGGCGCAGAGCACGTGGGCGGCGTTCCAGGGAGCGGAAGCCCTGGACATCACATGGAGCCGCAGCGGCTTTTCGATGAGCAGCGCCGAGATAGCGGCAGATCTCGAACGACTCACGGAGAGCGAAGGGGCCATCGCTCGCGACGACGGTGACGCGCAGACGGCCCTAGCGCAGGCCACCCGGAGGATCGAGGCTACCTACGAGGCCCCGTACCTCGCCCACGCCACCATGGAGCCGATGAACTGTACGGCAGATGTCCGCCCGGACCGGTGCGAGGTCTGGGCGCCCACCCAGAACCCGCAGGGGACGCAGGCCGCTACTGCCCGAATCACCGGACTGCCGGTAGAGAGCGTCACCGTCCATGTCACGTACCTCGGTTGTGGATGGGGCCGGCGCAGCAGCACGGACTTCGTGCAGGACGCGGTCGAGACCTCCATGAAGGTCGGCAAGCCTGTCCAGGTGGTCTGGACCCGGGAAGAGGACATGCAGCACGACTTCTACCGGCCGACTGCCTGCCACCGGTTGGAAGGCGCCGTCGACACTCGAGGGCGTGCATCCGCTCTCAGGCTCCGCATCGCGTGTACACCGATCTCGGTCCGAGGCGGGGGAGGCAGCGGAGTCGATCGCAACTCCGTCAACGGTGCGGCCGACATGGCGTACGACATCCCGAACCTGTTCGTCGATTACTGCCGGCCCGACATAGCGGTGCCGACGGGCTACTGGCGTTCGGTAGGAGCCTCTCAGAACACGTTCATCGTCGAGAGCTTCATCGACGAGCTGGCGCACCTGGCAGGCCGGGATCCGGTCGAGTTCCGTCTCGAGATGCTCGGCCACCGCCCGCGCCTGCGGCACGTCCTCGAGCTGGCTGCTGAGGAATCCGGCTGGGGAACGCCGGTGACCGCCGGGCGCGCCCGAGGAGCCGCCCTGGTGGAGAACAAGGGTGGCCTCGTCGCACAGGTCGCCGAGGTCTCCCTGGAGGACTCCAGGGTGCGGGTACACCGGGTCACGTGTGGGGCGGACTGCGGTCAGATCATCCATCCGGGAATCGCGGAAGCGCAGATGACGGGCTCGATCGTATGTGGGCTGACTGCAGCGCTCTACGGGGAAATCACGATCGCGGCGGGCAGGGTCAGGCAGGGCAACTTCGACGACTACCGGCT
>JAZGDZ010000102.1:0-53734 GCA_036478235.1 Acidimicrobiia bacterium | reverse complement strand
CCGTCGGGTGCGACCGCCACGCCGACGGCCATGACGCCGCTGGTGTGGCCGATACGCAGCGTGCCCTCGTCGTGTTGCTCGGCGACTTGAGCCACGATGGTGCCGGGAATGCGGGCAGCCACGGCGGTACAGGCTGCGGATGCCCCCGGGTATGCCTTGTGCAGCATCGGGGGCCTGCCCCCGATCACCCGCGCCACCAGATCCACATCGGAGGCGGCAACCCCCTTGCCGAAGCCAACGTAATCCTTGGGGGCCGCAACCGCGGCCGGTATCGGAGTGAGGGCGTCGGGCGCCAGGCCGAGGAGCTTGGAGGCCGCTTCCTTGACCGCACCGACCGCCGCCACGTGATCGGCGGTGACCGCTTCGGGCCCCTCGGTTCCCTCGAGGCCGACCGCCGCCGCATGGAAGAAGACACACAGGCTGGCGAGGTCCACGATCGAGGCCTCCACCGAGCCGATGGCAGTCTGCAGCACGTCGAGTGGCTTCCCGGTGGGAAGCAGCGCTCCGGTCTCGCTGCCGTAGGTGCCGCTGAGGTCGAGAGCGATGGGGGCGCCCGTGCCGGGGACACCGTCGATGGCGCACTCTCCCTCGACCGCAGCCCGGCCACCCCGCACCTGGACCACGGCCCGAAAGATGCGATCGGTGTTCGTGTTGTAGATCCGGACCGTGGTCTCGGGCTCATCGAGAGCCACCAGGCCCTCGTCCACCGCGTAGGCGCCGACGGCGGCCGAGATGTTTCCGCAGATGATGTCGTAGTCCACAATCGGTTCCGAGACGCTCACCTGGGCAAAGGTGTAGTCCAGGTCCGCATCGGGGCGAGATGGAGGATCGATGATGGCCAGCTTGCTGGTGAGGATGTCCGCCCCGCCCAGGCCGTCTATCTGCCTGGGATCCGGGCTGCCGAACAGCGCCAGGATCATGCGGTCCCGGGATGCGCCCGGCGGAGGCAAGTCGGCGCCGCGTAGGAACACCGCCTTGGAGGTTCCCCCACGCATCAACGTGAAGGGCAGCGGCGACTGCTCGGCCGTCACCGAACCAGTATCTGGACCGTGCACGCTGCCCCCTCGATGCCGACCGCCTTGCCACCGCGGCAGTGCGCCAGACCCACCTTGGCGTCGGCGATCTGACGCCCGCCGGCCTCGCCGCGCAGCTGGCGAACGATCTCCACGACCTGGGCCACGCCGGTGCCGCCGAGCGGGTGGCCCTTGCCCAGCAACCCTCCGCTGGGGTTGATCGGGAGCCGGCCCCCGATGTCCGCCTCACCCCGTTCGACCGCCCCGGGATACTCCCCCTGGTCGAACAAGCCCAGTCCCTCGACTCTGAGGACCTCAGCGATGGAGAAGCAGTCGTGAACCTCGGCGAAGTCGACGTCACCCGGGCCGATTCCGGCTCTCTCGTAGGCGGCCACCGCCGTCTTGTGGGTCAAGGGCTCGAAGGTCATCGACGTCGGCTCCACGTCCACCGAACCGGTGAAGAGCGTCGATGCGGCCAAGCGAATGGTCCGCCCATCACCCAGCTTCTTGGCCGCCCGGTCGCCGGCGAGGACGATCGCAGCCGCTCCGTCGGTGACCGGCGAGCAGTCGTGGAGCCGCAGCGGGTCGGCGATGGGGCGGGATTCCAGGACGTCCTCCACGGTGATTTCTTTGCGGAAGTGAGCCAGCGGGTTGGCAGCGGCGTTGCGCTTGTTCTTCACCGCTACCAGCGCCAGCTGGTGGCGGGTCATGCCGAACTCCTCCATGTAACGGCGGGCCCGCATCGCATACACGCTCGGCATGGTGGCTCCCACCGCGGCCTCGGGATCACTCTTGTCTGGGGTAAAGGCACCGCGGAACCGGCTGGTGAGATGCTCGGTCCCGACGGCGAGCACGACGTCGTGCTCTCCGGCGCGGATGGCAAGCGATGCCTCGCGAATGGCCGTGGCGCCGCTGCTGCAGGCGTTCTCGACGTTGGATAGGGGGATCCCGGCCAATCCCACCTGAGCCAGGATGCGCTGTCCGGTGACCATGCCCTGGAACACGTGCCCGCAATAGGCGGCCTCGATGAGCCGGGGATCTATGCCGGCATCGGCGACCGCCTCCTGAAGGGCGGCCGCGCCGAGGTCGGCTGCGTCCTTGTCGGGGTGCTTGCCGAATTGGGTCATGCCCACACCGAGCACGTGCACCCCTGTCATCAGGATGCCTCCTTGGGCCGGAACCGATAGCCGGCCATCTCGTTGCCATCCTCATCGACCCCGAACGGCTCCACCACCAGCTCCATCTCCATTCCGATCTCGTAGTCCTCGGGCTCACGGCCGGTCAACTGGGCCATCACCCGGACTCCTTCGGGAAGGTCGAGGTAGCCGAGGGCGTACGGGACCTCGAACTCGGGTGTGGACTGACGGACCACCGAGAAGGTGTACAAAGTACCGGTCGTGGAGAACCTGACCGTCTCCAACTCGTCGTGGAGGCACCCCGAGCACGCCTCGCGTACCGGGAAGAAGTGGGCGCCGCAGCTCTCGCACTTGCTGCCGAGCAGAAACCCTTCGCCTTCGGGCGTGACCTCGAATTCAGCAGGGCGGAACGATCTCCGTGCCGTATCCGGCCGGGCCGACGTCACTCTCGAGCCTCCATCCGCCGCCTTCCGATCGATCGGTAGACTACTCATCGTGCTCACCTGCCCCGACCGCGGAGCGGGTCGCGGGCGCCGTCGAGGGGGCCGCCCGCAGCACTCCGAGCACTGGTGCCGCCAGAGCCCCCCTGCGCCGGCCCATGGACCAGGAAGGAGATCGCATGGCGGACGATCCGGGCCGGGAGCAAGAGCTTCTCTACGACTGGAACCTCATCGGCGAGGCGGATATGCCCGTGCCGACCAACGTGGAGATCGATGACGAGACCCTGCGCGACGGCCTGCAGAGCCCATCGGTCCGTCAGCCGTCGCTGGGCGAGAAGATCGAGATCATCCACGAGATCGCAGCCCTCGGCATCGGCTTCGCCGACATCGGATTCCCCGGCGCCGGCAGCCAGATGCTCGAGGATGTCGTTGGCCTCGCCCAAGAGATCGACCGCGAGAGCCTCGACATCGAGGTCAACTGCGCGGGCCGGACCCACCGCGCCGACATCCTCCCCATCGCCGAGGCCCAGCAGCGGGCCGGGTTCCCCATCGAGGCCTCGGTGTTCATCGGCTCCAGCCCCATCCGCCAGTACGTCGAAGGCTGGGACGTGGACTGGCTGCTGAAGACGACCGAGGAGGCGGTCCGACTCGCCCGCGACAACGACCTCACGGTGATGTACGTCACCGAGGACACGACCCGGGCCCATCCCGACGTCCTGCGCCGGGTGTACACGGCCGCCATCGAAGCAGGGGCGCGCCGCATCTGTCTCTCCGACACGGTCGGTCACGCCAGCCCGTGGGGCGTGCGCAGCCTGGTGCGCTTCGCCAAGGAACTGATGGCCGAGATCGGCGAGGACGTCAAGATCGATTACCACGGCCATCGCGACCGCCACCTGAGCGTGGTCAACTCGATCGCGGCTCTCTCCGCGGGCGCCGACCGGGTACACGGGTGCGCCCTCGGCATCGGAGAACGGGTCGGCAACACACCCATGGAGCCTCTGCTGGTCAACCTCAGACTGCTGGGGTGGATCGACAACGACCTCACGACCCTTCCCCGCTACGCCGCCGCCGCCTCCCGCGCCACCGACACCCCGATCCCGGCCAACACCCCGACCATCGGGAAGGATGCTTTCGAGACCAGCACCGGCATCCACGCCGCCGCCGTTCTCAAGGCCATGCGCACCGGCGACTCCCGGCTCGCTAACCGCATCTACAGCGGAGTGCCCGCCGACATGCTGGGACGGGAGCAGAAGATATCGGTGGGGCCGATGAGCGGCGAAGCCAACGTCGTCGCCTGGCTGGATAGCCGCGACATCGTGTGCACACCGGAGATGATCAAGCATGTGCTCGGCGCCGCCAAGGAAACCGATCACGTCCTCTCCGATGACGAGATCCGCAGCGTCCTCGACGCCGGAGTGTGATGACGCCCGGAGCAACACAGGACGGCGGGAGGGCCTCGTGACGGCGGCCCTCGCCGGCATCACGGTCCTCGACCTTTCCCAGGGCGCCGCCGGGCCGACGTGCGCCATGCACCTTGGGGATCTCGGCGCCGAAGTGATAAAGATCGAGCCGCACGGGGGCGAGTGGGGTCGCAATCTGGGCCCGCCCTTCGTCGCCGGCGCCGCAGCCGCCTTCCTCGGCATGAATCGCAACAAGCGCAGTGTTGTGGTCGACCTCAAGCAGGAAGGGGGGAGCGAGGTGATCCTGCGCCTCGCGGAGCGCTGCGACGTGGCGCTGGAGAGCTTCCGCCCCGGCGTCGCCGACCGCCTCGGCATCGGATACGAGACCGTGGCGGCCCGCAACCCCCGCCTGGTCTACGCCGCTATCTCGGCCTTCGGCCAGGAGGGTCCGTGGCGGGACCGCCCCGGCGTGGACGGGGTCGCTCAGGCGATGGGCGGCATCATGAGCATCACCGGCACCGAGAACGCCGGCCCGGTGAAGGTGGGGGTGCCCGCCGCCGACATGGCCGGCGGAGCCTTCATGACCCAGGCAATCCTCGCTGCCCTGCTCGCCAGGGAGCGCACCGGCGAGGGGCAGCGGGTGGACGTGTCGCTGCTCGACGCGCTTCTCGCGCTTCAGGTGGTCCCGCTGTCCATGTTCCTCGCCAGCGGGCAGACGCCCCGCCGCCTGGGGAGTGCCGCCCCCTACGCCGCACCAAACGAGGCCTACGCCACCTCCGACGGTCACGTGATGGTGGCCGCCTACACCGCCAAGCGGTGGCCGGCGCTGTGCGAGGTGCTGGGGCAACCCGACCTGGCGAGCGACCCGCGCTTCAACGAAAACGGCAAGCGGGTGAGTGCCCGGGCTGAGCTCAACGAGGTGCTGGCTCCCATCTTCGCCACCCGAACCACCGCAGAGTGGATCGAAGCCCTGGGGGCCGCCGACGTCCTGTGCGGGCCCATCCTCGCCTACCCCGAACTGGTGGGCTCGGATCACGTGGCATCGGGGGGAATGATCGTCGCCGCCGAGCATCCGGCCACAGGGGTGGTGCGATCGCCGCGCATCCCGGCGCGGTTCTCCGGTAGCGACCGACCCCCGGGTCGGCCCGCGCCGCCGATTCCGGGAGAGCACACGCTCGAGGTGCTCGCCGAGTTCGGCTTCACCGACGAAGAGATGAAAGACCTGATGGGCCGCGGTGTCGTCGCCGGCCCGGAGAGTTAGGAGCAGAAGTGGCCGAAGAGACAATCGAAGAGCCGGTGCTGTTCGAGCGCGACGGGGCGGTGGTGGTCATGACGCTCAATCGGCCCCAGGCGCTCAATGCAATGACGACCGACATGCTGCACACAATGGGCCGCCTCCTCGACGAGATCCAGGCCGATCCCGGCATTCGGGCCGTGGTCCTGGCCGCCGCCGGAGAGAAGGCCTTCTGTGTGGGGGCCGACCTCAAGAGCCGGGCGGCCGAGTACGAGGCGGGCACCGTTCACGACCCGCTCGGCATCCTGGTGCGCAGCGTGTTCGGGCGCTTCGAAAACCTCAATGTTCCGGTCATCGTGGCAATCCACGGCTATGCACTCGGGGGCGGGCTGGAGATGGCTCTGGCATGCGACATCCGCATAGCCGCCGAAAGCGCCAGCGTCGGCTTCCCCGAAGCCAAGATCGGCAGCCTCCCCGGTGCGGGGGGGACCCAACGCCTCACCCGCCTGGTCGGGCCCGGCTACGCCAAGGAGATGATGTTCACCGCCGAGCGGTACAGCGCCGCCGAGGCGCATCGGATGGGTCTGGTCAACCGGGTTGTGCCCGACGCAGACCTGCTCGCCGAGGCCAAGGCCATGGCGCAGGCGATCGCCGCCAAGGCTCCTCTATCGCTGGACCGGATCAAGGTGCTCATCAACCGGGCCAGCGACACCGACATCGAGACCGGGCTCGACTTCGAGGCCACCAGCCACGCGGTGCTGCGGGCGAGCGAGGACCGCAGGGAAGGCATCCAGTCATTTCTCGAAAAGAGAGACCCCGAGTTCAAGGGAAGGTAGCAATCGTGAATGTCAAGGATCGGGTCGCCGTCATCACGGGCGCCGGCCAGGGCATCGGTGCGGGTATCGCCCGCGTGCTGGGTGCTGCGGGGGCCAAGGTGGTCGTCAACGACCTCGTGGAGGACCGGGTTCAGGAGTCGGTGGCCGCCCTCCGGGCGACGGGGATCGACGCGACGGGCGTCGCCTCCGACGTGGGCACCGCCGAAGGCGCAGAGGCGATCGTGGCCGGGGCCATCGACGCCCACGGCCGAGTGGATATCCTGGTCAACAATGCCGGCATCGCTCGCGACGGCTGGCTGGCCAAGATGAGCGAGGAGAACTGGGATGAGGTGCTGCGGGTCAACACCAAGTCGCAATTCCTCACCTGCCGCGCCGCCGCTCCCCACATGATGGAGCAGGAGCACGGGCGCATCGTCAACATCTCCTCGCGAGCATGGCTCGGGGGTCCCGGTCAGGCCAACTACGCCGCCTCGAAAGGGGCGGTGATCAGTCTCACCAAGACCCTGGCGCTGGAGATGGCGCGCTACAAGATCACCGCCAACTGCATCGCCCCGGCACTGGTGGACACTCCCCTGTTCCAGGGCCTCGACGACGAGGTCAAGGAGCGCCTCGTCAAGACCATCCCGCTGGGGCGAGTGGGAACCCCCGAGGACATAGGCAACGCGGTGCTGTATCTGGCTTCCGACGAGGCCTCGTACGTCACCGGCCAGGTGCTGTACGTTTGCGGTGGTCGCAGCTTGGGCGCGAGCTGACTAGGGGAGGCGAGGGGCATGGGGTCGACACTGGCGGAGAAGATCATGGCGGGGGCGGCGGGGCGCGATGAGGTCGCCGCAGGCGAGTTCATCGTGGCCGACATCGACCTCGCCCTGGTCCACGACATCTTCGCCGCCAGGGTCTTCGACTTACTGGCGGAGGTGGGCGGCGGCAAGGTGTTCGACCCCGACAAGGCCGTCGTGGTCATCGACCACCTGGTGCCGGCTCCGTCGGCGGAGGCTGCCGCCGTGCACAACCGCATCCGCGAGCACGTCGAGCGGCTCGGCATCAAAGCCTTCTACGACGCCGGCGAGGGGATCTGCCACCAGCTGCTTCCCGAGCGGGGCCACGTCCGGCCCGGGATGATGGTGGTCGGCACCGACTCCCACACCACCACCCACGGGGCATTGGCGGCGGCCGCCACCGGAATCGGCACCTCGGAGATGGTCTACGTCATGGCCACCGGGCGCCTCTGGTTCCGGGTCCCCGAGACCATCCGCTACGAGCTGCGAGGTGCCCTGGCACCCGGCGTGTCCTGGAAGGACGTCATCTTGCATCTCGCCGGCCGCTTCGGTTCCGACGGCGCCCAATACCGGGCAATGGAGTTCGGCGGGCCCGCCGCGGCCGAGGCCGGGATGTCGAGCCGCCTCACGGTCTCCAACATGGGCCTCGAGATGGGTGCCAAGTTCGCCCTGTTTCCCTCCGATGCCGTCACCGCCGCCTACCTCGCCGAACGGGGCATCGGGGGCGCGGCACCGCTCGAGCCCGACCCCGACGCCTCGTACGAGGCGGTCCACGAGATGGATCTCTCCGCCCTGGCGCCGCAGGTGGCCCTCCCCCACGACATCGACAACGTGGAGCCGGTGGACGGCCTGGGGGACATCACGATCCATCAGGCGTTCCTCGGCTCCTGCACCAACGGCCGCATCGAGGACCTGCGGGCTGCCGCCGCCCTCCTGGAGGGTCGCAAGATCGCCCCCGGGGTCCGCATGATCGTGGCACCCGCCTCGCGAGCGGTCCTCACCCAGGCGATGGAGGAGGGCATCATCGCCACGCTCGTCGAGGCCGGAGCCTCGGTGCTCCCCTCCGGGTGCGGCCCGTGCTTCGGGGGCCACAGCGGCCTGCTCGCCCCCGGCGAACGCTGTATCGGCACCCACAACCGCAACTTCGTCGGCCGCATGGGCAGCCCCCAGGCCGAGATCTACCTGGCGTCGCCCGAGACCGTCGCCGCCTCGGCGCTGGCGGGCCGCATCGCCGACCCGAGGGAGGAGGCAGCCCGTGTCTGACACCGGCGACGTGATGCGGGGCCGAGCCTGGAAGTTCGGTCATGACATCAGCACCGACCTGCTGTCCCCCGGCTCCTACGCCGTCGACACCGTCGAGGTGCGGATGCTCCACACCCTGGAGTCCGTCAACCCCGCTTTTGCCTCCGACGTCGAAGCCGGCGACGTGGTGATAGCCGGGAGGAACTTCGGGTGCGGATCGAGCCGGGAGACGGCGGCCGAGAACCTCAAGGCCCTCGGTGTGGCCTGCGTCGTCGCCGACTCGCTGGCCCGCCTGTTCATGCGCAATGCGGTGGCCATCGGACTCCCGGTACTCATCTGCGCCGGGGTCGACGAGGCCTTCGCCGACGGCGATGAGGTGGAGATAGACCTGGCGGCGGGAACGATCGCCTCCGGCGACGGAGAGCACCACCTCCAGGGGGAGCCGCTCCCACCCGAGATGCGGGACATCCTGGCGGCGGGCGGAATCCTCGCCGTGCTCGCCTCTCAGACCGCCGGGTAGCGCCCCCGCAGCGACTCGGCCAGGCCCTCCAGGTCCTCCAGCGTCTTGCCCTCGAAGCGGCGGGCACAAACCTCGTCGTACGCCGAGCACAGGTCCTTGCAGCCATGGCCGACGACCATGCCGTCGGCCATCTCGAACAGGATCCCGTCCTCCTTGGCGATGTGGGCCCGGATCAGGTCGATATAGCCGCGGCCGGCGTCGGCGACTTCGGCGGAGGCCACGGCGTCACCGTCGCCGGCACCGGGCAGGGCCTGGGCCATGCGACGGACGAACTCGCGCCCGAGACCGTGCTCGTGGAGCATGACGGCGATGGGCCCGACGTCGCCGGGCATCCCTTGATGCTGAAGGGCGGGAAACAGGAGGTCCTCTTCCTTCCCGTGGTGGCAGGCGTCGGCGAAGAGGCGGAAGAAGGCGACGCACTCGTCCAGGGTGTCGAAATCGCCGCCCCCGGCGTCCAGTGCCCGCTCCAGGACCGAGGCCACCTCGAGAATCAGCCGATGCTCGGCTCGCAGCATCCCGGTTGCGGTGTCGTTCATTCTGGCACGGTAGCCGGGGGAGGACCGACCGTGGTCGGACCGACAAGAGCCCTTGGAGAGTGTGTAACTATGGTCAAACCGCGGAGAGGAGCCGAGACCGAGATGACGATCGACCGCTACTCCTGGCGCCTGGTGGAGCCGGGCAGGGCGCTGGAGCGAGTAGAGGTCGCAGGGCGCGATCCTGAGGCCGGCGAAGTGGTGATCCGGGTCGCCGGATGTGGGGTGTGTCACACCGACCTCGGTTACGCCGACGGCCACGTCGACACCAAGACCCCCCTCCCCCTGGTGCTGGGCCACGAGATCGTGGGCACGGTGATCGAGGTCGGGGTCGATGCCGAGGAGTGGGTGGGCAAGGACGTGCTGGTGCCGGCCGTCATCCCGTGCGGGGATTGCGAACTGTGCGCCTCGGGCCGGGGCAACGTGTGCCGACGACAGAAGATGCCGGGCAACGACCTCGACGGGGGGTTCGCCACCCACGTCACCCTGCCTGCGGTAGGCCTGGCCGCAGTCGATTCCCTCCCCGACGGCTACGAGCTGGCCGACTTCGCCGTGGTGGCCGACGCGGTGACCACCCCCCTGCAGGCAGTGCGGCGTGCGGGTGTCACCGAAGGAGACCTGGCCGTGGTGGTCGGCACCGGCGGCGTCGGCACCTATGCGGTCCAGGTCGCTGCAGCCTCGGGGGCCGCTGTGATCGCCGTGGACGTCGACGAAGCCCGCCTCGCCCCGCTGGTGGACCACGGCGCCGCCGCCACCATCAACGCTCGCGACCTGTCGCCACGCGAAGTGCGGGATGCCGCCCGGGAGCACGCCCGTGACCTGGGCGGTGCGACCACCGGATGGAAGATCTTCGAATGCTCGGGCACCACCCCCGGCCAAGAGACCGCCTTCGGGATGCTGGGGCCCGCCGCCACCCTGGCGGTGGTCGGCTTCACCATGGACAAAGTCTCGGTCCGCCTCTCCAACCTCATGGCCTTCGACGCCAACGCATTCGGCTCGTGGGGATGCCCCCCGGAGCGCTATCCGGAGGCGATCGAGCTCGTGGCCTCGGGGCAGATCGATGTTCTCCCGTTCACCCGCAAGGTCCCGATGACGGATGTCGAGGCGGCGCTGGCATCGGCTCGCGACGGCTCGGACCCCCGCCGTTCAATACTCGTACCGTGAAAGGAATGGAACCCATGGAGTTCAAGAACCACGATCTGGTCCCGGGCCGGGAGCTCGCCGAGGTCCGCTACGAGCAAAGGCCGGTCCTCGACTCCGCCGGGCAGCCGGTGGACGGCCTGCATTCGGTGTGGATCACGCTCGACAACCCCGGCCAGCTCAACTCGTACACCACCGAAACAGTCAAGGACACGATTCTCGCCTTCCGCCGCGCCTCGCTGGACCGAGCGGCCGTAGCCGTCGTCTTCACCGGCGCCGGCGATCGCGCCTTCTGCACGGGGGGCAACACCGAGGAGTACTCCGAGTACTACGCAGGCCGCCCCGGCGAGTATCGCCAGTACATGCGGCTCTTCAACGACATGGTCTCGGCCATCCTCGCCTGCGACAAGCCGGTCATCAACCGGGTCAACGGCATGAGGATCGGCGGCGGCCAGGAGATCGGCATGGCGTGCGACTTCACGGTTGCCAGTGACCTCGCCCGCTTCGGCCAGGCCGGTCCCAAGCACGGTTCGGCACCCGACGGTGGCTCCACCGACTTCCTCCACCTCTACGTCGGCTTCACTCAGGCCATGGCCTCCTGCGTGCTGTGCGAACCGTGGAGCGCCCACGAGGCGCTGCGCTTGGGCCTGGTCAACGACATCTTCCCGGTACTCGAGGTGGACGGAAAGTTTGTCCCCAACCCGCTGGTGATCACCGACCGCTATCTCGACGAGTGGGGGCGCATCGTCCACGGGAAGATGAAGGAAGGGGACGACCTCGCCGCGGGCAAGGCGACGCTCAAGGCAGGCAAAATCGACTTTTCGCTCCTTGACGCAGGCGTCGAGGAGCTGGTCACCAAGATCCTCTACACCATGCCCGACTGCACGATCAAGACGGTCGAGTCGATGCGCAAGAAGAAGCTGGAGCATTGGGACCAGAACAAGGAGACCAACCGGGCCTGGCTCTCGCTGAACATGATGACCGAGGCCAAGGCCGGGTTCCAGGCTTTTCACCGCGGTGACCGCGAGACGGGCCGCGAGGTGGACTTCGTCGACCTCCGCCGCCGCCTCGCCGCCGGCGAAACCTGGGGCGACGACCTCATCGCCGCCATCTCCCCCCAGTCCTGATGGGGGTCGTGAGCCACGCGGTCTCCGAGGACGGGGGTCTCCACACCATCACGCTCGATGGGCCGCCGGGCAATGTGATCGACATCGCCATGTGCGCCGAACTCCAAGCCGAACTCGAGTCGGCGGCTGCGGCCCATGAGGCAAAGGTGTTGGTGGTGGCCGGCGCCGGGGACAACTTCTGCTTCGGAGCCAGCGTCGAGGAGCACCTTCCCGACAAGGCGAGAGAGATGTTGGCCGCTCTCGGAGGTGTGCTGCGGACCCTGGTCGGGTTTCCCTACCCGACCTTGGCCGCCGTCCAGGGTCGCTGCCTCGGTGGCGGCTTCGAGCTGGCGCTCGCCTGCGGCTTGATCATTGCCGAGGAGAGCGCCGTCCTCGGATCCCCCGAGATCCGCCTCGGCGTGCTGGCCCCGGCGGCGACGGCGCTCCTCACCGGTCGGGTCGCCGAAGACGTGCTCCTCACCGGGCGCGACCTGTCGGCGGCGGAGGCTCATCGGCTCGGCATCGTGACCGCCATCGCGGCCGAAGGCGCCCTGGGCGAGACCGTCGCCGATTACGTCGATCAGTTCTTCCGCCCCCGCTCGGCGGCCTCGCTGCGGATCGCCACCAAGGCGGTCCGGTCCTCCCGGGTTGCCGCGTTCGAGAAGCGCCTCGCCGAAGCGGAGCGGATCTACACCGAGGAGCTCCTGGCCCTCCACGACGGGACGGAGGGCATCCGCGCCTTCATCGAGAAACGTCCCCCCGCGTGGAGAAACGCATGACCGAGGTCGCCGGTGGCAGCGCCACCCCCTCCGAGGAGATCATGCGCGGGGCGGCCGACCTGTTCCTCGACGGGCTTCGGGCGGGTCAGAGCGTTCGCCAATAGGCGGAACGCTCTGAGCATTGCCGATGGCTCTTCGCCCTACGGCTCATCGCAGGTCTTGGCTCCGGTGTTCGGGGCCTACTCGGCCTCGAACCCCTCCGCACGTTCGTGCCGCCCTGCGGGCGGCGCCGTGTACTACGGCCCGGGGCCCCAGCCCCAGGCCGCCGAGTCCGCGCCTATCGGCGCGAACTCTTACTCCGGTGCGGACGGCCGCGTGTAGAGCACGACCGAACTCGGCCCCGAGGCGCAGCCGGCGCACTCCTCGGCATAACTCGAATCCTCGAGGGGACGCACCATCACCTCGAAACCGATCTCCGAATAGAGCTGAGACAGCTCCTCGGCCCGCCCGGCCGCGGTGACCGTCCGGCGAATCCACCCACCGGCGGCCAGCGCCGGATCCTCGGTGACGGTGAGGCCGGTGATGCGGATGGGCGTGCTCATGCCGGCGCTTCGGCGCTGGCCGCCAGCTTCTCCAGCCTGTGCCGGGCGAGAATGGCGCAGCCGAGGGCGGAGACGAACTGCACCATCTCCCCGTCGGGGACGTTCACCTCCGCCTCGATCAACTCGCCGACGGCACGGCCCATGGTCTCAAACCGGAGGATGCCGCCGATGAGCGTGTACTCGGGGACCGCCTTGACCCGCTTCATGAGCTGGACCGAACGGCCGGTCAGCGACTCGATCGCACCCTGCATGATGTCGGCCGGCGAAGTGCCCAGGGAGAGGTGGTTGATCACCTCGGACTCGGCGAACACCGCGCACACGCCGGAGATCGGCACCGGGTCCTTCGACGTCGACAGCAGCGGACCGATCTCCTCGGTCGTGTACCCCATGTAGCGGGCGGTCTTCTCCAGGAAGGCGCCGGTGCCCGCGGCGCACTTGTCGTTGAGGCGGAACGAGAGAACCTTGGCGGCGGCGTCGATCCGGCTCGCCTTCATCGTCTGCCCGCCGATGTCGAGGATCGTCCGGGTCTCCGGAAACAGGAACCTCGCTCCCCGGGCGCTGGCGGTCAGATCGGTCACGTGGAGATCCTTGAAGTCGACCTGGTGACGACCGATCCCGGTGGCCACCACGTAGTCGACTCCGGACTCGGCGATGTCGGCCTCTTCGAGTGCCCTGTAATAGATCTCCCGGGCCAACTCCCGCAGTCGGAAACCCGTCGGAGCCGCCGCCCTGGCGAGGATCGACCCGTCGTCCGACTGAATGACGACCTTCGTATAGGTCGATCCGACATCGATCCCGGCCGTGACCGTCATGATGAGACCCTCGCTCCCTCGGCGGCGGGGGCGCGGCCGGCGACAACGTGGTCGAGTGCAAACAGGGCGGCACCGATCGCCCCCATGTAGTGGCAGTCGTCGCTGATGTTGAGCCGGGTACCGAGTCGCTCCTCGAGCGCCGTCACCATCCCCTCGTTGAGCGAGACGCCGCCGGTGAACGTGACCTCCTCCTCGATCCCCACCCTTCGCATCAGGGCGGCCGACCTCGAGGCGATCGACTTGTGTACCCCCCACAGGATGTCCTCGATCTTCTTGCCCTTGCCGATCCAGGCGAGCACCTCGGACTCGGCGAACACGGTGCACGTCGTGCTGATCTTGATGGGCCGATCCGATTGCAGCGAGATAGACCCCAGTTCGTCGATGGGGATGTCGAGGGCCGCCGCCGCAGCGCCGAGGAAGCGACCCGTCCCGGCGGCGCACTTGTCGTTCATGCAGAAGTCGGTGATCTCACCTTCGGGACTGACGCTGATCGCCTTGGTGTCCTGGCCCCCCATGTCGACGACCGTCCGGGTGTTGGGGAAGAGGTGGACCGCGCCCCGGCCGTGGCAGCTGATCTCGGTGACCTGGGTGTTTCCGAAGGTGACCCGGTATCTCCCGTATCCGGTGCCGACGACGTATTCGACCTCCTCTTCGTCGATCCCTCCCTGCTCGAGGGCGACGACAAAGGCGGTCTCGGCCGCCTTGACGACGTTGGCTCCCGTGTCGAGCAGCGACCGCCCCACGATCCGACGCTCCTCGTCGATGATCGCGGCCTTCGTCTGGGTGGAACCGACGTCTACTCCCGCTGCATATGCCATGAGTGCTACCTCATCCCTTCGTCCCCGCCAGTCGGCGGCGCGAGGCCAGGCCTTCGAAGAAGGCATCTATCCGGTTCTTCATCTGCGCTTCCGACACGACCCTGGGATCCATCATGTCGGACTCGATGAACAGGGTCGGGATGTCGCGCTCCTTGGTCAGGTAGCGGCGGCCGTCGGCCAGCCCGGTGGAAACGGTCCTACAGCTCTTGATCGGGTGGTAGATCACACCGTCCGCCCCGAACTCCTCGACCATGTCCACCAGCACCTCGTTCTGGTGGAACATCGCATCCATCGCGTCCCGGACGCTCACCAGGACCCCTTCGGCCAGGCTGGCGATCGGATCCTGAAGGTCGTACTCGAAGCCGCGGTTGGTCCCTCCCGAGGCGAACCACAAATACGTCGAGTTGACGAAGGTGCCTCCCCAATCGGTGAACAGCTCGTTGAACCGGCGAAAGATCGGGTAGCAGGGAACACCGACGAACAGGAGGCGGTACTTCTCCTCGATGGCGGTCCCTATCCCGTTGGCTGCCTTGTACTCCATCTCTTCGACCAGGCGTTCGAAGTAACGGGCGCCCGCCTCGGTCCCCCTGAACCCGTTGGCGACGCCGAGAAAGATCGTGCCGTCGGTGAGGGCACTGAACAGGGCGGGCTTGGCACGGTTGAGCTCGAGGATCCGGTTCCACGATCGACTCATCGTGTTGGCATGGGTGAGGACTTCGCGGAACTTGTCGATGTCGAACTTGCGGCCGGTCACCGCCTGGCACACGTTGATCAGCTCATGAAGCTGCACCTCGACGTACTTGCGGTCGGCCTCGAAGTCGGAGTCGCCCGGCCAGGTCTGTCCGCCCGCCTCCCGGGTCCCGGGCACATCGATGGTGAACGTCGGGCAGCCGTACATCCGCTCCCAGATCTCGGCCCACTTGATGTAGGTGTTGCAGGCGTTGGTCAGCACCGCCAGCGCCGGAGGCGGGATCTGGCCCATCGGGTGCTCGCCCCCTCGCAGCTGGACAGCGACGTCGGCCTTGACGTAGCCACAAATGTCCGGTGAGTAGCCGTGGTCCTCCGCTTCCTCCAGGTACTCCTGGGAGACGCGTCGCACCGCCGTCTGTAGCGAATTGATTTCCGGGAAAACCACCGGGAGATCGAACGACTTGAGGATCTCGTTGATGCTCCCCATGACGAACACATAGGCGGCCTGTCCCCCACTTGCAGCCGTCTCGTTCAGCTCCTCGAACCAGTCGCGGAACAACGCCGCGCCCTCCCGGTTGCCCCTGCCCACCAGGTCCGTCGCCGCGGTATCGCTGTTCATGGCTGCCTCCATCATGCAAAGAGCAGGTTCTCGACGAAGGTCTCCAGCTGCAGCTCCAGCTGGTCGAACGAGCTCATGTTCTCCTCGAATTCGGACACGAAGTAGGAGATCCCGGCCGCATCGAGCGCGTGGGTGTAGGCCACCTGTTCTTCCAGCCCGGGCTCGCACATCTTGGCGGCGGCGATGATGGCGGCCTCGGCCCGTGACTGCCGGATCCGCTCCAGCAGCATCTCCTCCTTCGGCTTGCGAAGATCGTGCTGCACCGGGCTGTACGTCGAGCGCTCCACATATGCCTCGGCCAGGTTCCGCAGCGGGTCCCCCTCAGTGGGCACGTCCGACGTGATCCAGCGCAATCCGATGAGGAAGTCGTCGTCGACCACGTAGCTGGTCCGCCCCAGCATGCGAATGAGGTCGAACGGCGGCTGCTCGCAGAAGCCCCCCTCGAACACGAGGCGGATGCGGTCTTCGGGCTTGGTGGAGCGCTCCCTGATCATCGGCAGCAGCGTGGCCAGCACCTCGTTGTGCTCTTGGCGCGGCATCATCCCGGCCAGTGCGACCAGCGCATAGGCGTCCTCGGCGGCTACCAGCCACGGGGTCTCGGACTTGATCTCGTACAGCTCCCGCATGAGTCGCCGGTTCTCGTTGAACACATCGATCGACCGGCGAAGGTCGTCGTCGCCGATCTTCCGGCCGGAGACCCGCTCGATGACCCGGCGAACCCGGTCGTACTCGTGGCGCAGGTAGTCGATGCTCCCGGCTGAATTCGGGTTCTGCGGCAGGTAGACGATCTGGCTGGGGTGGTCGTAGTTGCGGCCCCATATCGCGGCAAGGTTGCGTGCGGCATCGCAGATCGGATGCGAGAAGAAGACATCGAGTTCGACCCGCTCGCTGAGCACGAGCTCCAGCGAGGTCTTCAGGATCGAGCAGAGGTAGGAACCAAAGTGCGAATCCGCCTGATCCGGCTCCAGCGGAGCGCCCCGCATCTTGAAGGGGAGCATGCCGGCGGCGTGGACGATCTCTTCGGGGAAGTACACCTGAAAAAGCCCGGCAACCATGCCGCCGCTCTCACGCCACCTGGCGACCGTCTCGAACTCCGCCGACTCCACCAGGTCCCGGCACTCGAGCAGCGCGTCGTCGAGCGATTTGTCCCGCCATTCGGGGAACACCCTCGTCGCGGTCACGGTCATGCGATCGCCCCCACCTGACGGGCGGCCGCCCCGCCGAAGAACAGTTCGAGCACGTGATCGAGGCGACCCGTGGTGTCGCCGAGCACCTGGTGGACGTATTCGCCGATCACGATCTCGACCAGCGCCACGAACGACCACGAGAGGAGGCGGGCGTCGGCCGCGGCCAACTCACCGTCGCGGATCCCGTCGCGGACGATCGCCTCGACCTGCTCGGGGAGTGCTCGCTGGTAGGCACGGACCAGCCGATCGCGCTCTTCACCGCTGAAGATGTTGATGTCGCGCCGCACGAGGCGAATCAGCTCGCGCTCCTCGCCGGGGAGTTCCAGAAAGTCCCTGGTCAGCCGGGCCAGACGCTCCCGGCAGGTCCCCTCCATCGCAACCGCCTGCTCGAACAGCTCCCTCTTGCGCTCCAGGTCGCCCACCATCATGGAGATGTAGAGCGACTCCTTGCTGGGGAAGTGGTGGTACAGCCCGCCCTTTGTCACCTCGGCGGCGCGGGCGATCATGTCCGTCGTGACCTCGGCGTAGCTCTTGGCGAGAAACAGCCGGCGAGCCACGGCGTTGATCCTTGCCATTGTCGTCGCCGCTCTGGTGTCCTGTCCCGTCACTGTCGCTCCCTGGGTCGCTCCCTGGGTCGCTCTCTGGCATACCGACCGACTGACCGGTCGGTATCAGCATACGCCCCCGGCAACCGTGTTGTCAATGGGGTGCGCCTGCGATGGCCCCGGCGGAGAGACCGAGATGGGGTGGTTGATACACTCGGCATCGGTCGCTCGAGGTGCGCCCCACCGGCGACGCGGCGCGCCAGATCGTCAGGAGGTGATCGTTTGCCCAGGTTCCGCAGCGATCTGGAGGCGATTCCCACCTACGACCCGGGCCCGCCCACCGCCGAGATCGCCGCCGAACTCGGACTGGAAGGGATCATCGAGCTGGGGGCCAACGAATGCCCGGTCGAGCCCTTCCCCGAGGTGCAGGCCGCCATCGCCGCCGCCGCCTCGGACGTTCACCGTTATCCGCTGAGCGACGGCCACTACCTCGCCGAAGCACTGGCGGCTCACCACGGGGTCGCCCCCGATCGACTGTGGATCGCACCCGGCAGCACGGCCATCCTCACCGCGATCGCGCTGGCCGCATCCGGCCCCGGTTCGTCCGTGGTGTTCGCCGACCCGTCGTTCGTCGTGTACCGCATGGCCGCCCTGCTGGCAGGAGCCGAACCCGTCGCGGTGCCGGTCGACTCCGAGTGGAGACTCGACCCCGAGGCGCTGATGGCGGCGATCCGTCCCGACACCGCCGTCCTCTACTTCTGCAACCCGAACAATCCCACCGGAACCCACGTCACCGGAGGCGAAGTGGATCACCTCGTCGCATCGGTCTCCGACTCGGTCACGCTGGTGATCGACGAGGCGTACGCCGAGTACGCCACGGCACCGGACTACTCGAGTGCGATCCCGCTCACGCTCGATCGCGACAACGTCGTCGTGACCCGCACTTTTTCCAAGGTGTACGGGCTGGCAGGACTCAGGGTGGGCTACGCATTCGGCGATCCGGAGACGATCCGATCGCTGCGCCGCCCTCAAGCCCCCTACGCCACCGGCGCCCTCGCCCAGGTCGCCGCGATCGAGGCTCTGCGGCATCAGGACCGAATCCAGCAGCGGGTCGCCGCCAACGCAGCCGGAAGGACCTTCCTCGCCGACGAGCTGCGCCGGCTGGATCAGCTGACCATCGACAGCCAGACGAACTTCGTGCTGTGGAAGCCCGATGCCGACCCGGCCCGGCTGGCGGCCGACCTCCTCGCCGTCGGGATCATGGTGCGGCCGATGGGGCCGTGGATCCGGGTCACGGTGGGTACCGAGGCCGAGAACCGCAGATTCATCGAAGCGCTATCCGGACTGCTCACCACCGCAGGCAGCTAGCGCCGCCGGCCTTGGCCGTTCCCAGTTTTCCGTTTCCCGTTGTCCGTTATCCGACTAAGCGGCTGGTTCGGGAAACGGAAGACTCGACCTCACCGCAGCGGAGAGCCCGTTTAGCGCGTAGACCAGCCCTGCCCGCATAACACTTGGTACGGGAAACTGCCCGGCGACATGTGACGCTCAGCGGGCTCCTACACCTCCTGGAAGATGTACCTGCGCAGCACCTCGAGCCGGTCGCCGATCCCGTCGCTGTGCAGATACCACAACGTTGCGGCCAGCGAGGAGAGCAGGGCATTGCCGTCCTGAGGCGTGAAGCAGAACCCCACAAGCTCGTTCCCATTGCGAACCGCCAGGGTCTCGATGGGGACGACCGTCTGGCTGAGGATGCGGCCGTAATAACCGTGATCCCTGCCGAAGGAGAAGATCTGGTTGGCAGATCGCTTGTAGGTCAGAGCCACCCGGGGGTTGGCGGTGAGCCGTTCGATCGCCTGGGACGTCGTGATCTCTTCGTCCAGCTGCAGGCTGAAGTGCAGAGCGTGCATGTACTGCGTGTTGAGCTTGACCGCCGAAGAGAACACGGGCAGGTCGAAGCCGAGCGTCTCGAAGAGGTGGTGAGCGTCGCGAGCATGGTGGGTACCGAACAACGCGTCGTCGTGGCGCCCCACCACCGGGCTGGGGATGAAGGAGCCGTCCTGGCTGGTGTCGTTGGCCCTCCGCAGGCACAGGAACCTGCCGCTCTCCAGGTGCGAGGCACCATCGTCCATCGCCAGGGTCTCGATGAGCACCGAGATGTTGTGGGTATTGCACGACACGATCTGGATGAACCGATCATCGCCCCGGATCAGCGCCTCGTCGTTGATGCCCCGGGCGTACATCTTGCCGAAGCCGAACTCCGACCCCTGAGCGAGGAACCCGGTCGGGCCCGTGGCCTTGGAGTAGAAGTCCTCCTTGTTCGAGTTTCCGGCAGGTGTGCAGTCGATCACGACCGTGGCTCGCTCCATTGCTTCGGTCGTCTCGAACTTGGGGGAATGGCCGAGCTCCTCGAACATCGTCCGTCGATCCTCGTCCACGACCAGCGTGGCGCCGCGCTCGACGAGATCCCTCACCTTGGCCCGCTCGTCGATGAGCGGAGTCCTCTTGTGGAAGGTGACCTCGTCGATTCCGAAGGCATCGGAATGGTCGGCGAGGAGCCCGATGAGCGGCTCACCGATGGTCCCGGTCCCGACGACGTGCACGATCTTGGACATGATGTGCTCCTGCGGTTCCCCAGTGACGGACCCATCGTATCGGCCCCGCCGCTTCGACAAGTCGACGCTCGGAGAATCCGCCGGCACACGGCCACCATGAGCAGAAGTCGATTGAGAGCTCGATTGCGGGGGAGGTCAGGGGTGCTAGAGGCGCTCCTGACCTCCCCCCCGGGGCAGGGGCCCCCACCCGCGGAGGAGGCGGGGTGCAGGGGACCCGCCGGGAAGAGACAACACGGCCGCCGTGGGGCAGGGGCCCCACGATGCGAGGAGGCGGGGTGCAGGGGACCCGCCGGGAAGAGACATGGCACAATCCGACCGATGCGAGCGCTGCGACTGCATGGGCCGGGTGACCTCCGCCTCGAGGAGGTGCCGGCGCCGACTGGCGACACCACGACGGCGATCGTATCGGTCGAGGCGTGCGGCGTATGCGGCTCCGACATCCACTTTGTCGAGGGCTCGGCGCGGACCGGCCACGTCCCGATCACCCTCGGTCACGAGATAGCGGGAACGGTCGTCGACGCCCCACCGGACACGGTGGAGCCGGGGACAGCGGTCGTCGCCGAGGTGGGAAAATTCTGCGCCGCCTGTCCGCGCTGTATCGAGGGCCGCCACAACCTCTGTGAACGCGCCAGCGTGCTCGGGATCAATGTCGACGGTGGATTCGCCGACCAGGTCGCCGTGCCGCTGGAATCGCTGCACGAGCGGCCCGGTGGCGTCTCCCCTGTGACAGCGGCGACCGCGGTCGACGCGGGAGCCACCGCTCTCCATGCCATCCGACGCCGGGCCTCGGTCGCCTCCGGAGAATCGGTCCTGATCATCGGCATCGGCGGCCTCGGCACCTACGGACTGCAGTTCGCCAGGGATGCGGGGGCGGGGGCGGTTCTCGCCGCCGATACCGACCCGGAGGCATTGGAGCGGGCGGCCTCACTGGGGGCGGACGACACCGTTCTGGTAGAGCCGGGAGATTCCCTGGGTCGCCGGATCAAGCTCCTCACCGACGGAGGAGTGGATGCGGCCGTGGAGTTCGTCGGAGCCGCGGCAACCGTCGACGCCGCCGTCAAGTCGATTCGTCCCGGGGGAAGGGCGGTGGTCGTCGGGGTCGGCCTCGAGCCCCTGACCACCCTGCCTCCCGTCCTGTGGTCGAACCACGAATACACGCTCACCGGCTCCTACGGAAGCCTCCCTGGAGACGCTGCCGAGGTGCTCGACCTCCTCGCAACCGGCGCGATCTCCCCTCCTCCGACCCGGACGGTGGATCTGGCCGACGCCCCCGACGCCATCACTTCGCTCGCCGCAGGAAAACGGAGCGGGGGTCGGCGCCTGATCGTGACGCCATGACCCATCTCGAACGGCACCACGAGGAGTACCTCATCAGCACAGACCCCGCTCTCCTCGACATCGAGGTGATCCACCGCTGGATCTCGGAGAAGTCGTACTGGGCGGCCGGCCGATCCCGTCCCACCGTCGAGGCCTCGGTAGCGAACAGCCTGAACTTCGGGGTGTACACGAAATCGGGAGAGTTGGTGGGCGCTGCCAGGGTCGTGACCGACGGGGCGACGTTCGGCTGGCTTTGCGACTTCTTCGTGCTCGCGGAGCATCGTGGCCGTGGCCTGGGAAAGGCGCTGATGGAGGCCGTCGTGGACCATCCCGACCTGCGCACTCTACAACGGCTCATCCTGGCGACGGCGGACGCCCACGGGCTGTACGAGCGCTACGGCTTCGAAGTGATGGCGCACCCGGAACGGTGGATGGAGAAGGAGGGGCCGATCTCGTAACCCGTGGCCAGTCACCAGTTACCAGTCACCAGAAGTGACCACGCGTTCTGGCTGGAGACTGAAGACTGGGGACTGGAGACTCTTCAGCGCAGTATCCCCCGCTGCCACACGGCGACGAGGCGTGCGTAGGCGTCGCTGGAGCGCACCAGCTCGAAATGAGTCCCGTCGGCGATGATCCGACCGCGGTCCATCATGACCACCCGATCCGCCTGTTCGGCGCTGCGAAGCCGGTGGGCGATGACGATGGCGGTGCGGTTCTCCAGGAGGGTGCCGAGGGCTGCCTCCACCCTCACCTCGGTTTCGGGATCGAGGTTGGCGGTCGCCTCGTCGAGGACGATCACCGCAGGGTCTGCCAGAAGCGCCCGGGCCAGCGCGATCAGCTGGCGCTCGCCGGCCGAGAACCGGCCCCCCCGTTCCCGAACCAGCGTGTCGAGGCGCTCGGGAAGGGCGCGCACCCACGGATCGATCCCGATGGAGGCGCACACCTCCCAAAGTTCCTCGTCCGAGGCCTCGGGGCGGGCATATCGGAGGTTGTCGCGCAGTGTCCCGTTGAACAGGAAGCCCTCCTGAGGAACCAGCACGAGGTGGCGAGGGCGCGACGACTGTGTGACCGACCTCAGGTCGTGGCCGTCGAGGCGGACCACGCCCGACGTGGGGTCGTAGAAGCGCAATGCCAGCCGCGCCAGCGTCGACTTGCCGGCGCCGGTCTCGCCGACGATCGCAACACGCTCCCCGGGAGCGATTTCGAGATCTACGTCCTCGACCACGGGAAGCTCGGGGTCGTATCCGAACACCACCCCCTCCATCCGGACTTCACCGGCGATGGCGTCGGGCAGGTCCACCGCATCCGAAGCGTCCACGACGGCGGGCTCCGTGTCGAGCAGGCGAAACAGCTTCTTCAACGCGGCGGACGCCGACTGCAGCTGGTTGTACGTGTTGGAGAGGTTGATGATCGGCTGGAAGAACCAGTCGAGGTACATGAGGAGCGACACGAGCGATCCAAAAGTGAGATCACCGGCAATGACCCGCCGCCCGCCGAAGAACAGGACCACGGCGTATCCGGCCACACGGAGGAAGGCGACGACGGGGAAGTACCAGGCCACCGCCCTTGCGGTCCGCATGTTCGCCTCGAAGTACTCCTCGTTGACGCCGCCGAACTGACCCGCCTGCTCCGGCTCCCTGGTGAACGCCTGCACGACCCTGACCCCGGTGATTCCCTCCTGCAAAGTCGCCAGCACCCGCCCGATCTGAGTCCTCACTTCCTCGTAGGCCCGGGCGGCGAAGCGCTGGAACACCCTGCTGACGCCGATCAGCACCGCGATGAGGGCGAACACCCTGAGCGCCAGCTCGACGTCGACGAACAGCATGGCGGCGGCGACACCGACGATCGTGAGAACGTTGGTCACCAGCGTCACCGCCCCCTCCTCGGCAAACTCCTGGATCGACTCGATGTCGTTGGTCATGCGGCTGACCAGGACCCCGGCCTTGGATCGTCCGTAGAAGGCCATGTCGAGCCTCATCAGATGCCTGAAGACGGTCGAGCGAAGGATCATCAGATACCTCTCGCCGAGTGTCGCCACCGCCAGCTGGGCGATCCGCTGCGACACGTACTGGACGACGAGCAGTCCTAGGAAAATCAGCGCCGTCGCCGCGATGAGGCCTCTGTCGCCGCCGAATATCCCGTCGTCGATGCCGCGGCGCACCACCAGCGGGCCGAGGAGGCGGGCAACGGTGGCGATCACGGTGGTCAGTACCGCACCGAGAGCGGCCCTCCGCAGCCCGGTGGCGAGGCCGGCGGCGCGGCGGAGCAGACCTTGTCCCTCGTTCACCGGCGTGCCTCCTCCTGGGCGAGCACCTCGCCGTAGCGGGACACGGTCGCCAGCAGCTCCATATGAGGGCCCATGGCGAGGATCGCTCCCCCCTCGATGAAGACCACCTGATCGACCAAGGCCAGAGTCGAGGTCCTGTGAGCGATGATGATCGTGGTACGGCCTCTCATGACCTGCTCCAGGGCGGCCAGCATCTCCGCCTCGACGAGTGCATCGACCGACGAGGTCGCGTCGTCCAGGATCAGAACCCGAGGATCGCGCAACACCGCCCTGGCGAGGGCGACCCGTTGCCGCTGTCCTCCCGAGAGGGAGTGGCCCCGCTCCCCCACCGTCGTGTCGTAACCGTCGGGCAGCTCGCATATGAAGTCGTGGGCCTGGGCCAGCCGAGCCGCCAGGCGCACCTGTTCGCCGGAAGCAGCGGGATCGCCAAAGGCGATGTTGTCCCCTACCGAGGCAGAGAACAGGAAGGTCTCTTGAAAGACGACCGCGACCTCTCGCCGAAGCTCGTCGAGCGAAACCGATCTGACGTCGGTTCCGTCGACGGTGATCGATCCCGCGTCGACGTCGCGGAACCTGGGCACCAGATGGGCCATGGTCGTCTTGCCTGCTCCCGTGGGGCCGACGAGCGCGACAGAGGTGCCGCCGGGCACCACGAGATCGACTCCGCGCAATACCGGCGGTGAGCCGGGATATGCAAACGTCACATTGCGGAACCGGACCTCGCCCCGGCCCGGGGCCAGTTGCACCGGCCGAGGGGGATCGGCGATTTCGGGGGCCTCGCTCAACAGGCTCTGAATTCGAGTCGAGGCCGCCGCCGCCCGGGGCAGCTGGGCGAAGAACCAGCCGGTGATACGCAGCGGGAAATTCAGAAGCGCCAAGTACTGGGTGAATGCCACGAACTCGCCCAGCGACAGCTGGCCGCCTACGACCCGAACCCCACCGAGCCAGAGCACGGCGACGGTCGCCACCGAGGGAATGACCTCGAACATCGGAGCGAATCGCGCCCTTATTACGGCCAGGCGGATCGCCTTGCCGTAGATGCGACGAGCACTCCTATCGAGTTTCGCCTGCTCCTGGGACTCCTGGCCATAAGACTTGGTGACCTGGATGCCCCCGATGGACTCCTCTACCACCCGGCTGAGGTCGGCGAGGCGCTGCTGCACCTCGAAGGAGAGCCCGATGACGCGGCGGGCGTAGGCACCGGCCGCAAGAAGGATCGCGGGAACGGTCAACGAGGCGACCGCCCCGAGGATGGGGTCGAGAACGACCAGGACCGTGACGACGGTCAGGAACATCCCCAGGTTGGCGAGGGTGATGGGGGTCAGGGCGAAGATGAGCCGGACCTGGCTGAGATCGCTCGATGCCCTCGCCATCAGCTCCCCGGTGCTCGTCACGTCGTGGAACGAAAAGGCAAGCCGCTGGATGTGCTCGAACATCCGGTTTCGCAGATCGGCTTCCGCCCGATAGGACACTCGAAAGCCGAAGTACCGCCGAACGCCGATGCCGACTCCCAGCAGCATCCCGGCGACGAGCAGCGCCAGCACCAGGGGAACGATGCGCTCGGAGTTCCCGGCGATGATCGCCTCGTCCACAACGCGTCCCACCAGGAAGGGAATGGTGACCAGCATGAGCATCCACAGCAGGGCCCCGGCGATCGAGAAGAAGAGATCCCTGCGGTATCCGCGAATCGTGCGCGCCAGCAGCCTGAAGCCGGTGGTGACGTCTCCCGATGAGGGTCCCGCCGGCGCCTCGGAATCGGACTCGTCTGGGGCGACAGGGGGTCGGTCGGTCACGGGGCGATCACCGTACCGGTGCCCGGGTCGGGCTCCTGCTCTGCTCCCTCCCGACTCAGATAGGCGACCACGACCCCGCCCAGGAGGATCGCCATCGCCCCCACGTACAACCACACCAAAGCCACCGCTACGGCGCCGAGCACCCCGAAGGCCGCTCCGAGCTCGGGAGACGCCGACAGGTACAGGCCGAATCCGAGGCTCCCCGCCACGGACCCGACGGTGCCCACGAGGGCGGCCAGCCAGGCGCGCGGTAATGGTTCCGGCGGCCCCAGGCGGTAGAAGGCGATGAGGAACAAATAGAGCCCGGCGGCGGCCACGGGCACCCGCAGCCACACCCACAGATCGAGGAGAACCGCCGTCCCGGAGAGCTCGGCGAAGAACTCGACCACCTTCCGCCCGCTGACGAGGAGGAACGAGGTGACCACCAGAGCGATCCCCCCTCCGATCGTGAGGGCGATGGCCACGAGCCTCATCTCGAGTGCGGGACGCCGCTCGGTCCGATCCTCAACCGCGGCCATCGCTTTCTGCAGGGCCACGACGGCGCGCGAGCCGAACATGAGGGCGACGGCGATCGATCCGAGGATGAGCCAGATCCCGCCGCTACCGACCCTCTCACCGGCATCGACCAACAGATCTGTGACGAAGCCCTTTACGGTCTCCGGGACGATCGGATCGAGCGTCCGTTCGATCCGATCGACCGCCGATTCGCTCCGGCCGATTGCTGCGGCGACCCCGAGCACCGCGAAGGCCAACGGCACCAGGGCGAGAAAGGCGTTGTAAGCGACTGCGGCAGCGTTGATCGTGAGGCCCGATTCCCGGAGCCTCCGCTGCAACCCGAGGATCAGGGTCCGAGGTGAGAGAGCGGCCATTCGTGCATTCTCCCAGCGTCAAGTGGTGTGTCGTGCCAATAGCGCCCGCGTATCTCCGAGCCATCGGCGTCATCTGGCTAGGACGCACAACGAAGGCGCATCAGCGAGATGCGTCGAGGCGGAGGACGACGCCAGGGGCGGCGAGGGCCGGAGAGATGCAGTGCCTATTTGTGCGACGCACCACTAGGGCCGAGGTCTCCTTCGGCCGGCCTAGCCGTACACTTCGCACCCGATGCTTCCCGACCCGTACCGGCCCATCATCGTCGGCGCCGCCATCGCCGCCGCCCTCGCTACAACGAGTGTGATTCTCTTCTGGCTGTTCGCCCCCGGTGGGGTGGCAGCCACGAACTCGCCCGCGTCCGACACGGCCCTTCCGACGATCGACACCGAGGTCACGCCGACCACCGGAACCACCCGGGTGTCCACCACGGTCATCGAGCCGACGGCCCCCACGTCGACCACTCCCGACGAACCGCTCCACGCCTGGGTGGATTCGCGCACGGTCGGGCAGCCATATGGAAGCGTCGTCGAGGGTCTCCTCACCTTCCGCGGCAACCCGACCAACACCTACTACGGGTCCGGTCCCATTCCGACCACGCCGGAGATCAAGTGGAGCTATCCGGATTCTCCGATGTGCGCTTCCTCCACGGACCTCGGGGTCACCTCGACCTGGTGCGGCAACGGCTGGACCGGCCAGCCGGTGATCTGGGAACGGCCAGATGGGATCACGGAGATGATCTTCGGGGCCTACGACCGCCGCCTCCACTTCGTCGACGCCGAGTCGGGCCAGCCGACCCGCTCGCCGATCCTCACCGGGGACATCATCAAGGGCACTCCGACCATCGACCCCGACGGATACCCGCTCGTCTACTTCGGAAGCCGGGACAACAAGCTGCGCATCGTCGCCCTCGATCGCACCGAGCCCGTAGTCATCTGGGAGGTCGAGGCCGACCTTCAGGTCGAGGGACGCTGGAACGACGACTGGGATGCAAGCCCGCGCATCGTCAACGACATCATGTTCGAGGGGGCCGAGAACGGGATCTTCTACATCTTCAAGCTCAACCGGGCATTCGACGATCTCGGCCTGGTCACCGTCGAGCCTGAGCTGAAGTTCAAGATGGAGACGTGGACCGAAAAGCTGCTCAACGACATCGGCCCGTCCTACCCCGCCGTCAGCGTCGAGAACTCGGCCGTCCTCTTCGAGGGCCGTGTGTACTTCGCCAACTCGGGGGGCAGGGTCATCGGGCTCGACATCACGAACATCGAGAACGGGGAGGCCCCCGTCGTCTTCGACTACTGGGTCGGCGACGACGTAGACGCCTCCATCGTCGTAGACGACGAGGGGATGCTGTACGTGTCGGTTGAATACGAGCGGTATCTCGACCGGGCCAAGGAGTTGGGCCAGGTCATCAAGCTCGATCCCTACAACGAGGCCGATCCGTACGTATGGGGAATGTTCTCGCTCACCGAGCCCCCCGCCAAGGGAGGGTTGTGGTCGACCCCGGCGCTGGGCAAGGAAGTGCTCTACGTGGTCACCAACAAGGGGTTCCTCGTCGCGGTCGATCGTCAGACCGGCGAGGAGGTCTGGGTGTTCGAGGTCGGTGAGGAATCCTGGTCGTCGCCGGCGATCGTCGACGGGCACCTGCTGGTGGCCGGCAACACGGGGCTGCTGCGCTCGTTCTTCATTGGGGCCGACGAGCGAGAACCCGTCCTGCAGTGGACTTTCAAGGTCGGAGACGGGCATATCGAGTCGACCCCGGCTGTGTGGAACGGCATGATCTACCTCGGCAACCGCGACGGGTTCATGTACGCCGTCGGCCAGCAGAACGGGTAAGAGGGCGCGCCGACAGGCGCGGCCTCGGCGACCTGGGGAAGGGACCCAGGTCGCACCGCGATGAGCCGTCAGGCGAAGAGCCATCAACACAGAGGGCGCGCCCACAGGCGCGGCCTCGGCGGCCTGGGGTGAGAGCCCGGGCCGTAGTACAGAGCGCCGCCCAAAGGACGGCTCCAACGTGCGGAGGGGTTCGAGGCCGAGAGGACTCGAACACCGCAGCCAAAACGAGCGATGAGCCGTATGGCGAAGAGCCATGAACACAGAGGGCGCGCCGACGTCGAACACGCGACACCCGGTCGGTAACCTGGCCGATCGTGCACCACGACTACACCACAGTCACCACCGAATCCGTGAGAGCCGCCGTCGACGATGCGATCGAGCGCGGCGAAGAGCTGGTCGCCACGGTCGTCGGCGTCTCCGAGGCGAAGACCTGGGCGAACACGATGGCGCCCCTCAACGTCCTCGATGACGTGGTTGTGCGCGCCAATGGGACCGGGCCCTTCATGGCGCGGGTCCACCCGGAGCGCGAGGTGCGCGATGCAGCCCAGGAGGCGGAGGAGAAGCTCTCCAAGTGGACCTCCGACCTCGTGTTCCGGCGCGACCTCTACGACGCCATCGAGGGCTACGCATCGACGGACGAGGCCGCGGCGCTCGAAGGCGAAAGGGCCCGCTATCTGGAGTTCAACCGCCGCGACCTGCGCCGAGCCGGTCACGCGTTGAGCGAGGAGGAGCGCGCCGAGGTGCAGAAGCACCGCACCCGGCTGGTCGAGCTCGGTGTGGCGTTCAACCGCAACATCGACGAGGCCTCGGGCGGGCTCGATCTGACCCGAGAGCAGCTCGACGGCATGCCGGACGACTACGTGCACAGGCTGGCCGAGGGAGAGGCGGACGGAACCCACCGGGTCAGCATCGACTATCCCGACTACTACCCCTTCATGGACATGGCGACCGACCGCGATCTGCGCCGAAGGCTCCAGTTCATCTTCTACAACAAGGCGGTAGAGGAAAACGAGCCGATCCTCGAGGAGGCAGTGCGCCTCAGACACCGGATCGCTGAGATCTTCGGGCTCCCATCGTGGGCCGACTACGCCATGGAGGTGAAGATGGCGGACGGTCCCGAGGCGGTCGAAGAGATGTACGCCGGCATCGTCCCCGGGCTCACCGAGAAGGCGCAATCCGAGGTCGCCGACCTCGCCTCGGCAATGGACGGCGAGGGTGCCGCGCAACCCTGGGACCACCGCTACCTGCACACGTCCATCAAGCGAGAACGCTTCGGGATCGACCCCCTGGAAGTGGCTGTCTATTTCCCGCTACAGCAGGTCCTGGACGGCATGTTCGAGATCACCGAGGAGGTCTTCGGGCTGACCTATCGCCCCATCGACGACCCCCGGGCCTGGCACCCGGACGTCCTTGCCTACGAGGTGCACGACGCCGCATCGAGCGACCAGCTGGCGACCTTCTACATGGACCTCTTCCCCCGCGAGGGGAAGTTCGGCCATGCCGCCGCCTTCGACCTGGTCCCTGCTCACGCCGCGGACGACGGCTATGTGCTCCCGGTGACTTCCATCGTCGCCAACTTCACCAAGCCGACGAACGACATTCCCTCACTGCTGCGCCACGACGAGGTCGTGACGCTGTTCCACGAGTTCGGCCACGTCCTGCACAACAGCCTGGGCCACACCGAGCTCGTACGGTTCAGCGGATTCAACACCGAGTGGGACTTCGTGGAGGCACCCTCACAGATCATGGAGCACTGGTGCTGGAACGCCGACGTGCTCTCGCGGTTCGCCAGGCACCATGAAAGCGGGGAACCGATCCCCGAAGATCTGGTCGGTCAACTGGTGGCGGCACGCGACCTCCACATCGCCCTCGCCAACCTCCGTCAGGTCAGCTTCGGGAAGCTCGACATGGCGTTCCACGGTCCCGGCCACGAGAAAGACCTGCGGGCAATCGACAGGGAGACAACCGAGTTGGCCCAGTTCCCGTTCCACGAGGACACGTACTACCCCGCCGGATTCGGGCACCTGTTTGGATACGACGCCGGGTACTACGGATACCTCTGGTCGAAGGTCTTCGGCGACGATATGTTCAGCCGCTTCGAGGAGGAAGGGGTGCTGAGCCCGGATGTCGGCACGGACTACCGCAACAAGATCCTGGGGCCGGGCGGCTCCAAGGACCCGGTCGAGATGCTCGAGGAGTTCCTGGGACGGGAGCCGAACCAGGAAGCGTTCCTGAGGTTCCTCGGGATTGGGTAGTCAGACATCAGACATCAGACATCAGACATCAGATGGCAGATAGCAGATGGCAGACATCGGATTTCAGACAGCAGAGGCCAACAACCAGTTGAACCGGCCCCAGTAACCAGACACTGCGATAACTTCTGGCTGGAGACTGGAGACTCGACGGCGATCCGGCGAAAGCCCGGTGACGCGTGCCTCCGGGCTGGCGAGACCACGTCTGGAACTGGCTACTGATTAAGCCAGCACCGCCCTGCGCTCCAGCTGGATCGGCTTGCGGTCTATCGAGAAGAACTCCATCGGGGCGTCGGTGTCCCACTCGTCGGCGGGGGCGCCGGTCAGATGGCGCGCCACCATCGAGCCGATCGCCGGGGCCTCTTTGAAGCCGTGGCCGCTGAAGCCGTTGGCGACGATGAACCCCTCCAGGTCGGTAGGCCCGACTACGGGGTGGACGTCCTCGACGTTCATCGTGTACATCCCGGCAAGACCCGTTATCAGGCCCCGGTAGGGAAGACTCGGGATGCGGTGATGCAGGGCGTGGATCTTGAGATCGCGAAAGGCTGCGTCGATGTTCCCGTTGAAGACGTCGGGGTCGATCACGATCTCCTGCTCGTCCTCCTCGCGGATGGAGCCGACCAGGATCTGCTGGCCTCCTACCTCCGGTCTGAAGTAGATGCCCCCCGCGCCGTCGGCCACGACAGGGAGCGGGCCGGGGACCTCGTCGCGGGGCCACTCGCGGTAGATCACCTGCGCTCTGATGGGGCGAATGGTCCACGGTGAATAGTCGAATCCGGCGGTCGCCGCCAGCCGTGATGCCCACGGTCCGGCGGCGTTGACGACGACGGGGGCGTCGATTGCGGTGCCATCGGCCAGATCCACGCCGGCGATTGCACCCCCGTTAGCGCGCACCGCGGTCACTTCGGCTGTAAACCGGACATCGACCCCGCGAGCCCTGATGGCCTCCAGCAGGTCCTGTGCCGCGCTGACCGGATCGAAGAACCCGCTCTCGGCCTCATGGAGAAAGACGTCGTGTTCGGCACACTCGTGCTCGACCTCACCGGTCAGGTCGAAAGGGACGCTGCAGGTCGATAGGGCGGGATAGCGCTCCCGCACCGCATCACCGTCGATGAGCGAGACATCGATACCGAGACCGCTCATCATCGAATGGACCTCGGCAAGCTGCTCGCGCTCCTCGCCGAGCATCCACAGCACCCCCGTGTGGTGGAACAGGGCGCGGGGCTCGTCGAGCCCGGTATAGGCCGCCCAATTGCGGTGGGCCTTGAGGCCGTCCCGGGACACGGTGACCGCCTCGGGGTGGGTGTAGCGCTGCCGCAGGATGGCGCAGGAAGCGCCGGTGGAGCCTTCGGCCACGTTGAGCGCCTTCTCGAGAACCACGATCCGGCTGTCGTCGCGGCGGCTGATCTGATGGGCGATCGACAGACCGATGATCCCGGCTCCGACGATCACGATGTCGGCCGTGTCACGCATCGACCCTGCTCCTCGTAGCGAGAGTCAATGGATAGCAGGCGCAGCGCCCAAACGCGTGTGAGAGGGTTCGCCTATGGCGGACGCTCTTAGACTCGCGGTGGAAACGAAAGGAGCAAGCAGATGGCCCTCGGCGTCGAACTCACCTGGCTCGGTCATGCATCCGTCCGGATTCGTCTGGCCGACGAAACGACGCTCTACATCGATCCGTGGCTCGTCGGCAACCCATCCTGCCCGGACGACGAGCACTCGCCCGATCGGGTCGATGCGATCTACATCACCCACGGACACTTCGATCACATCGGAGACACCATGGACCTGGTCGCCCGGCACCAGCCTCAGGTCTTTGCCATACATGAGATAGCAGTCTTCCTCGAAGCCGCCGGCGCCGAGAACACCGTCGGCTCCAACAAGGGGGGATCGGTGGGCGGTCCCGGAGGCGTGACCGCGACTCTGGTCGACGCGGTGCACTCGTCGGGCATCTCGGGCGAGACCGGCATCGTCCCCGGCGGAGAAGCCGCCGGATGGGTGATCGAAATCCCCGATGGTCCGACCGTCTACCACGCCGGAGACACGACCGTCTTCGGGGATATGGAGCTGATCGGCCGCCTGTGGTCGCCGGATCTGGCGCTGCTGCCCATCGGCGGGCACTTCACGATGGGACCCGGCCATGCCGCCGAGGCAGCCCGGCTGCTGGGCGTCTCCAAGGTCCTGCCGATCCACTACGGCACCTTCCCGGTCCTCTCCGGGACTCCCGACGAACTGGAGGCAGCGCTCGACGGTTCCGGCATCGAAGTGCTTACACCGACGATCGGTGAGCCGATCGATTAGAGGACGCGCTGCAGGCGCGGACTCGGCTGCCTGGGGCTGGGGCCCCCGGGCAGCACAGCGATGAGCCGTATGGCGAAGAGCCATGAACAGAGAGGACGCGCTGCAGGCGCTGATGCTGTCGCTCAAGAGCGTCATCCGAGCGGGTAGCGGCAGGGAGCGCCCGGATCGGGCACGTCGCCCGAAACCGGACCGAGGTCGACCCCGGCCGACCGGTAGGAGCATCCGGTGTCGAACGGCGCTCCCGCCGCACCGCCGGCGACTATCTCTCCGTCGACCTCCAGTACGACCCAGATCGTCCCCGCCCTCGGCGGCACATTGCCGAAGAAGTAGACCCAGACGACGGGCCCGGGCCCCGTCCACGACAGCCACTCGCTGAGGTTTCCCAGGGCGTCGTCCGCCACCACTGCGCCGTCGTCGAAGAGGGCGACGCCGCCCGAAGTGATCTCCACCCATCCGTCGAGGTGGCCGACCGGATCGCCCACTCCGGGAAACGACTCATCCGTGTCGGCCCCCACCAGCACCCGGGCGTCACCGGCGGCGAAGGGATCGGAGGTGAACCAGATGCCCACCTCCAGCGAGCCGTCATCGCCCCGGCCGCTGGTCACTGCGGCGATCGCCGGCAGGCGGACGACCGATGTTGACGTCGACGGCGCCTCGGCCGGCTGTGGCGTCGGCGCGGTTGCTGCCGTCTCCGGGGCCGGGTTCGTCGTCGTTGCTGCGCCGCCCACCTCTGGAGCCGTCCCGCCGCACGCCACCGCCAGAGTCACCACCAGGGCAACGCCGGCCCGGATCCCTCTACTCATCGTCGGTCTCCGCCAGCGCCGGGTCGTCGGCCATGACGAAACGCTAGCGGTGGCCCCGCTTACCGAAGGCCGAAGGGATCGAAGAGATCGCGCAGCGGCACTAGCGTCCCCACCATGCACGAAGACCTGACCGCGGCGGTCGACCGACTCTTCCCCGATCTGCGTCAGGACCTCGAAGCCCTGATCCGCATTCCCTCCGTGAGCGCGCCCGACTTCGATCCCGAAGAGGTGCGCCGGTCGGCGGCGGCGACCGCCGCTCTGCTCGAACAGGCCGGATTCGAGGGGGTCCGCATCCTGGAGCACGGCGATGCCCATCCGGCCGTGTTCGGGGAGCGGCCCGGACCCGAGGGAGCGCCGACCGTGCTCCTCTACGCCCACCACGACGTGCAGCCCCCGGGAGACCTCGCGGGCTGGACGGGAGACCCCTTCGAGCCGGCAGAGCGAGACGGCCGGTTGTACGGGCGCGGGTCGTCCGACGACAAGGCCGGCATCGTGGTCCACACCGGGGCGGTGCGCGCCCTGGGAGACAACGTTCCGGTCAACATCAAGATGTTCGTCGAGGGCGAGGAGGAGATCAGCTCGGCCAACCTCGACGGGTTCCTGGCCGATCACGGATCGCTGCTCGAGGCCGACGTGATCGTCATCGCCGACAGCGGCAACTGGAGGGTCGGCATCCCGGCTCTGACCACCTCGCTGCGCGGCCTCGTCAGCGTGTACGTCGAGGTTCGGACCCTGGAAAACGGAGTCCACTCCGGCAGCTTCGGCGGGGTGGTTCCCGACTCCCTCACGATCCTGACGCGGATCCTGGCTGGCCTGCACGACGAGCAGGGCAACGTCGCGGTGCCCGGTCTCGTCACCGGCGAAGCGGATCCGCTCGACCTGACCGAGGAGGAACTGCGGTCCCAGGCCGGGGTCCTCGACGGCGTCGAGCTGATCGGAGACGGATCGTTGACGACGCGGCTGTGGATGAAGCCGGCCATCTCGGTGCTGGCGATCGATGCCCCTTCGGTCGGCAAGGCCATCAACCAGCTGGTGCCTGCCGCCCGCGCCAAGGTGAGCATGCGGATCGCCCCCGGACAGGACGCCGCCGCAGCCATGGATGCACTGATCCGGCACCTCGAGAGCCGGCCGGCGTGGGGAGCCAGCGTGACCGTGACCCCGCACGAATCCGGGGAGGGCTTTGCGGTTTCGAGCGACGATCCACGCGTAAAGGCGTTCCGCGACGCCTTTTCCGAGGTGTGGGGTCGAGAGGCGGTGGACATCGGCGTCGGAGGATCGATTCCCTTCGTCTCTGCCTTCTCCGAGGCTTATCCCGATGCCGCCATCCTCCTCACCGGCGTCGCCGACCCGACCAGCCGGGCGCACGGTCCCGATGAGAGCCTCGACCTCGGGGAGCTGCGGAAGGGCATCCTCGCCGAGGCGATCGCACTGCGGAACCTCGTCTGATGAAGCTCGACGCACCCCCTTCCAACCTGGGCAAGGTGGGCGTGTGGACGTGGCCTCTGGTCACCGCACCGGCCGATCACATCCGCTCCGCGGCGCGAGCAATCGAGGACATGGGATACGGAGCGATCTGGTATCCGGAGAGCCGCGGACGGGAGGCCATCGCCCTCGCCGCCATCATTCTCGGCGCCACAGAATCGATCCCAGTGGCGACAGGCATCGCCAGCATCTGGGCACGTGACGCCAACGCCGCCGCCGGCGCCGCCATGGCGCTCGGAGAGGCGTGGCCGGGGCGGTTCACACTCGGGCTGGGGGTCAGCCATGCCCCATCGGTCAAGGCGCGCGGCGAGGAGTACCGACAGCCGGTCAAACGGATGGCGGGATATCTCGACGCCATGGAGGCTTCGATCTTCGTCGGGCCGGAGCCCGCTCAACCCGTTCCGGTGATCCTGGCCGCCCTGGGCCCCCGCATGCTGCGGCTGGCGGCGGAGAAGACCGCCGGAGCCCATCCCTACTTCGTCCCCGTTGAGCACACGACGTTCGCCCGGGAGATCATCGGTGACGAGGCCTATCTGGCGCCCGAACAAGCGGTCGTGCTCGAGTCCGACCCCGGCAAGGCGAGGGAAGCGGCCCGGCAGCACATGGAGCGTTACCTGATGCTGGACAACTACCGCAGGAACCTCCTCCGGCTGGGGTGGAAGGAGCGTGACCTGAACGAAGGAGGAAGCGACGCCGTCGTCGATGCGATAGTCGCTTGGGGCCCGCCTGAAGCGATCGCCGAACGCGTCGCGGCCCATCATGCAGCGGGCGCCGATCACGTCTCCATCCAGGTCCTGGGCGATCCCGCCTCCGTGCCTCTCGCCGAGCTGGAGGTCTTGGCCAGCGAGCTGCTGTAAGCATCAGACATCAGACATCAGACATCAGACATCAGACATCAGACATCAGACATCAGACATCAGACATCAGACATCAGACATCGAAGAGGATCCCATTCTGAAATTCTGAAGTCTGAGATCTGAACTCTGAGATCTGCAAGCTGCAAGCTGCCTACAAGTCGCAGAATCTCCCGCCGGTGACGGAGGTGATGATCGCTCCCGTGTCGGATGCCGACGACGCGCCCTCGGCGGTCGCACGCAGCCAGCGGTCGCTGCCGGGCGGGGAGGAAATGAACACGTCTATCCCTCCGGTGAGGCCCGGTGAGGCAACCGCATCTGGGTGCGCGGCGAGCACGTCGGCGATCGTGTCGCCGGCTCCGACGCCCTGGATCGTCTTGAAGGGGAAGATCCCCGGGTCGGCCTCGAAGGCGGCGAAGTGCCGTGTTCCCTCCGCTCCAAAGCTGGTCCCCGCCGTCGTGAAGTAGAGCGTCAGGTTGTCGACCTGGATCACACGGACTTCGGTCGTACCCTGTCGGCAGATCCCGAACTCGTTCGACAGGTTGTCGATCACCACCCAGCCGCCGTCAACCGTGGGTGAGGCCCCTATCAGGGCAGAGCGGACCGTGGCGAGCACTGAATCGACATCACCGCCGAAGTCGACGATCCCCAGCCCGTCGGCGGACAGAACGACCGAGGTTCCCGCCGCCCCGTCGCACGGGTTCGCCGTCCGGTCGAAGTTGAACGCCAGGCCCACCGGATCGTCGGCGTGGCCCGACTCCCTCAGGAACACGATCGCGGTTCCGTCGATCTGGTCCCCCACCTCGATGTCGGCATCCATGGTGAACCCGTAGTAGCCGGGACTGGCGTCCTTGAACATGAATTCGATCGAGGCGCCAACGCCATCTCTGTCGAGGGCGTAGCGACCCACCCGGCCTGTGGTCACCACGAGTTGACCCAGTGCCGTTTCGGCCACATATGAGGACTCGCCGCTCGTGTCGAGGCATACCGACGAGATGGTCGTGTCCAGATCGTCGAGCACCATCGTCCCGTCGTCTGCCGAATCCACCGAGTCGGGATCGAGTTCGACGACGGCCACCGTCGCCACAAAGGTCGTCGGAGCGACGGCGCTCACCTCTACGACGTAGTCCGCCGTTTCGTCGATGTCCGTGGCCCAGGCACCGGAGCCGCCCGTGCCCACGGCACTGCCGTCGGTGGCACGCACGTTGACCACTGCCCTTCCGGAGTCGAAGGCGAGCACAACGGACATTCGCATGTCCTCCTCGGCGCGGACGAAGAAGATCTCGGGATCGCCTTCGGCTGCGTTGCCGACGACGATCCGCTCCCCGTCGTCGTCGACCGTAATTCGCCTGTCCTCGGTGCAGCTGCGCGACAGCAGCGCCAGCGTCTCGTCGTCGGGAGCCCCGGTCACCTCGCGCCCCAGGCTCGTCTGAACCGATTCCACCGCCGCCAGCGTCGCCGGGCCGAAGGCGCCGTCTACCTGCAACGGTCCGAAACCGTTGCAGTTCAAGACGAACTGAAATGCCTCCACCGTCTCGTTGCGGTCACCTTCGAACACCAGGGCAGGACCGTTGGGAGTGAGTGGGATCGTCGATGTCGTCGACGACGAGGTGGTCGTGGACGACGAAGTGGGTACCGAGGTGGCGGGGAGGGTCGTGTCGGCGCTGTCTGAAGTACACGCCGCTGCTACGAGGAACACACCCGCGAGGAGAGCGAGGCGGCGACGACTAAGAGCATGGCGCATCATCGCCATCCAACCCTAGTGCCCCGACCGGCAACGTTGCCGCGTTCAGGATGTAGAAAGGGGGGCCGCTGCCTCGCCCTCAACATCAGCAACGGCACCGGACAGGGCACCAGCCCCTTACCTCCGCGGGAGCCCCACCTCTCGAGGGCCACATGTCGGAGCGGGCCTGCCCCAGCCCGATCGCCCCTACACGGTTATAGGAGCCGGCCGATGAACTCCAGCACCCGATTCCAGGCGTCCGCCGATGCCTCGGCGTACTCGGAGTGCTTGCGGTCGAAGAAGGAATGAGGTGCGCCGTCGTAGATCACAATGTCGTGCTCCACCGCTCCGGCTTCGAGAGCGCTGCGGAATGCCTCGACTTCCTCGACCGGGATACCGGGATCATCGCCTCCCATCAGGCACAGCAGCGGACAGGAGAACTCGCCGACCCGCTCGATCAGCGGAGTCGCCCCCTCGGGAAAGACGCGGTTGGGATGCCCGTAGAAGCCGATCGCACCGGCCAGGCCGAGATCGTTGGCCGCCTGGTGCAACGAATTCGACCCGCCGAAGCAGAACCCGACCGTGAACACGGCAGCACCCGGCGCGATCTCCCTGAGGTGACCGACACCGGCCATCGAGTCGGCCGCCACGCCGGCGAAGGTCGTGCGCCTCACATGCGGCATGTAGTCGAACTCGTCGTCCCGGGTCCCCAGACCGGCGGTGCGCCCGAAATAGTCGATGGCGAGCGCACTCATGCCGCGTTCGGCGAAGCGCACCGCGAGATCCTCGTAGAAGCTGTAGAGCCCGCGTACGTCGGGAAGCACCAGCACCGCAGGGCCGTCGCCCGATCCCACCGCCTCGAACGCGGAAAACTCGGTGCCGTCACCTGCGACGAGAGATAGGTGTCGGCTATCGACCGACGCGCCGGACACGGGAGGTATCGGCGGCGACGAGTCAGGTTGGAAACACACGGAACAACTCCCCTCTTCGACTCCCGAACCCCAGGAGTCTGCTGAGTATGCCGTTTCTCAGATCGTGGAACGCAGCGCCGCCCGCAGGGCGGCACAAACGTGCGGAGGGGTTCGAGGCCGAGTAGGTAGCACATAGCGCCGCCCGCAGGGCGGCACGACCGTGCGGAGGCGTTCGAGTACGAATAGGACTCGAACACCGGAGCCAAATCTCGAACACCGGAGCCAAGACCAGCGATGAGCCGTACGGCGAAGAGCCAACAGCATCGCCAAAGAGCGCCTGCCTATTTGCGGACGCTCTAAGCGTCGAGCTTGCGTTCGGCCTCCTCCACCAGACGCCACTCCCGGGGACGCATGGGTGGGGAGAGATGAGCGGCGGCCCAAGCCTCGAGTTCCGCCACATCGGTCCCGCCCGTCTCGACCTCGGCGACGATGCGAGTGCCCCACTCGGCGTCGGGAACGCCGAAGACACGCACCCGCAGAATGTCGTCGTGCCTGCCGAGGAGGCGTTCGACGGCCGCGGGATGAACGTTTTCCCCGCCGACGATGAGAACCTCGTCGGCCCTGCCGATCACCGTCAGCCGGCCCGTGTCGTCGAGCTTCCCGAGGTCGCTCGTCTCGAACCAGTCGCCCGTAGAACGGTCCGAGTCACCCACGTAGCCGCGCATCACGATCGGCCCGCGGACCTGGATGCGTCCCTCCCCATCGGTCGGCTCCCCGGCGGCATCAACGGTGCGAACCTCGACCCCGGGCAGTGGTCTTCCGACCGAGCCGTCCAGCTCGTCGTTGGGGTGTGGCGTGGCGACCTGTGAGCAGGTCTCGGTCATCCCGTAGGTGGGGACTGCGGGGATCCCCTGCTGCTGCGCCTCGATCAGCAGGTCCGGGGCCGATGCCGCTCCGCCCACGAGGACGGCCTTGAGATCGAGAGTCCGGGCCGGAGAGGCGGCGAGGGCACGGCCGAGCATCACCGGGACGAGCGAGGCAAAGGCGACCGAGCCGAAGGCGTCTGCAGCCTGCGCAGCCTCGAAGCGCTCGAGCAGCACCACCGGTGCCCCGGCCTCCGCCTGTCTCCATAGGACCGAGAGGCCGCCGACGTGAAAGAGGGGCAGGACGCAGAGCCACGGATCATCGCGCTCGTTGCCGAGGCGGTGGCGCGAGGCGGCGACCGCGGCGGCGATGTTGTCGCCGTCGAGCCTCACCCCCTTGGGAAGACCCTCGCTGCCCGAGGTGAACAACACGTACTGATGATCGCTGCGCCGGGGAAAGTCCGGCTCCCACCGCGAACCGCGCTCCACCAGCGTGTCGAAACCTCCCTCGGGTGCGATCCACAGGCCTCGCACCCCTGCGGAGCGGGTGAGCGCCATCGCCTCGGCAGGGGGCAGCTTGGGGTCCACGGGTACGGCCGCTATCCCTGCCCGGGGAATCCCCCAGACGGCGGCAACAGAATCGATCGTGCGCTCGCCCCAAAAGGCCACCGCTCCGGTGCCGAATGTCCCACTGGAGGCGACGATCGCGGCCACTCCCGACGCCGCCTGATCGAGTTCGGCATAGCCGACCGTGCGCGTGGCGGTAATCAGGGCGGGAGCATCCGGTCGCTCGGCTGCGGCGGTCGCCAGCACGTCCATGGGGCCACGCTACCGCCGGAGGAGGGCAGCGACGCCCTCACTACCATCTCCCCATCGAACGGGAGAGCGATGGCTTTCGACTGGGAATCCCACGGTGAGTACACCGACATCCGCTACGAGACGGTCCCCGGCATCGCCAAGGTGACGATAAACCGGCCCGAAGTCCGAAACGCCTTTCGCCCCACGACCCTCTTCGAGATGAGCGAAGCCTTCGAGCAGGCCCGGAACGACTCCGAGATCGGCGTCATCATCCTGACCGGGGAGGGCGACGAGGCCTTCTGCTCCGGCGGCGACCAAAAGATCAGAGGCGACGCCGGCTACCTCGATCCCAAGGGCACGCCGCGCCTCAACGTCCTCGACCTGCAGATCCAGATGCGACGCCTGCCCAAGCCGATCATCGCCATGGTCGCCGGTTACGCCATCGGCGGCGGGCACATCCTGCACCTCGTTTCCGACCTCACCATCGCAGCGGACAATGCAATCTTCGGCCAGACCGGGCCCAAGGTCGGCTCATTCGACGGCGGTTACGGCGCCGGACTCCTGGCACGCATGGTGGGCGACAAGCGGGCACGGGAGATCTGGTACCTGTGCCGGCAGTACACGGCGGCGGAGGCCTACGAGATGGGCATGGTGAATGCCGTGGTCCCGCTGGCGGACCTCGAGGCCGAAACGGTGTCGTGGGCGCGGGAGATGCTGCAGAAGTCTCCGCTGGCCGTCCGGCTCATGAAGGCTGCTATCAACGCCGCATCCGACGGTCTCGCCGGACAACAGCAACTGGCCGGGGACGCCACGCTGCTGTTCTACATGTCGGATGAGGCCCAGGAGGGGCGCGACGCCTTCAACGAGAAGCGCCCGCCCCGGTTCGACGAGTTCCCCCGCCTTCCGTGAAGGTGAGGGCATGGGTGCTGGCGGCCCGGCTGCCGACGCTGCTCGCCGCCGTCGCCCCGGTCCTCGTCGGAACCGGGCTCGCTGCAGCCGATGACGTGCTCCGCCGGGATGCGTTCGCGGCGACCCTCGCCGCGGCGATCTTGATCAACGTCGCAGCCAACTTCGCAAACGACGCATCCGATGCCAGAAGAGGCATCGACACGTTCGAGCGGATCGGCCCGCCGCGTGCGGTCGCCACCGGTCTTCTCACCTCGCGGCAGATGTGGTGGGGAACCGCCGCGGCACTTCTCACCGCCTCGGGCCTCGGCATCTTTCTGGCCTGGATCTCCGGTTGGGTCATCATCGCCATCGGCGCCGCCTCGATCGTTGCCCTGCTGGCGTACACCGGGGGGCCCTGGCCTTACGGCTACCGGGCACTCGGCGAAGTGTTCGTGTTCGTGTTCTTCGGACTGGTGGCCGTCGTCGGAAGCCGGTACGTCCACGACGCCACTGCCCCGGCGGAGGCGTGGCTGCTGGCGATCCCGGTGGGGTTCCTGGCCACCGCCATCCTGGTTGCCAACAACGTCCGAGACATCGAGACCGATCGCATCGCCGGGAAACGAACGCTGGCAGTGGTGTTGGGCCGCAGACGAACCCGCCATCTCTACGGCTTCCTCATCTTCGGCGCATTCGCCTTCATCGGAACCCTTGCCGTCATCGGTCTGGTCCCGGGCGGATCACTCGTCGCCCTGGCGGCGCTTCCGCTCGCCTGGGCCCCGGTCCGTCGCGTGGCCACCGCCACCGATGGGCCCACGCTGGTTGCGGTTCTCAGGGGCAACGCTCGACTACACGTGATCGTGGGAGCCCTGCTCGCCGTCGGCGTGCAGCTCTGAGCCACCCCCAGGATCGTCCCGACCACGTGTCCGGATCCTGGACGTGATGCCGGGCAGCGGCGAACGTTGCCGGTCGGGCACTAGCGTCGCGCCGGTGACGGATCGCAACGGCCAATTTGCCCGGGCCCTCGTGGCCGCGATCGCCGCGTCGGGCGTCGAACACGCCTGTATCGCACCGGGATCGCGCAATGCGCCGCTGTCGCTGGCCTTGGCCGACTCCACGATCACCGACTGGTCCCACCACGACGAACGCTCCTCCGGGTTCTTCGCCCTCGGCATCGCCAGAGCCACGGGCAAGCCGGTGATGGTGGTCACGACCTCCGGAACCGCGGCCGCCGAGCTCCACCCCGCAGTCGCCGAGGCCGCCACCGGACGCATCCCACTCGTCGTCGTCACCGCCGACCGCCCGAGCGAACTGTGGGACGTGGGTGCCGCTCAGACGATCGATCAGCGCAACCTTTTCGGAACCTCCGTCCGGTGGGCTCATGATCTCGACGTTCCCGATGCCGCCGACGCCGGACCGCGTCACACCGCCGCCCTCGGTGCCCGCCTCGTGGCGGAGGCGTCGGCCCGTCCGCAGGGGCCGGTTCATCTCAACGCCCGCTTCCGCGAGCCGCTTGTGATCGAACCGGGCAAGCCGCCGGCGGTCGAGACACCGTCGGTCTCCGAAGCGGTATTGGCGCCGGATGCCGTTGCCCTGGCCGCCCTCAGGGATGTGGTCTCCGGCCGCAACGGCGTGATCATCGCCGGACCCCAGTTCGATCACGAGGTCGTAATGGCCGCCTCCGCCCTCGCTGGTGTGATCGGCTGGCCGATCATGTCGGACCCGATCTCGGGTCTCCGCACCGGAGCCCATCCCGTCGACGCGGTCGTCGGCTCGGACATCCTCGCCGCCGCCGGCTGGCTGGACAAGAGCTCACCGGAGGCGGTTCTCCGATTCGGGGCGCCCCCGACTTCGAAGGCGGTACGCCGCTGGCTTGCCGCTCACCCCGAGATCCCGCAACTGTTGATCGATCCCGCCGGCTGGCGAGATCCGATGGCTACGGCGAAGGCCTTGGTGCGCGCCGACGTGGCTCCGGCGCTTCGGGAGCTGGCACGGGTCGAGCCCGACCCCGCTGCGGCGGAGTGGCTCGCACTTTGGAGGGCTGCGGATACCGCCGCAGCATCGGCGGTGGAAGCGGCCATCGACGCTGCCGGTTTTCCGACGGAGCCCGGCGTTGCCCGCGCCGTTATCCGCGGCCTCCCCGATGGCTCATCGCTGTGGGCGGCGTCGTCGATGCCGATCCGAGACATCGATTCCTTCCTGCCGGTGGGCCCGAGACCCATATCCATCTTCGCAAACCGGGGGGCAAACGGGATCGACGGATTCGTGTCCTCGGCCTTGGGAGCCGCCGCCGCGGGTCCGGCGACCGTCGCACTCGCCGGTGATCTCTCCATGCTGCACGACGTCGGGGCGCTGGCCACCATGAGCCGTCTCGACATCCCGCTGACGATCGTGGTCGTGAACAACGACGGAGGCGGCATCTTCCACTTCCTGCCGCTGGACGGCCACGAGCACTTCGAGCGGCACTTCGGCACACCCCACGGCCTCGACTTCTCCTCCATAGCGACATCGTTCGGCATCGAGTCGCATCGGGTCGAGGCGGCACCGGAGCTGACCGAGCTGGTGGCCGGCGTCGGTTCGGCCCCCCGCCTGATCGAAGTGACGACCGACAGGAGCACCAACGTCGCAGTGCACCGCGAGATCGGGGCGCGGGTGGCCGAGGCGCTGGAGGGTTTCTAGGAGTCTGCTGAGGGGCGCCGTTACTCGGCGGGCTCCTACCGACCGGTGAGGAGGTCGAGTACCGGCCGGAGCTTGAGCCGGGTCTCCGTCAGCTCTTCCTCCGGGATGCTGCCATCGACGATGCCGTTGCCGGCGTAGATCGTGGCGTGGTCGCCCCGCACCAGAGCGCACCGCAGTCCCAGAGCGAACTCCCCGTCGCCCGCCGGGTCCAGCCATCCGATGCCGCCGCCGTACCAGCCGCGATCGATCCCCTCCTGCTTGGCGATGAAGGCAAGAGCCTCCGTTCGGGGCGAGCCGGCCACGGCGGCCGTGGGATGCAGGGCCTCGGCCAGTTCGAGGATCCGCCGCTCCGTGGTTCCGGTTACCGGCGTGGCGAGGTGCTGCACCGTCGCATGGCGCTGCAGCTGCGGTTCGGTCGGGAAGTCGATCGAGTCCGCCAGGTGGTCCAGGCGCCGGACCACATCGTCGATCACTATCGAATGCTCCAGGCGATCCTTGGCCGAAGCGAGCAGCGCGTCCCCCAAACGGCGATCCTCTTCGGCATCGGTGCCGCGGCCCGCGGATCCCGCCAGTGGGCCGAGCCGGAACCGATCCCCCTCGCGAGCCACCAACAGTTCCGGGCTGGCGCCGACGAAGGTCACACCGCCCTGTTGCCAGCCGAACACCCGGCACTGCGGATACCGGTCGCGCAGCTGGGCGACAAGGTCGAAGGCCACGAGCCGCTGCGGGGCGTGAACGAGCACCGTTCGGGCGAGGACGACCTTCTCGAAAAAACCTGCCCCGATCGAGGCGACTGCCTCGCCGACCAGATCGCGCCAGTCGTCGGGCACCGGCCTCGACTCCACCGTGTGGTCGACCTCGCGCTCTACGGGCACGGCCCCGGGAACCCGAAGAGCGGACATCAGGCCGAGCAACATCCGCCCGTCGGACCCAGGCCTGAGCGCCACCGTCAGCCTGGAGCGCCCCTGCGAGCGAACGATCGTGACCTCCGGAAGGACCGCAGCCGCTGAGGGGAATCCCTCCCAATCGACACCGGACGGACCCCCCTCGTCGAAGCCGAATCCGGCGAGGAGATGACTCCCGGCAGGGAGGTCGGCGATGGAAGCGTCGAGAGAGGCGAGCCGTCCACCGCCGCCGGCGACGAACACGGCAGCCGTGCCCAGGGCGCCGATCGAACGGCCGTCGGGCGCCGCGTAGAAACCAGCCCAGCCGAAGACCTCGTTGCCCGATCGAACGAGGTCGAGCGGGTCGAGATCGATGTCGACCGACGCGACCGGCAGCGGTCCCGGAGCCTCGCCCAGGATTCGATCGACCTCGATGAGCAGGGGGCGAGCAATCAGCATCAAACCCCCTCAGTCGTTGAGTCGGTAATTCGGCTCGGCCTTTTGGTCGTCGACCAGGAACGTGAGATTCGACTCGACCCGCACCACGCCCTCGACGCGGCGTGTCAGTTCCTCGAGCAGATGTGCCTCGGTTCGGTTCTCCATCTCGCCATCGAGCGTCACAACACCGTCGAGTACCGAGACCCCTACGTCCTCCGGGTCCAAGAACAACAGCCGCCTGACGATGTCCTCGCGCACTTCGTCCTCGATGATCTCGTCCGGCTTGGTGAATGCATTGACGACGTCGGCCCGGCTGATGATGCCGATGAGGACTCCCGCATCCAAGACCGGAAGGCGCTTGACCCGCTTGTTCGCCATGACCCTGGCGGCCTCACCTATGGATGCCTCGGGGCCGATGGAGATGACGTGTTCGGACATGACCTCCACCACCGTCTCGACGGCCGGGGGGTCAGACGGCCCTTCGCCGAAAAGGGCGTCCAGCAAGCTGAAGCGGTACGGCTGATCGCGGTTGGCTTCCTGGCGGAGGAAGTCGCCCTCGGTGACGATCCCGACGAGCTCGCCGTCCAGGAGAACAGGCAGGCCGCTCACCCTGTTGCGCACCATCGTGCGCGCTGCCTCCTTGAGCAGCATGTCCGGCGTCGCCGTCAGCGGATCCGTCGTCATCAGATCCCGAACCTTCATCTCACTCCTCTCCCTCACGCTCCCGAGCGACCAGGACGTCGCACGGAGCATGATTCACGACCCGATGGCTGGTGCTGCCGAGCACCAGCGAGGCCAGATCGCCCCGCCCTCGGCTGCCGCCCACGATCATGTCGGCGCCGATCTTCTCCGCATAACCCACGAGCACGCCGGGTGGGTACCCCTTCCAGACATTCGAACGCTGTGCCTCGGCGAAGTCGTCGGCGACCGTCGGCAGCCCGCTCATGCAGCAAGGACGGTAGCGGGAACGTGGGCCACAAAGACCACATGGAGATCGGCCTCGAGATCTTCGGCGATGGCCCGTGCCCGGCGCAGTGCCGCCATGCTCGGGCTGCCGTCTTCGACGCCGACCACGATCCTCATGCCGGCCATTGCTCCGGCGGGTACCGGTGCTCCTTCTCGGCCTGGATCCGCGCCGCGTAGGCGGCGGCCTCGCTCCGACGGCTCATTTCCAGCTTGGAGAGCACGTTGGACACGTAGTTCTTCACGGTCTTCTCGGCGAGGAACATCTCTTCGGCGATCTGCCGATTGGTCAGTCCTTCCGCGATGTAGCCGAGAATCTTGCGCTCCTGGGCGGACAGCTTCGCAAGGAGCGGGTCGTCGGGTTCCTCGCCGCGGATTCTGCGGAACACTCGATCCGTCATCTCCGGGTCCAGGAGGCTCTCGCCGCGTCCGACCTTGCGAATGCTATCGAGCAGATCGGAGCCCTTGATCTGCTTCAGGACGTAACCGGAGGCGCCGGCCATTATCGAGGCGAAGAGCGCCTCGTCGTCGGCGAACGACGTGAGCATGAGCACGTTCACCTCGGGCCAACGAGCCCGAATCTCACGGCATGCCTCGACGCCGCTGCCGTCGGGCAGCCGGACGTCGAGGATCACGACGTCGGGACTGTCGAAACCGACGCGCCGAATGGCGTCCTCGACCGTGCCGGCCTGCCCCACGACGACCAGATCGCCTTCGGCCTCGATCATCGTCTTGAGGCCCTGGCGAACGACTTCGTGGTCGTCCACGAGCTCTATGCGGAGTGGTTCGGTCACGGTTTCAGCCTACCGCCAACGGTTCGGGCTTCCCGGCCCTATTGCCCCTCGGCGCAGGGGCCGAAAGACCCGAAATCGGTGGATGGAGTCGGGGGCCTCCGGCCCAAGAGCGTCCGCAAATAGGCGGACGCTCTTTCTCGATGCTGATGGCTCTTCGCCCTACGGCTCATCGCAGTGCGGCCCGGGGGCCCCAGCCCCAGGCCGCCGAGTCCGCGCCTACCGGCGCGCCCTCTAAGTTAACCTTGCAGCGCCGTGCGTGAACTCACCACGAATCTCGTTCGCGATCTGGTGGAGGCCGCCGCCGGGGTTGCCGGACACGTCGAGCTGTCGACACTGCTGAGGTCGACCGTGCAGACGGCGATGGATCTCACCGGGGCTCCTTACGGCGCCCTCGGGGTGTTGGGCGAGCACGGGGCGCTCATGGACTTCATCCACATCGGGTTCGAGCCGGGTACGGGCCACAAGATCGGCCATCTTCCTCGCCTGAGCGGCCTGCTGGGAACGATCACCCGAACCGACACCACGGTCCGCCTCGACGATATCGCCGACCACCCGGACGTGGCCGGCTTTCCCGAGCATCACCCGATCATGAGCGCGTTCCTCGGCGTACCGGTTCAGGTGGGCGATCGCGTGTTTGGGAATCTCTACCTCGCCGACAAGGAGGGAGGGTTCACCGAGGACGACGAGATGATCGTCGAGTTCCTCGCGGTCACCGCCGGGACTGCGGTCTCGACACTGCGGATGCAGGAGCGATTGCGACGCGCCGCACTGCACGAGGACCGGGAGAGGATCGCCCGGGACCTGCACGACTCGATCATCCAGGATCTGTTCGCCGTCGGACTTGGTCTGCAGACATCGGCCACTCGACTCGACACAGACACAGCGGGGGTGCGCGATCAGTTGGATCAGGCGATCGACAAGCTGGACGACACGATCTCGGCGCTGCGCCGCTACATCTTCGACCTGCGGCCCCCGGTATGGGCACGGCCCTCACTGTCCAACGAACTGCCAAGACTTCTCGAGGACCTGGCGGCGCCTCACGACATAGCGGTTGGCCTCGACTTCGACTGTCCGCCGGATGTCCCGGAACCCCCGGTGTCCGACGACCTGATCGCCGTGGTGAAGGAGGCCGTCAGCAATGCCCTCCGCCACGGCCGACCCACCACCGTCGACGTCCGGGTCGTCTGTGAGGGCGAGCTGGTCCGGGTTTCTATCTCGGACAACGGGATCGGCTTCGACACCGACCAAGATTCAGACGGGTTCGGCCTGGCCAACATGACCGAGCGGATCGACGGGATGCACGGAAGCCTCTTCATCGACTCGGCTCCGGGAAAAGGGACGGTGGTGCACGCGGCGCTGCCACTGCGCCCGGCGATCGATCACTGAGAGTTTCCGAGTGCGCCGACATTCGGCCCTGGTGGCCGGGCGATCGCCAGGCCGATGATGGAGGTGCCCTGACGCGGAGGAGGTGAGGCGTGTACGTGTTCGACTTCTCTGCCGCCGACGGCTCCGACAAGGACCTGCTCGGGGGCAAGGGAGCCGGTTTGGCAACGATGACGTCGATCGGCCTGCCGGTGCCGCCCGGATTCACGCTCAGCACCGATGCCTGCCGGCAATACCTGGCGAAGGGCGAGGTGCCCGGCGCCCTCTGGCACGAGGTCGCCGAAGCGGTCGAACGGTTGGAGAAGGCCACCGGGCGTTTCCTGGGGGAGGGCGCCGGCACTCCGCTGCTGCTATCGGTGCGCTCGGGAGCGAAGTTCTCGATGCCGGGAATGATGGACACCGTGCTCAACCTCGGTCTCAACGACCAGTTGGTCACCGCGTTGGGGTCGTGGGCGGGAGGCGACCACTTCGCCTGGGACGCATATCGCAGGCTCATCCAGACCTACGGAAAGGTCGTCCTCGGGGTCGACGAAACCCGCTTCGAGCAAATCCTTGGCGAGCTTCGCGCCGGCCGAGGCGTCCAGGACGATGCCAGCCTGACCGCCCAAGACCTGGAACAGGCGACCCGACGGTTCCAGCAGGTCGTCTCCGAGGCAGGTGAGGAGATCCCCGAGGACCCGACCGAGCAGCTGCACTCCGCCATCACGTCCGTGTTCTCGTCGTGGACCAACCGGCGCGCCCGCGAATACCGGCGCCTCAACGACATCCCCGACGACCTGGGAACGGCCTGCAGCGTGCAGATGATGGTGTTCGGCGACCTCGGCGACGACTCCGGCACCGGAGTCTGCTTCACCCGGGATCCGGCCACGGGCGAAGAGGTCCCCTACGGCGACTACCTGCCGAACGCCCAGGGAGAGGACGTCGTGGCCGGCATCAGGAACACGCTGCCACTGGAGGATCTGGCCGACCGCCATCCCGAGCATCACCGCCACTTGCTCGAGGTCATGCACACGCTCGAGAGGCACTACGCCGACATGTGCGACATCGAGTTCACGATCGAGCGCGAACAGCTGTGGATCCTGCAGACCCGGGTCGGCAAACGCACCGCTCAGGCTGCCGTGCGAATCGCCGTGGAGATGGCCGACGAGGGGATGATCGACCGGGAGACGGCTCTTCTCAGAGTCGACCCGACGACGCTCGAAACCATGCTCCATCCCCGCCTTGCCGACGGGATCGATGTCGAGCCGGTCACAACCGGATTGGACGCCTCTCCAGGGGCTGCTTGCGGAGTCGCCGTGTTCTCCGCAGATCGGGCGGTGGAGGTGGCCGCCACCGGAGTCGAGGTGGTACTCGTGCGCTGGGAGACGAATCCCGACGACATCCACGGGATGGCGGCGGCCAAGGGAATTCTCACCAGCCACGGCGGCAAGACGAGCCATGCTGCGGTGGTGGCCCGCGGTATGGGCAAGGCCGCGGTGACCGGAGCCGCCGCACTGGAGGTCGACGAGGCCGCCGGCAGTTTCGTCGTCGGCGACGTCACGGTCTCCGAGGGAGACATCATCACGATCGACGGCGGCACCGGAAGGGTCTTTCTGGGCCCGCTGCCGCTGGTCGATCCCGAACCATCTACCGAACTGGAGGTGCTCCTCGGCTGGGCGGATGATGTACGCCGCCTCGGCATCAGGGCCAACGCCGACGACGCCGACGGGGCAGCCGTCGCCCGGAAGTGGGGCGCCGAGGGCATCGGTTTGGCCCGAACGGAGCACATGTTCATGGGCGACCGCCTCCCGGTGGTCCGCTCGATCATCCTGGAGAAGGAGACAGACCAGGCGTTGGACGAATTGGCCCAGATCCAGGCCGACGACTTCACCGAGCTGCTCGAGGCAATGGACGGGCTGCCCGTCATAATCAGGCTGCTCGATCCCCCCCTCCACGAGTTCCTCCCGAGCCGGCTCGAACTCCTCCTCGAGCGACGGGACCGCAGCGGCGACACCGATGACCTCGACCGGATGATCGAGGCGGTGACCTGGCTCGAAGAGACCAACCCGATGATGGGCCTACGCGGCGTCCGTCTCGGTGTCATGCGGCCCGAGCTCTACCGCACCCAGGTCCGGGCGGCGATGGAGGCCGTCAAGCGCAGGCTCGCGGCAGGAGGCGACCCGAGGCTCGAGATCATGATCCCGCTGGTGTCCCACCCCACCGAGTTGAAGCTGACCGCGGCGATGGTCCGCGAGGAGATCGAAGCCAGCGGGGTGACGATCGACGTCCCGGTGGGGACGATGATCGAGATACCCCGAGCCGCACTTCAGGCAGGCGCCTTGGCCCGGCACGCCGACTTCTTTTCGTTCGGCACAAACGATCTCACCCAGATGACATACGGGATGAGCCGGGACGACGCCGAGCGGGCCTTTCTCGACACCTATGTGGCGAACGGCATACTCCCGGCGAATCCATTCGCCCACGTCGACGAAGAGGGTGTCGGCCGGCTGGTGGCAATTGCCACCCGCGAGGGCAAGGAGGCCGATCCCACCCTGGAGGTCGGGGTGTGCGGGGAGCACGGTGGCGATCCGCAGAGCATCGCCTTCTTCCACCGCGTGGGCCTCGACTACGTCTCGTGCAGCCCGCCCCGGGTTCCGATCGCCCGGCTGGCGGCGGCTCACGCCGCCCTGGGGGAGGTGGCCGACCGGTCCACAGTCTGAGGCTGCGCGATACCAATTGAGTGATCGATCTCACCCCCGAGGAAGCGGGCGGCACTGTGTCCTTGCGCCCGGGGGCCCCAGCCCCAGGCCGTCGAGTTCGCGCCTATCGGCGCGCCCTCTATCACATGGGGCCTTTTCACGTCATGCCCGGGACGAGGCTGGGCAGCCCTCGGAGCAGTGGGCCACGCGGGGGATCGTGAAACGGTTCATCGCAACAGCCTCCTTTTCATATCGACGTAGATCGATATCTTGACACTCATATCGACATCTGTCAATATCTAGGCCATGGCCGAAGTCTGCTGCACGCCCCTGCTGACGATTCCGCTGCCGGAATCGGATGCGATCGACCTGGCAGGCCTGTTCAAGGCGCTGTCCGACCCGGCGCGTCTCAGACTGCTCAGCCTCATTTCGGAGCGCGAAGAAGTCTGCGCCTGCGATCTAGTGACTCCGCTCGGGCTGGCCCAGCCAACGGTCAGCCACCACCTCAAGGTCCTCTTCGAGGCAGACCTGCTCGATCGGGAACGGCGGGGCCGCTGGATCCACTACCGGGTCAAGGAAACGACGGTCGAGGCGCTGCGCACTGCACTCTCCCCCGCCGGAGGTGTTTAGGAGTCTGCCGAGTGATGTCCTGGCTCAGGGCTCCTACGCCAGGGCCACCAGGTCCAGCAGCGATTCGTCGAAGTAGACCGTGTCGCCGTCGGGCAGCAGCACGGCCCGGTCGGGGCCGAGAGCCTCAACGAACTCGGTGTCGTGGCTGACGACGATCAGCGTCCCCGTGTAGGTGTGAAGCGCCTCGAGCAGCGCCTCCTTTGCCTGGGGATCGAGGTTGTTGGTCGGCTCGTCCAGTAACAACAGGTTGTGGCGGCCAACCACCAGCATCGCAAGCGCCAGCTTGGTCTTCTCCCCGCCCGACAGGGTCGCGACGTCCTGACCGAACTTGTCCGCCAGCAGAAAATGACCCAGGAGGGAGCGAAGCGTCTGGTCGGTCTCCCCGTGCGACACCCCCTTGACGTGCTCGAAGACCGTCACGCCGGGCACGATCTGCTCGTGCTCCTGGGCGTAGTAGCCCAGGGACAGCCGGTGGCCGGGAAGCACCTCACCGATGTCGGCCGCCTCGACGCCGGCGAGGATCCTCAGCAGGGTCGTTTTGCCGGCCCCGTTGAGTCCCATGATCAGGAGACACTCCCCGCGCTCGGCGTACACGTCGACGTCGACGAACACGACGTTGTCGTCAAAGGCCTTGGCCAGGCCCTTGCCTTCGATGGGAATGCGACCTGATGGCTCCGGCTGCGGAAAGCGCAGCGCCACCGAAGGCCCTCTGGCCGTCGCCTCGACCAGGTGCTCCCTCATCTTGTCGGCCCGGGTCTGCATCGACTTGGCGCGTTTCGACATCTTCTCGGTCGTGCCCATGAAGCGCCGCGCCGTCTCCTCGAGCCGGACGATCCGAACCTCCTGGTGGCGCCGCTCCTTGATCCGCTGCTCGCGTCTGCGGTCCCGTTCCGCCAGGAAGTACGAGTAGTTGCCCCGATATGGCTCGAGACGGCCGTCGTCGAGTGACAGCACCGATGTGATGGACTCGTCGAGGAGGGGGAGATCGTGCGAGATGACCAGCAGGGCACCCGGGTACTCGGCCAGGTACTGCATCATCCAGGCCTTGGCGTCCAGATCGAGGTGGTTGGTCGGCTCGTCGAGCAGGAGCACATCGGTCTCGGCGAAGAGGATCCGGCTCAGCTCGACCCGGCGCCGCTGACCGCCCGACATGGTCCGCACCGGTTGGGCCATCTCGTCGTCGGTGATTCCCACCGATGCCGCGAACTTCCGGGCTTCGGCCTCTGCCCGGTAGCCGCCCTTGACCTCGAACTCGGCCTCCAGTCGGGCATAGCGGCGGATCAACCGGTCGCGCTCATCGCCGTCGGCATCCTCCATCTTCCGGCGGGTCTGCTCCATGCGGATCTGAATCGCTCCGATATCCCGAGCTGCCAGCACCCGTTCCAGGGCGGTCGCCTCGGGATGATCGAGTTCGGGCAGAGCGCTCTCCTGAGAGAGGTGGCCGACGACGCCGGATCGGGCCACGGTGCCGGTAGACGGGTCGCGGAGCCCGGCGAGCGTCCGCATCAGCGTCGTCTTACCGGCGCCGTTGCGACCGACGAGACCGACCTTGTCGCCGGGATGAAGGGCGAACGTGGCATCGGTGACGAGAGTGCGGATGCCGACCTCTACTCCCAGGGCGCGGGCGATTATCACGAGCGGAGAGGTTAGAAGTCAGTCGCCAGTCACCAGTCACCAGTCACCGAGAGCCGTGGCGATCGGCTCGCTGCGCTCGCCGGGCAATCGGATTCGGGTCGTCGGCTCGCTGTCCTCGCCGGGCAATCGCGCCGAGCGAAGCTCGGCTACAGGGGACCCGCCGGGCAAGAACGGCCGCGGTGGGCCAACGGGCCCCACGCTGCGGAGGAGGCGGGGTGCAGGGGACCGCCGGGTAAGAAACGGCCGCCGTGGGGATGGGGCCCCACTTGGCAGAGGAGGCGGGGTACAGGGGACCCGCCGGGTAAATAGAGCTGCCGGACACGGGTAGGTCTTCCGTCGGCGATCCTAATCAAGGCGACTCAGAGCGTCCGCAAAGGCGGACGCTCTTTCGCGATGCTGATGGCTCTTCGCCGTACGGCTCATCGCTGTGCGGCCCGGGGGCCCCAGCCCCAGGCCGCCGAGTCCACGCCTATCGGCGCGCCCTCTTAGCCTGGATCCACCGGTCTGGGGTGGGGTGTGACGGTGGGTTAGCCGCGGAAAATGCCTCCTGACCTGGGACAATGACGCTGACGAAGCAAACCATTGGCCTGGGACCGGGAGGCACTTCCAGTGAGGACAGTATCGCAGAACATTGACCGGACCGAGGTGGTTTTCGACGAGCCCGGTCTGGTGGCCAACGCCGGGCTGGTGATGGTGGC
>JAZGDZ010000101.1:0-44751 GCA_036478235.1 Acidimicrobiia bacterium | reverse complement strand
TCTGTCGCGATTGCGTGGTCGGCCACCTGCTCCATGACCTGATCGGTCCGATAGAGATAGATGAAGACCGCGCCGAGGCACTGGAGGTGCTTGCGGAGGCAGGCCTGGTACCCAGGTTGCGCCTGATGTCCCGTGCCGGGACCGATTGACCGACCTACGCTACGGGGGTGACCGTCGAGGCCCTGCTCCGCGGGGCGGCCGAAGAGTCCGGTCTCGTGGAAATCGGCTTCTGCCGGGCCGATCCGTTTTCCGCGGTGGAGGCAGACCTGGGGGATGGCCCCCGCAACGATGGGCGATATCTGAAGCGGAACGCGATTGTGGCGCTCGGCAACTCGGGCACGATCCGGAACTGGGCGACTCTCCTCGGGTTTCTGGGAACCTCTGATCCCTTGCTGCGGTCACACCCAGCCTGGGCGCTGGGTCGCATCGGGGGATCCTCCGCCGGCGACGCCCTGGCGTCGGCGCGCCGCTCCGAAAGGAACGAGACGGTGCTGCGCCAAATCGATCTGGTACTCGGTACCCTCGGCTGATGCTTCTCGTGTCCGACGTCCATGGTGCCTTCAATGCCCTGGCGGCGGTGGCGGCCCGCGGCGAAACGCTTCTGATCCTGGGCGACTTGCTCAATTTCGTGGATTACCGGACCAACGAGGGAATGCTGGCGGACGTTGCCGGCAAGTCGTTCGTGGCCGAGCTCTCGCGCCTGCGCGATTCTGGAGATCGGGAGGCGAGCCGCCGGCTGTGGTCCGAGTTCAGCTCCGGTCGGGAGGCGGAGGTCAGGGACCGTTACGACGAGTTGATCGCCGTCGCCTATGCCGAGATGGCAGGCGCTCTCGATGGTGTGGAGGCGTACGTGACGTACGGAAACGTGGACCGTCCGGATGTGCTGGAGGCGTCGCTGCCGCGGTCGGCGACCTTCGTGGACGGGACGGTCGTCGAGATCGAAGGCTACGGCGTGGGTTTCGCCGGAGGCGGCGTGGTGGTCCTGGGTGTGCCTGGCGAGGTGTCGGAGGAGGAGATGGTCGACAAGCTGGACTCGTTGGGTGCGGTGGACATCCTCTGCACCCACGTGGCTCCGGCGGTGGCCCCGCTGAGCAGGGATGTCGTCGGCGGTCGGCTCAAGCAGTCCGAAGCAGTACGCGAGTATCTCGAAAGGCATCGACCGGGGTGGCACTACTTCGGAGACATCCATCAGCCCCAGGCGACCAGCTGGCGTTTCGGACCCACCCGGTGCCGCAACGCCGGCTACTTTCGGGCGACCGGTCGGGCGCTCCGCCACGTGCCCTGATCCGCCCGGGGCCGAGCCTCCGGCCACCGCTAGTGTCGAGAGCGTGGAAGGGACCATCAGGAGCACGGAGACGACGGCGACGCCGGAGGTCGTCTTCGCCGTTGCGGCGGATCTCGCCTCGTATCCGGAGTGGGCAACCGGCGTCGCTTCGGTGGAGGTGCTGTCCACCGACGACGCAGGGCGGCCTGCCCGCGCCGCGTTCGTGGTGGATGGATTCGTCAAGAGGATCACCTACGAGCTGGAGTATGAGTACGACGAGCCGCACCTGATGTCGTGGCGGGCGATTCCCGGCGAGGACATCAGGGACATGGAGGGGTCCTACGAGTTCCGTCCTACCGATTCGGGGGGGACCGCCATCGTCTATGCCCTGCGGGTGGCGCCGAACTTCTCGGTCCCCGGGTTTCTCCGGCGCCAGGCCGAAAAGCAGATAGTCCAGGCGGCGCTGCGGGGTCTTCGCCGCAAGGCCGAGGAGAAGGCAGAGGCGGGATGAGGGTCCTCCTCATCACCGGCAAGGGGGGTGTAGGTAAGACGACGGTGTCCGCGGCGACGGCGCTGCGGTCGGCCGATCTCGGATATCGCACGCTGGTCATGTCCACCGATCCGGCTCACAGTCTGAGTGATGCCTTTATCGACGTTCTGGGAGACGAGCCGACCGAGATCGTTCCCGGCCTGTTCGGCCAGCAGATCGACGCCCAGCGCAGGCTGGAGAGCCATTGGGGGGCAGTGCGTGACTATCTCGCGGACCTCTTCGATTGGGGAGGAGCCCACTCGATAGCGGCCGAGGAGCTCGTCGTGTTCCCCGGCATGGACGAGCTCTTCGCCCTGGCCGAGGTGCAGGACCACGTGGCCTCCGGCTCCTACGACGTGATCGTGGTGGATTGTGCCCCTACCGCCGAGACTCTTCGCCTCCTCAGCCTTCCCGATGTCCTGGGCTGGTACATGGAGAAGCTCTTCCCGATGGAGCGAAGGGTGGCACGGGTGGTGCGGCCCGTCTTGTCGCGGGTGATGTCGATGCCGCTTCCGGGGGACGACGTGTTTGAGGCAGGCGAGGGCTTCTACGAGCGGATCGAAGGCGTTCGACGGGTTCTGGTCGACCCCGAGATCACTAGTGCCCGGCTCGTCATGAACCTCGAGAAGATGGTCATTGCCGAGGCTCGCAGGACCTACACGTATCTGGGGCTGTTCGGATATGCCGTCGATGCCGCAGTGGTGAACCGCATCATTCCCGACGCGGTGACCGATCCATACTTCAAGCGCTGGCGGGAGCTGCAGTCCGAGTACCTCGAGATGGTGGCGGATGCGTTCGCCGATCTCAGCTTGCTGAAGCTGAGGCTGTTCGACGAGGAGATGGTGGGTGTGGAGAAGCTGCGGCTGTTGGGCGAGGAGCTCTATGGCGACCGCGACCCGACGCGACGGCTTGCTCGAGGGAACCCCTTCAGCATTCGAGATGACGAGGACGGAATCGTGCTGGCGCTGTCGCTGCCCTTCGTGGAAAAGGGGGAGGTGGATGTGGTGCGCCACCACGACGAGATAATCGTCACCGTCGGCCCTTACCGGCGTGCCTTGCTGCTACCCGACTCGCTGAAGCGGCGGGAGGTCATAGGTGCCCGGCTGAGCCGGGGCGTGCTCGACGTGAGATTCGGGGTGAGGGATGAGTGACGAGCTGAGCGAAGCAGCCCGGCGCGGGCTACAGCGCGCCGCCGTACACCTGATGAAGGCGGCGATCGAGGTGATCGAAGGGATCAGCGCGTTTCTCGAGGAGTTGGGCGCAGCGGAGGGGGACGACACCGACGATACCGGACCGGAGCGGATCGAGGTCGAGTGATCAAACGCGTCGGGGGCCCGCGGCGCGGCGGGCCCCCCGGGCTCCCAGGCGACGGATCAGTCGGCGACGTCGATCTTCACCTTGCGGGGCAACACCTCCGGCCTGCGGGGGACGACGACCTCGAGGATCCCGTTGTCGGCCGACGCCTTGATCTCACCCGCGTCCAATCCTGCGGGGAGCACCAGTGTCCGCCTGAACGCGCCGGTGAAGATCTCACGGCGGTGGTATCCGTTCTCGTCGGTCGTCTCTTCGAGTTCGCGGGTACCGCTGATCGTCAGCGTGCGATCCTCGACGGTGACGTTTATGTCGTTCGGGTCGATGCCTGCGACGTCGACGCGGATCAGGATGTCCTGCTCTCGATCGAGCACATCCACTCGGGGGACCCAGCCTCGGGAAGCCGGGGAGCGGTCGATCATCCGGTCGAACTCGCGGAACATCGAGAATGGATCGAATCGGACGAGATCCATGGGGGAACCTCCAGTCTGGTTGAGTTTTGCTGCCATCAATCATATACCCTAACTTGATACTATACGACTCAGAAATTCCCACTGTTGAACCTAGAGATAGCCGAGGGCTCTACGGTGGTTGAATCCCCGGTGAGACCTGCGGCGCTGGGGGGGCTGCAGGACCCGTGGGCGCCGCCTTGGCAACGAGAGAGGTGGAGGGTTGAGAGAGAAGTTCCTCGAGGTGGTGAAGGCGGTTCCCGCCAGCCTGCAGCTCGTCTACCGGTTGGTGCGCGACGAACGGGTGGATGAGCGGCGTCGAGCTGCGATGGTTGCGGCCTTGGCCTATGCGTTGCTGCCGTTCGACTTGATCCCCGACCGGATTCCCGTCATCGGGCGGGTCGATGATGTGGTGATCGTCGGCGCCGCCTTCCAGTCGCTGGTTGAGGCCGCCGGCGAGGAAGTCGTGGCCGAGCACTGGGAGGGCTCAGCGGGCAGCCTCGATGTCTTGCTCGGTGTCGTCGAGACGGTGAGCAGCTTCGTCCCCAGGTCGCTGCGGCGCCTGCTCCGGTTCGGTTCGTGAACGCCGGGAGGATGTTCGTGGGGGCGATGCTCGTGACCGTCGGCGTCCTCTTCATGCTGGATGCGAGCGAGGTCCTCGATGCCGGCCCAACCATCGTCTCCTGGTGGCCCTCGGCGGTGATCGGCCTGGGTTTCTTCCACTCCCTCGATCGCCGTCGCATCACTCCCGGGGCGCTGGTGTTGATCGGTGCTGGAGCCATCTTGCTGGCGATCACGACCGAGGTGTTCGGATCGGGCACCTGGGACCTGGTGTGGCCCGTTGCTCTCATCGTCGCCGGCGGGTGGCTGGCATTCGGGTGGGGGAGGCGTTCGGTGCGGGGGACGCCGGTACTCGACGCCGTCGACGGCATGGCCGTGCTGTCGGCGGTTCGAGTTGAAACCCGCTCGAAGAGCTTTCGCCATGGATCACTCACCGCGGTGCTCGGAGGAGTGACACTCGACCTGAGCGAGGCAACGCCCATCGCTACCGGTGCGGTGGTGGACGCGACCGCCGTGTTGGGCAGCATCACGGTGCTCGTTCCACGCGGTTGGCTGGTCGATGTGAGGGGCATTCCGATCCTGGGGGGATGGGACGACACGACCGATCGATCTGCCATCGGGTCGGGCGCTCCGCGTCTCGAGGTGAGGGCCCTCGTGGCCTTGGGCGGGATCGAGGTGAAGCACGCCGGCCGTTGGGCGACCTGATCCCCCTGCGGCATGCCCAATAGACTTCCGTCCCAGCCGTTAGAGGTCCCGTGTCGTACGCAATTCTGTTTCCCGGACAGGGCAGCCAGTTCGTTGGAATGGGGGCCGACCTGTTCGAAGTCCGCGCCGACCTGCTCGGTGAGGCGGCCGACGCCGTGCTCGGGTGGTCGCTGGCCGAGATGTGTCTCGGCGGGCCCGAAGACCTGTTGACCCGTACCGAGAACGCCCAGCCGGCCCTGTACGCGACCGCATACGCCCTCTGGCTCGAGCTGGCCGAGAGGCTCGAGACAGCCCCTGCGGCCGGCGCCGGGCACTCGCTGGGCGAATACATCGCCCTCAGCGCTTCTGGAGCGCTTGGATTCCTCGACGGGCTGGAGCTCGTCGCCGCTCGGGGGAGAGCGATGGCCGTCGCCGCCGACCGGGAGCGGAGCGGAATGGCGGCGCTGATCGGCGGTGACCTGATGGCCGCCGAGGAGCTGGTCGCGGCACGCCGCGAATCGGGCGGGCGGCTCTGGGTCGCCAACATCAATGCCCCCGGCCAGGTGGTCGTCGCCGGAGGGGAGGAGGATCTGGCCTGGGTGACGGAGAACGCCCCTGCCCACGGAATCCGGAAGGCCGTTCTCCTGAAGGTGGCGGGAGCATTCCATTCGCCCTTCATGGCGTCGGCGGCGGACGATCTGGCCGAGGCGGTCTCGGCGGTCGAGTTTGCCGAGGCCCGATTCCCCGTCTGGGCGAACGCAACGGCACGGCCTTTCGGTCCGGACGTCGCCGCCGGATTGGTCGCCCAGCTCACCGCTCCGGTGCGCTTCTCCGAGTCACTGGTGAGCATCGCCGCGGCAGGCGTCGACACCTTCGTGCACGTGGGTCCCGGTGATGTAACCGCGGCACTCGCCAGGAGGTCGGTAGAGGGAATGGAGCCCGTCGTCGTATCCTCACTCGAAGACGTCGACGCTGCGGTGGAGCGACTCTCCGCCGCCTGAGGGGTTCGGCGGAGTTGTGGAGAGGAGCAGCACGGTGCGAAGCACCATCATCACCGGGTGGGGGAAGTGCGTCCCTCCGGCCGTGCTCAGCAACAGCGATCTGGAGACGGTCACCGAGACCAGCGACGAGTGGATCACGATCCGCACCGGGATCAAGGAGCGGCGGATAAGCCACGTCGAGATGAGCGACCTGTCGGCGGTCGCAGCCGAACGGGCGCTGGCCGCTGCAGGCATCACCGCAGATGATCTGGACCTCATCCTGGTCGCCACATGCAGCCCCGACCGCCTTCTTCCATCTGCGGCGACGATGGTGCAGGCCAAGATCGGGGCGACGAACGCGGCCGGCATGGATCTCAACGCGGCGTGCTCCGGCTTCATCTTCGGACTCGGTACCGCCGATCAGATGATCAAGGCGGGTTCGATGGACACCGTTCTGATAATCGGTGCCGAGAAGCTTTCTTATTGGCTGGATTTCACAAACCGCGCCACCAGTGTCCTATTCGGCGACGGGGCCGGGGCCGTGGTGGTTCAGGCCGTCGAGAGTGAAGACGGCGCCGGGCTCCTCTCCTTCGAGCTGGGGTCGGACGGGACGGCCGGCGACCTGCTCTGCGTACCGGGGTCGGGCACCGAGGGACGGCCCGACGAGACGGAGTTGTCGAGCATCCTCATGGAGGGGCGCGACGTCTTCCGGCGCGCCGTGACGGCCATGGGGGATTCCTCGGCGAGGGTGGTCGCCGAGGCGGGCCTCAGCTTCGACGACGTGGACCTGCTCATCCCGCACCAGGCCAACGTGCGGATCATCGATGCCACGGCGCGTCGCCTCGAGCTCGAACCGGAGCGGGTCTACGTCAACATCGCCTCATACGGCAATACCTCGTCTGCGACAATCCCGATCGCCCTCACCGAGGCACTCGAGGAGGGGAAGATCGAGCCGGGGGCGACGATCGTGTTTACCGCATTCGGCGGTGGGTTCACTTGGGCCGCCGCGGTCTACCGATGGGGGTCGCGCGTCGAGCCGCTTGGAGAGTCGGATGCCGAGCTCCCCCCGAACGAGGCAACCGCGCTCGAGTTGCTCGCGGGCAACATCGCGCTCCACGGCGTCGGAATTTGATGGCCGATCGGGTCGCACTGGTGACGGGAGCGTCGCGGGGAATTGGGCGGGCGATCGCCGAGCATCTCGCCGGGATGGGGCATGCGGTGGCAGTCAACTATCGGTCGCAGCGTGATGCCGCCGAGGATGTGGTCGCGACGATCCGCAATTCCGGAGGAAGCGCGGTGGCGGTCGGAGCGGATGTTGGCGACGTCGACGACGTGGCCGCCATGCTCGCCGTAACGGAGAAGCAACTCGGCCCGGTTGCAGTGCTCGTGAACAATGCCGGGGTGACCGCCGATGACCTGCTGTTGCGGATGAAGCCCGAGACCTGGGACGCAGTGATCCGGACCAACCTCACGTCGGCCTATCTGTGCACCAGGGCGGTGCTGCGGGGCATGGTGAAGGCGCGCTGGGGGCGGATCGTCAACATTGCCTCGGTGGCCGGCATTTCCGGTAATCCGGGGCAGACCAACTACGCCGCCGCCAAGGCGGGGCTCATCGGTTTCACCAAGTCGGTGGCAAAGGAGGTCGGTTCCCGGGGGATCACGGCAAACGCCGTTGCCCCCGGTTTCATCGAGACGGACTTGACCGACCATCTTGGAGAGGATGTGAGACAGGCCATTCTTGCGGCCATCGTCTCGGGGAGGTTCGGCACGCCGCAGGAAGTGGCGGCGGCCGTCGGTTATCTTGCATCGGATGCCGCCGCCTACGTCACCGGCCAGGTGCTGGTGGTGGACGGCGGCCTCGCCTTTTGAGCTGCGAAGCTCTTTAAGAAGCCAGAAATGACGACGGAAAACAGGGAGCACAATCCATGGACAGGGCTGAAGTCGAAGCCAAGATGACCGACCTGCTGGTCGACGAGCTCGGTCTCGACCGGGACAAGATCAGAATGGAAGCGACATTCGAGGAGGATCTCGAAGTCGACTCTCTCGGCGTCGTAGAACTGTTGATGGCGCTCGAGGACAATTTCGGCGTCGCCATCCCCGACGAGGAGGCCGAGGAGATCACCACGGTCGGCGGGGCCGTCGACGTCGTCATGGAGAAACTCGGGGACTGACGATGACGCGGCGCGTGGTCGTCACCGGCCTCGGAACCATCAATCCGCTCGGCAGGGACGTCGAGTCCTTCTGGAGAGCGGCTCTCGATGGTATCTCAGGCGTTGGGGAGATCACCGCCTTCGACGCCTCCGAGATGAAGGTGCATTTCGCCGCCGAAGTCAAAGACTTCGATCCCGAGGAGTACATCGAGCGCAAAGAGGCCCGCCGGCTCGATCGGTACGGCCAGCTGTTCTGGGCCGCAACCGACCAAGCGCTCACCGACGCCGGGATCTCGTATGAGGAGGACGATCCCGAGGCCCTTCGGGCGGGCGTCGTTGTCGGCTCGGGAATCGGGGGCATGATCTCGTTCCAGGACGGAATCGACACGATGCGGGAGCGTGGACCCGGCCGGGTGAGTCCGCTCACGATCACCCAAATCATCTCGAACATGGCGGCAGGACTGGTGTCGATCCGCTACAACCTCTTCGGGCCCAACACCTGCACTGTCACCGCCTGCGCCGCCTCGGCGAATGCCATTGGAGATGCGGCCGAGATAATCAAGCGGGGTGCCGCCGACGTAATGGTCGCCGGAGGAGCCGAGGCTCCGGTCTGCGAGTTCGCCGTCGCCGGCTTCTCCCAGTCGCGTGCCCTCTCGCTCAACAACGACGACCCCCAGGGTGCCAGCCGTCCGTTCGATGCCGACCGCGACGGGTTCGTCATGGGGGAGGGGGCGGCCACGCTGATCCTTGAGGAGCGCGGCCACGCCCTGGCGCGTCGGGCGAAGATCTACGGCGAGGTGATCGGCTACGGGATGTCCTCCGACGGATATCACGTGACTCTGCCCAGGCCCGGTGGAGGAGGTGCTGCCCGGGCCATGCAGCATGCGCTCGACCACGCCGGGGTCGAATCTTCGGCGATCGACTACATCAACGCCCACGGCACCTCGACCGTCGCCAACGACTCCACCGAGACCGCAGCGATCAAGTCTGTGTTCGGCGGGGGCGCCTACGACGTACCGATCTCGTCTACCAAGTCGATGACCGGACACCTTCTGGGCGGTGCCGGTGCCCTCGAGTCCCTGGTCTGCATCCTGGCGATCCGAGACGGGATCGTGCCGCCGACGATCAACTACACGACTCCGGATCCGGAGTGTGATCTCGACTACGTACCCAACGAGGCGCGTGAAGTCGGAGTCGAGACCGCCATGACCAATTCGTTTGGATTCGGCGGTCACAACGTGTCACTGGTGTTCACCGCACACGACTAGGGACGACCGGTCGGGTCGCAGCCAATCAGCAGGTCGGAGGACCCGCAGGCTCCTCGGGTTCGGTGACGGTGAGAATCTCTCGCTCGCTGTGCTCTTTCCATTCCGAAAGCGATTTCAGGGCGAGGACCGCCACGACGCCTATGCCGACTGCAGCTCCGAGTGCGACGGCGGCGGCGACCAGGATCGCCGGCACCGTGCAGGAGTCGGGAGCACAGGAGGCATCGGTCACGAAGAAACCGACGATTCCGCCGGCGAGGGCGGCGATCACGATCGGCAAGGCAACCCAGGGGTTGGGCAGTCTCCTCACGATTCCTCCATGGGGCGGCCACGGTCGTCGAGCCCCGCGGCTCGCATGATGGTCGGGTCCATCAGTTCCGGAGGAATCGGGACTGCCGGCGACGGTCCCGGTAGTAACGGCTTCACCGCCAGCCGGACCTCGCGGCGCCACAGCAGAGCCAGATGGAGCACTCCGAGCCCGCTGATCGCGATCCCGCCGGGAAGTCCGAGGAGCACACTGCAAACAGCGGCCGTCGGCCCGTGGAGAATCCTTCCCGCCCACAGCGCCGGGTTCAACGCCCGCCCGATCCCCAGGGCGAGTCCAAGGCACCACAGCGAGAATATCCAGCCGGCGACGCCGGCATCAGCCGGCTCGGCAAGCCCGACGGCGGTGGGAGCGGCGATCAGCGTGAGTAGCAGCAGGGCAGCGGCGGGAGGCGGCCCTTGTGCCGCCGGCCGGTGACGGAGCCAGCGCGGCAGCCAGGGACCGGCGACCGTTCCGGCGGTGGCGGCGGCGCCCAACAGGAGCGCGCCTCCGAGGAGGTCCAGCTCACCGGCGACGACGACGACGAGCCACGCCCCGGCTAGGGCCGCCGCCACCCATCTGGACCAGCGTCCTCTAGCAAGCAGAACGCCGGCAATCGTCACCACGGTGAGCACGCCGAGGCCGATGGACACCAGGGCCGCGGAGCCGGCCGAGAAGGGATCTGGGTCGAACGCCAGCCGGACGACACCGACGGTCGCGGTGACGCCCAACAGGGCTGAGAGCGTCAGTGGCGCGGGTGGCATGGCGGGTATACCCGCGTCACTCAACGAGCGGGGCGGGTATCGACTAGCCCCGGGATTCGCTGCTGGCCCAGGAAGGTGTTGTACCGGTACAGGCCCTCGGGCATCTCGCGGAAGTCGAACTGCCAGACGTCGCCGAACATGAGAATCGGGCTCTCGAAGACGAACGAGCGGTCCTCGTTGCGGTCGCGCGAAATGATCTGGTACTCGCGCTCCCGCAGCGTGCCGTCCAGCAGCGTGACGGGCGCGTCATTGTGCTGCCATTCGACGATCCAGAACTCGGAGAGCTCGATCTCGAGGTTCGAGGGGGAGAAGCGGCCGTTTTCGATGATGACGACGACCACACCTTCGGGAGGCGGTTCGGTGGTGGTCGTGGTCGAGGGCTGCTGATTGCGTTCGAGCGCGGCCGGAGAAGGCCCGCTGCCGCACGCCGCAACGACGATGCCGAGCACGGCCGTCACTGCGATTGTCCGACGCACCTCTTCGCCCTCCTGAAATCGTGGCGCGGGATTCTAGGAGTCTGCTGCCCATCTCTCGACGGGAGGGAACGCTGCGGAGTCGATCGGCGGTGACCAGGACGATTCCTCGACCCAGGTCGAGCCGTTGGCGCGAAGGCTGATGACGGAGCCATGCGACGGCTTGTCCGCGTGCAGGTTGGACAGGTCCCGCCCGATCAGCCGGAGACGGAGCACCTGGACGGGGTCCTGGTGGGAGACGAGGACGGCGGTTCCTCCTGGATGAAGCTCACCGAGCTCGACGATCACGTCGTGCATCCTGTTCGCCAAGTCGGCCAGTGTCTCGGACAGGAACGGCAAATCGTCGGGATGCTCCTCATAGGCCTCGACCTCGCCGGGGAAGCGGATGGGGAGGTCGTGCCAGGCCACGCCCGCCCAGCGAGTCCCGATCGCCCACTCGGTGAGCCGGTCGTCGATCAGCAGCTTCGTTTCGACGACGGCGGCGATCGGCTCGGCCGTTGCCCGTGCCCTCTCCAGAGGCGAGACGACCAGGGCATCGACGGGCACTCCGGAGAGCCGAGCCGCGGCGGTGACTGTCTGCGCCCGGCCGGCGTCGGAAAGGAAGAAGCCGGGAAGATCTCCATAGACGATCCCGTCGGGATTGAGTACCTCGCCGTGGCGGACGAGGTGCACGCTGGCGAGCACGAGCCGGGAGTGTATCGCGGTACCGTCGCGGCGATGGGTGAGTTCGCCGAACGGGGCTCGTCCCCTCCGACGACCCGCGGCAATTGGGGCTCGATGGGGGTGCGTGGGAGGAGACCGACGAAGCCGTAGGACGGATTTCGGCAGCGCTTCGGCGGCGGCGCCGTGGGCAGAGCTCGACTCGCCGAAACCGATCCCGACGGGCCCGATTCAGTCTCCTCGCGCTAGAAGGGGCGCTCGGTATACTCGGAAGTCCTATCACCGCTGGCGGAGTATCAGCCCATGCCACTCGACGACAGAGAACAGCGGATCCTCGAAGAGATCGAGCGGCAGTTCTACGAGGAAGACCCAAAGCTGGCCGAGACGGTCCGTACCGCGACCCTCGCCAGCCTCTCCAGCAAGCACCTCAAGTGGGCACTGCTCGGACTGGTTGTCGGAGTCGGCCTCATGTTTGGATTCTTCACCAGCAACACGTTGGTTGCCCTGCTCGGGTTCGCCCTGATGGTCGTATCCGTCGCAGGCATAGTGGCGATCGCCCGCAAGCGAGCGGTTGTGATGTCGAGGTCCGAAGGCGGATTGCTGGGAGGGCTGCGACGTCGCTGGCGCAGTCGCTAGGCTGCGCCGACCTCGGGGAGACGGATGGACCGTCGGCGGTCGACACGGCCCCGGCGATGAGGGAGAGAGGAAGCTTGGAAGCGTTCACGGCTCAGCAGGCTTGTCGCCTGACCGGTTGCACGTCACATCAGCTGCGTTACTGGGACCGCGTAATGCTCGTACAGCCGTCGGTGCAGTCCACCGGCGGGCGCCCGGGAAAGCGCCGGCTCTATTCGTTTCGCGACCTCGTCGCCCTACGCGTCGTCCGTAGCCTGCTCGACAACGGGATGTCGGTTCAGCGAGTGCGTCGGGCATGGGACTACCTTCGCCGCACGGCCGACATGGACGCTCATCTCTCCGAGGTCAGGCTGGTGACGGACGGCCAGAGCATCTTCCACGTCACCTCGGACGACGAGGAGCTGGTCGACGCACTGCGCGAGGGGCAGCTGGCCTTCTTCGTGGCGATCGATGAGATCGCCCGTGAGGTCGAGGAAGACGTGACCCGCTTCGAACTCGACCGTGAGCGGTTCCTCGAGATGCTGCGTCGGGTAGAGGACGACGTGCAGACCGAAGTGGCCGGGGGATAAGAGGGCGCGCCGGCAGGCGCGGACTCGGCGGCCTGGGGCTGGGGCCCCCGGGCCGTAGGACACAGTGCCGCCCGCAGGGCGGCGCCACCATGCGGAGGCGCTTCGGGGCCGAGGAGGACCCGAACGCCGGAGCCAAACGAGCGATGAGCCGTACGGCGAAGAGCCATCAGCATCGCCAAGGAGCCTCGTTCCGCTCGGCTGCCATTGGCCATTAGCTGGCAAGAAGGCGCTCTGAAGACTCGCTCTGGGGACTGGAGACTGAAGAAACCGCTCAGCGGCTTCTTCTCGCCCTTCTCATCCACTCCGGCAGAAGGGTCGTGGGTCTGTAGCGGGCCGCGATGCGCCGTCCGACCGAGTATCGGCCGAGCAGCGTGTCCTCCATGTCCTCCAGCGAACGGGTAGCCAGACCGACGCTCCTGCGGTCGGCGGCAACCGCCCCGTAGATCGTTGCCCCGTAGATCTCGGCCAGGGGCTGCATCGCCGGGTCGGTGCGTTGGGCGAACTCGAGCGGGGTTACCGCCGGGACCGGCCCGTCGCCGAGGTCGGAGAGACGATCGACTATCTCCTGCCATGCGGCCGCGACGTCGCCGGTCTCCAGGCGACGCAGTCTATTCCGGCGGCGTACCCCCTTCATCGCCGGGACCAGGCCGAAGAAAGCGAGCGCGATCAGCCCGAGAACGAGCGTCCATCCGGGGAGCTGGGGCCCGGGCGTCGGATCGCTTCCTCCATCGCCGACCGCGACACGTTCGGGGATGTCGAGAGTCTCGTCGCGAAAGAGGATGCCGCCCGCGTTGTCGAGCTCGAGCGGCGGAGTCATCGGCTCCGGAATATTCAGGTAGTCGGCCACGTCGAAGGGAAGATCGCCCAGCGTGGCGGGATTGACTCCGTCCTGGCGCGGGGTCGGGTCGAAGCGGACCCACCCCTGGGTCGGCATCCACAGCTCGACCCAGGCGTGGGCGTTTCGATCCCGTACCACGACGCGCCCGTCCTGAAGTGTTCCCGGGGTGAAGCCGAGAACGACTCGGCTCGGGATACCGAGTGCTCTCGCCATCACGGCCATAGACGTCGAGAATTGCTCGCAGTATCCGGTGCGGAAGTTGTCGCTGGTCGGGTCGAGCAGCCAGGCGGCGAGATCGCTGGCGCCGTGGCCGGGGAGAACGGACGTCGAATACACGAAGTTGCCCGGGGTTCGAAAGAGCGACTCGAGGGAGAGTGCCTTCTCGAAGTCGGTCTCCAGCCCCCGGGTCGTCTCGGCCGCCAGTGCGCTGATGCGGCCATCGAGTTCGGGTAGCTCGAGGAATCTCTCGGCGTCCTCGAGCTCGCGAACCTCCATCGCCGGGATGTTCGGCTCGACTGCGAAGTCGTCCTCCTCGATGGCCCCGGCGAACACGATCGAGGGAGACCCGTCGGTGGTGCGGCTGAGCACGTCGAGATCGGGGCGGGGAACCAGGGAGTCCACCGAGTAGGCCATTCCCCGGTAGGTGAGCGCGTCGAACCGCAGCGCCCCATCGTCGGTCTTCACCCGGTAGCCGCGATCCACCGCACGATTCGGAGCCGACATGTCGACGGGGGAGTAGGCGGCAGGAAGCCAGTCCATCTGCAGTGCCAGCACCGTCAACTCCTGGGTCACTCGCGCGGTGGGTCCGAAGAAGGCACTCGTATCGGGTTCGAACGAATCTATCTCTTCGGGGTAGACGATCTCGGGCTCCCCGCCAACGTGCCACTGCGTTCCATCGAAGGAATCCAGCGTCAGCATGCGCCAGAAGATCTGATCGGCAGGCACGTCGCCCTCGACGGTCGCCACGAAGACCGGGACGTTCGTCTGGGAAACGAGACTCTGGCGAATCCCGACGAAGGGGTTGTAGGAGACGCTCCCGTAGTACTCACCGCTCAGGCCGGAGTGGGAGCGCCAGTCGAGGTAGCCACTGCGGGGCACCAGGCCGGAGATGCTGGAGGCGGAGATCACCGCCACCAGCAGGGCGGACACCAGGGTGACGACCGCCATCGAGGGCAGCGACCTGACCAGCGCCAGCCGGGTGACTCCCGATGTCAACAGGCCGGTGCCTTCGCGGCGCCGGTCGAAGGAGACCGCCAACAGCGCTCCTCCGATGAAGACCATGAATACGGTCGTCCACAGCCCGCCCGGCCGTCGGTCCATCACCGCGAACTCGAGGTACACCACCAGTGGGGCCAGGACCGCCACGTACGGACGACTCCTGGCCAGCCCCCAGGAGAGGAGGGCGCCCAGGCTCCAGAAGACCATGGCCAGAATGGCGATGATGCCCGACAGTGGGATGACTGGGGCCACCCCAGTACTTATGACATCGCGGGCGAAGGTGAGTTCATCGCCGAGTGCCCGGAAGGAAGAGAACGTCGGGAAGATGAACCAGGTCGTCGAGGGGACCGCAATGCGGATCACGGCGAGGATCGCGGCGGCGACGTTGACGGCCAACAAGACCTGGCCGCTGAGCCGATAGGCGAGGCCCGCCCAGGTGATGGCCCCGCCGAGAATTGCCGCCGCGATCAGGATCACCTCCCACGGCAGGCCTTCGACCGACGAGCGGAGCAGGCGCTCGGCCCTCGCCAGGGCAAGGCCGATGCCGGCAATGCCGGCTATCCAACTGAGGCGGTAGACCATGAGAGTTCCATTGCCGTTCTCCAGGCGGGCGCCCAGCTGGAGTCGGGTCCGACCATGACGGTCACTGCTCCGGCGCGCTGGAACATCGCGGCGTTGTCGATGGTGCGATCACCGACGGCCATCACCACGGTGCGGGTGAAGTCCTTGGCGAGCACCCGGTAAGCGCCCAGGACGCCGTCGTCGGGGACCCCGGTCACGATGATCAGGGCTCCGCCGCCGATGCCCTGGCGACGTAGCCGGCTGACCGTGCTTCGCAGATCTAGATGGGCCGACGTTACGACCGTTGCCAGCATGTCCATCGCCTGTTGATAGCGGCTCCCGGAACGAAGCCCCGGGGCTCGTTTCGCGGCCCACAGCTCCGGGCTGAACCCACCCTGGAAGAGGTGTGTCACCGCCGAAGCGGCGCCCCTGACGGCCTGCTCGAAGGCCTCTTCGATCGGGTAGCACTCTGTGCGTGTGTCGAGAAGGACGAGGGCGCGCGCCTGCCAGGGGACCTCGAGTTGCTTGATCATCAGGGCGTCATGCTTGGCGGAAGAAGGCCAATGCACTCTTCGCAGGTCGTCTCCGGTCTGATACTCGCGCAGGGTGAAGAAGTCCTCGCCGCCGTGCGGGGCGAAGGTAGGCCGGGTCGACTGCACCGAGGGATCCAGTCCGCGTACCGCGGGAAAGCCGCTGAACCGTTCCACCCGGGGGTAGACGGTGAGCCGATCGATGCTTCCGACTTGGTTGCGTCGCTCGCTCAGGGCGAAGGCGTCGCTCACGGATACCTCCGCCGGTCCCACCCCGAAGACGCCGCGGGTGCGACACATGACCTCGTAGCGGGCGACGAGAGGCTGGCCCGGGGTAGTGCCGGCCGCGGCGAAGCGGGCGACCCCGAGGCCGTGCACCGTGTCCTGGAGTTCGAGGTTGCGGATACGGCGCGCGGCGACGACATCGATCTCGACGATCACCTCGTCGCCCTCATGAACCTGGGCGGGATAAATCCGGCGCGTCACGGCGACGCGGGGTGAGGCGGATCTGACGAAGATCACCCCGACCCCTACAGCGGCGATCAGGAACATGGCGGTTGTCATCAACTCGAGTTCGCCGAACCCGACCCAAAGCACGAGCAGGGCCGTAGAGACGCCGAGTGCCGCCCAGCCTCTTCCGGTCGGCATTAGGCCCGCACTCCGCTCCCTGGTACGGGGACGCCCTGGGCGATCCCGTCGACGATCTCCTCGATCACGGCGCCCCGCATCTGAGCTTCAGGCCGGAGGATCAAGCGGTGGGTGAGGACCGGCCGGAGCACCGCCTTCACGTCATCGGGGGTGACGTAGTGCCTTCCATCTACAGCCGCCCTGGTACGGGCGGCGCGCTGCAGGAAGAGCGTTGCCCGCGGCGACGCCCCCAACAGCAGGTCGGGATCCTCCCGAGTTGCCTCCACCGTATCCACCAGATATTCCTTCACCGGGTCGGACACGTGGATCTGCCGGGCAAAGGCGATCATGCGCGCCACGTCCTCGGCGCTCACGACCGCTTCCAGGTCCGCGTAGGTGGAGGTCTGGCCGTGGGCTTCGAGGATCTCGAGCTCCTTGGCTCGTGACGGATACCCCATCACCAGGCGCATCATGAACCGGTCCAGCTGGGCTTCCGGCAGGGGATAGGTTCCCTCGTGTTCGATCGGGTTCTGAGTGGCGATGACCATGAACGGCAATTCGAGCGGACGGGTGACGCCGTCCACGGTGACCTGGCGCTCCTCCATCGCCTCCAGCAAGGCAGACTGGGTCTTGGGGCTGGCCCGGTTGATCTCGTCACCGAGGACGATGTTGGCGAAGATGGGGCCGGCTCGGAATATGAATGCGCCGCGCTCCCTGTCCCAAACCGACACACCGGTCACGTCCGACGGCAGGAGGTCCGGGGTGAACTGGATGCGCTGGAATCCGCAGTGGATGCTGCGGGACAGCGACTTGGCGAGAAGCGTCTTGCCGACGCCAGGCACATCCTCGATGAGCACGTGCCCCTCGGAGAGGAGGCCCATGACGATGAGGTCGATGACGTCTCGCTTGCCCTGGATGACCCGCTCGATGTTCGAAGACACCGTCTCGAACTGCTCAGAGAACCACGCCAGATCGTCCTGGCCGACCGGCTGGGAAGTCAACGAACGCCTCCTGCTCGTGAGTGCTGGCCAGGATATCAGCGCCCTGGGCTTGCCGGCCTAAAGGGAAAGCAACCGTCACCACCACGCCCCAGGTGACAAAGAGTGGTGGCCACAACTACGATAAGTGGTGGAAGATGGGACGAGGCGTGAGAGAGAGATCCGCCGTGGCTGCTGAGACCCTCCGGAGCGAACTGTTGGCGGTTCCCGGCGTGGCCTCGGCCGAGGTCGACGTGAGCGAGGCGGATAGCCCCGCCGGCATCAAGGTGCGCCTTGCTCCTGAGGCCGATGCCCGTCGGGTCGGCGTCGAGGTGCAGAGGGTCCTGGCAGCGCATGGGATGCGTTCCCGGTTCCTGCCCGCCGATGGGGAAGCCGCAGAGGAACCGGCGGCTGCCGATGAGTCTCCTCAGGCTGGAGCAGACTCCGGGTCGGCGGTTCCAACCCGGTTTCCACCAATCGCGGTCGCATCCCCCCTCGAGGTCGCGGAGACCCCTCGGCCCCAGAAATCGGTCGCGGTCGGGTCGGTGTCGGTCGAGGAGCGGGCCGACGGGCTCACCGCAACCGTGACCCTTACCAACGGACGCAGCGCTTCGAGAGAGACCGGATTCGATCCGGCCGCGCTCGACACTGCAGTGGTCGCCGCGGTCACGGAAGCGGCCGGAGTGGTGACCACTGCGCTTGCCGTGGAATGGCTCGAGGTAGCGGGGGCCACAGTGGTCACCGTTGTGGTGCGCCGCGGCGCGGCGCCGACGGCCGGGGCCGCGGTGGTCAAGGCCGGCCGAGCATTTGCGGTCGCCAACGCGGCGGTCGCTGCTTTGAGGTAGAGGGCGCGCCGTTAGGCGGGGACTCGGCGACCTGGGAAGGGACCCAGGTCGCACCGCGATGAGGCTGTAGCCGAAGAGCCGACAACACAGAGGGCGCGCCGTTAGGCGCGAAATCACTCACCCTCGGCGGCGTCGGCCTCGATGATGTGCACCAACACGTCCCCGTCGGGGAGGATCCCCGGCGGGTCCATCCGGTACGCCCCCAGTCCCGCGGCATGCTCCCCGACGCGTTCGAGGACGTCGCGAATCACCATGCGCGACGGTTCGGGAACCGCCTCGGGATCGAGCAGGGCGAGGTCCGCGGCCACCGTGGAGAGGAGGCGCACACCTCGCGCCTGCAGGTCCCACAGCATGATCTCCTGGACGATCGCGTCGGACGAGAAGGTGGCGATCCCGGGGACGAGCACGGCCTCGACGCCTCCAGAAGCAACGACCCCCAGGAGGCTCAGGTATCCGTCCCGACTCGGCGGAGCCCCGGGGGCTCGGAGGTCCTGGCAAATTGCGACGATGTTATGGCCGTGGTCGCCGGCGAAGCGGCGCAGCTCCTCCTGCTGGGTGAAGGCGGGCCGGTCGTCAGACGGGTCGGCCGACTCCCGCACATATCCGGCGATGCGCACGACTGGAACCTCCTCCGCCAAGTGTGGGTGACGCTACTGAGAGTGTCAAGTGGCGCTGCCCTGAGTGGGCTTGATGGGCTGCTGATGGCTCTTCACGTTTGTGGCTGCGTATTTGGCTCCGGTGCTCGAGCCCTACTCGGCCTCGAACCCCTCCGCATGGTTGTGCCGCCCTTCGGGCGGCGCGGTGTACTACGACCTGGGTCCCTTCCCAGGCCGCCGAGTCGGCGCCTAGCGGCGCGCCCTCTCTGCTGATGGCTTTTCGCCCTACGGCTCATCGCTGTGCGACCTGGGTCCCTTCCCAGGTCGCCGAGTCCGCGCCTAGCGGCGCGCCCTCTCAGCCGGCCACACCGATGTAGGCGTCCCAAGAGGGATGGGGAGTGTTCCCGAGACCAATGAGAATCCAGCCATGGCGGCGGGGGGCGCGCGGCTGGGCTCGCAGCGTCATCGATGCCTCAATCGGAGTGCGGTTGCCCTTGCGGGTGTTGCACGGGCGGCAGGCGGCGACCACGTTCTCCCAGGTGTGATCCCCGCCGCGCGAGCGAGGGACCACGTGGTCGAGGTTCTCAGCGTTTCGGCCGCAGTACTGGCAGCGGTGCCGGTCGCGGGCGAAGACCGCCCGGCGGTTGAGGGGAACCCGGCGGTGGTACGGGACCTTCACGTAGCGGCGAAGGCGGATGACGGTCGGGACCGGGATTCGCAGGTGCTCCGACGACCAGGACTGATCCCCCGAGTGGACCAGCTCGGCTTTCTCGTTGACCAGCAGGACCACGGCGCGACGGGCTGACACCACCGAGAGCGGTTCGTACGTCGCGTTCAGGACCAGCGCCTGCACCATGGAGGGCGACGATACCAGCGAGACGGGCAACGACCCGCCGAACTCAGGAGCCGTCGCCCGGATCGACCGCGTGCTTGCGGAGGATCTCCAATTCCTCCTTGAGGCGCCTGCGTCGCCGTCGCCATCGCCTCCAGCTCCAACCGACCAGCTTTCCTCCCAACATCCCGGCCGCGAACGTCACCATCAGGATCAGCCAGAGAGGCTGGTCGAGTTCAAAGCCGGCCCATGAGACCTCGGTCGTGTCGAGGTTGGAGAAGATCAGGATTCCAATCGGAACGACGACGACCGCGGCCAGAATGGCAGCGCCGGCCCAACGGCGTTGACTCTCGGGAGGCCGGAAACTCTGCGGCTGGGGTCGGGTGGGGTCTGTCATCAGCGGATGATCAGGACCGGACCCGGACAACGCCTTGCCAGCTTGGTGCTGGTCGAGCCGAGCAATCCCTCGAACAGTCCGCGGCCATGTGAGCCGACGCAGACCACATCTACCTCCAGGTCCTTGGCCGCGGCGATGATGCCGCTGGCGGCGTCGGCCTCGTGGACCTCGACGTTCGGTTCGATCCCAGCGTCCTTCAGGGCGGCGACCAGGTCCCGGGTGCGGAGCTCCTTCTGGTCCTCGAGATAGCGGGCGAGCATCTTGTCGTCGCCGGGCCAATCGGCCCCCACCGCTGCTCCTGCGTCCGGCTGCAGGCCTACGTACTCGGCGTCCTGGTGGGTGGCATCCACGATGCGCTCCCCGAAGAGGCCTCGCAGGTCGCGCAGCAGATTGCGGTTGATCTCGACCATCGTCACCACGGTCACCGCACCGTCGGCACCGGCGATGGCCTTGGCGAACTCGGCGGTCTTCGCCGGGTCGAGGGTGCCGTCGGTGGCGATCAGAACGTGCATGGTCCTCCTCGTGGTGCGTACAGACTAGGCACCGGCTTGAGCCGCCGACGGGAGTCCCTCCCACGGGTCGGCGCCTATCCAGTCCTGTGCTTCGAACAGCGATCCGGTCGGCTCCGGAACGCCGGGGTGGGCGAGCCTCAGGAAGATCGGGGCGATGTCCTCGGGTGTCGGCAGCGTCATGGGATCTTCGTCGGGCACCGCCATCGCCCGCATCGGGGTCCGGGTGCCCCCCGGATTCACCGAGAAGACTCGGCCATCGAACTCGTGAGTGAGCGTGGCGAGCCAGCCCTCGAGGGCATGCTTCGACACCGCATACATCCCCCAGCCGGCGCGACCTTCGCGTCCCACGGTGCTGGACAGCCCGATCACCGTCGCGGCCTCGGAGCGGTCGAGGAAAGGGACGAGTACCTGGTGCAGGAGGTGCACCGCAGTGACGTTCACCTCGAACACTCGATGCCAGTCCTCCGTCGGGTATCGCGCCAGCGACACGCCGGGCGGGCCCAGCAGCCCGGCTGCGTGAACGGCCACGTCGAGCACCCCTCGGGCGTGGTCGACCACGGTGGCGATCGCGCCTCTCCCGGCGTCGGTGGTGATGTCGGCGACGATCGGCACGGCGCTGGCGGCGGGTAGCGCCTCCACCGTCTCGTCGAGGGCAGACTCGTCGCGTCCCGTGGCGAACACCCTGGCCCCGGCGGCGGCGTAGGCACGGCACAGTCCGCGGCCGATTCCGCTCGAGGACCCGGTGACGAGGATCGTTCGGCCGGTGAGGGGCATGGCGGGGGAGGGTAGTTGCTAGTCGCCAGTCGCCAGTCTCCAGTCACCAGTTCCCTAAGAGAGGGCGCCGATTCGGTGGCGAACTTATCCACAAAGTGGGCCTGGGGTGTTGACAAGTGGCTGGTTGTGGGGCAAAGTGGGGGGCCGTGGAGAACTCGGGAGGCGGCGGCCTCCCACCCCAAAGCGCCTCTTGGAGGCGACAGGTGAAGAGAACGGAGACGCCAGGTCGTGTTCCTGGGCGAGTACCAACACAGTGTGGATTCGAAGGGTCGCCTGGTGCTGCCGGCGAAGTTCCGCGATCGTCTCGAGGGGGGACTCGTCGTCACCAAGGGCCAGGAGCGATGTCTCTACGTCTTCCCGATCGACAAGTGGGAAGAAGAGGTGCAGAAGATCGACCGGCTTCCGCGCACCGATCGCCGCAGTCGCAACTACGCCCGCTCCTTCTTCGGGGCGGCCAGCGACCAACCGATGGATGGCCAGGGGCGCATTCAGATCCCAGCACCGCTGCGGGAGTACGGCGACCTGCAGAAGGACGTGGTAGTGGTCGGGGTGTCCGATCACCTCGAGATTTGGAACGCGGCTTCATGGGAGGCCAACAGCAGCGACGCCGACGAGCTCTACTCGGGAATCGAAGAGGCGCTCAGTCAGGAAGGAATCTGAGCCGTGTCCGCCTACGACGGGTCGCCCGACCCAGTGTCAGCCCTCCGGATGCCATGTGGAAAGCCCCTTACTCCGCCCGCTTCCACTTTGGCGCCAGCGCTCCGGGGGGCTGACGGTGGGCCGGGACTATCACGTACCGGTCATGGCCGACCGGGTCCGGCACTGGCTGGCCCCGATCGACGGAACGATCGTCGACGCCACCTTTGGGGGCGGCGGTCACAGCCGGGTCCTGCTCGAGGCGAACGACCGCAAAGAGGTTCTCGCGCTCGATCGGGACCCGGACGCAGGTTTGGAGGCCGCTCGGATGGGGAATCGAGTCACCTTCCGGCTGGCCGACTTCAGGACGCTCGAGGCGGTGCTGCGCGAGGAGGGACTCGATGAGATCGATGGAGCCGTTTTCGACTTGGGTGTCTCGTCACATCAGCTCGACGTGGGGGAGCGAGGGTTCTCGTATCGACGACGCGGCCCGCTCGACATGCGCATGGGGCCGGATGCGACCCTCGACGCCGCAGTCATCGTCAACGAGTGGTCCGAGGCAAGAATCGCAGGCGTCATCAGCCGTTTTGGTGAAGAGCGGTTCGCCCGCCGGATCGCAGGCGCCATCGTCGCAGCACGTCCCATCACGGACACGCTCGCACTGGCGACTGTCGTCGCCGACGCCGTGCCGGCTCGGGCCCGGGACCACGGGCATCCTGCTCGACGTACTTTCCAGGCCCTTCGCATTGCCGTCAACGACGAGCTCGCCGCCTTCACCGATGCGCTCGACGTTGCCCTGCGGGTGCTGCGACACGGCGGAAGGATCGTCGTGATCAGCTATCACTCCCTCGAAGATCGGATCGTCAAGCGTCGCTTCGCAGCGGGAGCGGCCGGTTGCACCTGTCCGCCTGATTTCCCGGTTTGCGTCTGCGACACGGTCGCCGAGTTGCGGCTGCTGACGCGGGGTGGTGAGACGCCCGATCCGGCCGAGATCGAGTTGAACCCCAGGGCGCGAAGTGCTCGTCTGCGCGCCGCCGAGAAGGTCGCGTGACCGCCCGACTGGCCCCGGTTCCCCGGACCATCCGGCCCCGCTCCCGCCAATTCCACGTCGTGTTGGGGCCGGACACCCGGCGGCGCGGCGCGGTGAGGTACTGGGTTCTGCTGACCGCGGCACTGACGGCGACCTTCCTGCTGCTCGTCTATTCCAGGATTGCACTCGATCGACGTGCCTTCGTGCTCGAGGACGTCGAGCGCCGCATCGAGTTGGCGGAGGCGGAGTACTGGGATCTCCGCCTGCAGGTTGCACAGCTGCAGTCGCCGGAGCGCATCTCCGGCCTGGCGACCGAGATGGGGATGGTTTACCCCGAAGTGGTGAGGACGATTGACGTGCCCGGTCTCGGCTCGCCGGGTCCAGGGATCGATGAGCGGTGGATCGACCTGAAGGTGCTGCTGGGCGCCCAGCCGTAGGCGGGTGCCGGCGACGGGCACCGAGGTGAGAGGAGGAGGCCATGGAGCTGCGGCCGCGGCGAGTCTTGAATGCCCGGCTCGTTTCCGTTGGGGTTCTGCTCGTCGTCGCCTGGTCCCTCATCGGATATCGCCTGACCATCGTCCAGGGAGCGCAAGCGGATGAGTTCGCGGAGCGCGGCTTGGAGCAACGCCTGGCGAGCGAGACGCTTGCCGCCGATCGGGGGACGATATTCGACCGCGATTTGCGGGAGATTGCGGTCACCGCCGAAGGTGTCACGGTCTACGCCAATCCATATGAGATCTCGGATCCCGAAACCGTCGCCTCCCTGCTCGCCCCGCTCCTCTCTCGCAACCCCACGGACCTGGCCCAGATACTTTCGACCGATGGCCCGTTCGTATACGTCGCCCGTCAGCTCGACCCGCAGCTCGCCGAACCGATTCGCCAGGCCTCGCTGACCGGGATCTATTTTCTCTCCGAGCCGCGCCGGGTCTATCCGGCCGGGTCTCTGACCGCTCACGTCGTCGGGTTTGTCCGGGAGGACGACAACAGTGGTCTCGAAGGGATCGAGTTGTTCTACGACGCGGCGCTAGCGGGCAAGCCGGGCGTCCTGCTCGTCGAACGCGATCCATACGGTCGGGTGATCCCACAGGGTGAGTATCTGGTCGAGCCGGCCGAGCCCGGCTCCGATCTCGTTCTCACGATCAAGACCGAGATCCAGTATGCGGCCACAGAGGCTCTGGCGGCGGCTCTGGAGCGAACCGGTGCCAAAGCCGGATCGGTGGTGGTGGTGAACCCCGAGACGGGCGAGATCCTGGCGATGGTCAACCTGCCCTCGTTCGACCCGGCCGATCGGGCGGCGGCCCCTCCCGGCGCCCTGCGCAACAGGGCGGTAACCGATGTCTTCGAGCCGGGATCGACTCAGAAGCTGGTGACGGTCGCGGCTGCCCTCGAGTCCGGTCTGGTGAGCCCGGTGACGACCTTCGAGATCCCAGACAGGATCGAGATCCTGGACACGGTGTTCAAGGACGTGACGGTTCATCCCGACCGGCTGACTGTGACCGGGATCGTGACCCATTCCTCGAATCTGGGCACGATCCTTCTCGGCGACCTCCTCGGAACTCGAGCCCTTTACACCTACATGCACTCGTTCGGCCAGGGCCGGGCGTCCGGCATCGATTTCCCGGGCGAGGCGGACGGATTGCTGAGGCCTCCGGAGGATTGGTGCCTGGCGACCTGCCTGGCGGGTACCTCGATCGGATATCACGTGGCGGTCACACCGCTCCAGATGGCCATGGTCTATGCCACCGTCGCCAACGACGGCATATGGGTTCAACCACATCTCGTAAAGGCGATCGTGGACGGAGCGGGAGCGCAGCGTCAGACGGAGCCGCTGGAGCGCAGGGTGGTGTCGGCCGGGACCGCCGCCCAGATGCGAATCATGCTCGAGGCGGTGGTCGAGCGCGGCACGGGTTCCGCAGCGGCCGTTTCCGGATACCGTGTCGGCGGAAAGACCGGCACGACGGAGAAGTATCTGACTGACGTCCAGGCCTACAGCGACGATGAGGTCGTGGCCAGCTTCATCGGCATGGCCCCCATCGAGGACCCGAAGATCGTCGTGTTCGTGATCCTCGACTCGCCGGTCGAGGACGCCAGTGGTGGCAGGGGAGCTGCTCCCGTCTTCTCCGAAGTCATGCTCGCAGCCCTGCACCAGATGGGAGTGCCCCCTCATGGATGAGCCTCTCACCGTGGAGTTCGTTGCGCGCTCCGTCTCCGGCAGGGTGATCGGAGACGGAAGTATCAAGGTGGCCGGGATCACCCATGATTCGCGGCAGGTGCGCGTCGGGATGTTGTTCGCTGCGGTCCGGGGCTTTGTGACGGACGGGCACGAGTTCATCGGAGACGCGCTCGAGTCGGGCGCGGCCGCTCTGTGTGTGGACGACCCGGTCGCGGTGCCCTCCGACGTCGCCGCCATCGTCGTCCCCGACGTGCGGTCTGCCCTCGGGCGCATTTCCGCGGCGATCTATGGAAACCCCTCGCACCGGCTTCGCCTGGTGGGTATCACCGGCACAAATGGGAAGACTACGGTGGCCCACTTTCTCGAGTCGATCGCCGCCGCGGCCGGGATCCCCCAGGCGATCCTCAGTACGGCCGGAGCCAGAATCAACGGCGAGCCGGTCGACCTGGTTCGCACAACGCCCGAAGCGACCGACCTGCAACGGATGCTGGCCGAGATGGCCGGCAGGGGAGTCGACATCGCCGCGGTAGAGGTGTCTTCCCATGCCCTGGTCCTCGGGCGGGTGGACGCCACAGAGTTCCGTGTCGGCGCTTTCACCAACCTTTCTCAGGATCATCTCGACTTCCACGAGGACATGGAGGATTATTTCCAAGCGAAGGCGAAGCTGTTCGATCGCTCGGCGCTTGGTGTGGTGTGGGTTGATGATCCCGCCGGCGCCAGACTGGCTGCCGAGGCCGAGGTCCCCATCGTGTCGGTCGGCATGGGCGACGCCGACGTGCGCGGCAAGCCCGTGGCCGTCACGCTCGACGGCTCCGTGTTCGATGTCGCGGGTCGCGGAGGTGGTGCCCGGATCCATCTTCGGCTCGCCGGACGATTCAACATGGAAAACGCCCTCGTTGCAGCCGCGTGCGCCAACGCGCTCGGCATCGCGTGGGATACGATCGCCGACGGCATCGGGCGCGTGACCTCGATCCCGGGTCGGTTTGAGATCGTCAATACCAGGAAGGACTGCACCGTCGTGGTCGATTACGCCCACACCCCCGAAGGCGTCGAATCCGTCGTAGTGGCGGCGCGGGAGCTTGCCGGCGGTGGGAGGGTGATCGCGGTCGTTGGCGCCGGGGGTGATCGTGACCGCGAGAAGCGCCCTCTCATGGGGGCGGCCGTCGCCACGGCCGACCTGGCCGTGATCACGACCGACAATCCGAGGTCGGAAGATCCGGCTTTTATCGCCTCCGAGGTGGCGGCGGGAGCCGGAGCGGACGCACTGGTCGTCGTGGACCGCCGTGAAGCCATTCGGGCGGCCATCGAGCGGGCGACTTCCGAGGACGTGGTGCTCATCCTCGGCAAGGGACACGAGCAGTTTCAGGAGGTGGCGGGTGAACTGAGGCCCTTCGACGACCGCCAGGTGGCCCGTGAGGAGGCGGCGCGGTGAGGTGGGACCTGGCTCGGATCGCCGAGGAGTGTCGGGGAACCGCTGCGGGCGAAGCGACGGTCCGCTCCGTGACCACCGATTCGCGCGCCGTCGGTGACGATGCCGTCTTCGTGGCGGTACGCGGGGAGAATCACGACGGACACCGTTTCATCTCCGATGCGGTCACTTCCGGCGCTGTGGCCGTCGTTGCCGAGAGGGGACGGCTACCGGCCGGTGTCGCTGGCGTCGAGGTCGACGACACCATCGAAGCTCTTCGCAGAATGGCGATGGCCCGCCGGAAGGAATTGACGGTGCCGGTGGTGGCCGTTACCGGGAGCAGCGGCAAGACGACGACCAAGGACTTGACGGGGGCAGTGCTCGGCATCGGGACGCATACATCCCCCCACTCCTACAACAACGAGTTCGGCGTGCCGCTCACGCTGCTCGGGACGCCGGACGATGCGACCGCATTGGTGGTCGAGGTGGGAAGCCGCGGTCCGGGCCACATCGCCCACCTGGCCGAGGCGATCTTGCCGGATGTCGCGGTGATCACCAACGTGGGCAGGGCGCACCTCGAAATGTTCGGAACTGTGGACCGAGTGATCGAGGCGAAGTGGGAGCTGGTCGATGCTCTCGGCCCGGAGGGGATCGCAGTGCTGCCCGCCGCCGATGACCGGCTCGCCTCGCGTCGATCGGGGGGCTTGATCACATTCGGGGAGGCGGCCGGAGCGGACGTCGATGCCCGCGATGTCGTCGTGGACGACTCGGGCCGGACCCGCTTCGTGCTCCATCACGAGGGCGTTTCAGCTGCAGTGGCTTTGCGCCTGCCGGGCCGACATCAGCCCGTGAACAGCGCCGCAGCCGTCGCTGCCGCGGTCGCGGTGGGCGAGGATTTCGAGACGGCAGCAGGCCGCCTTGCCGCTGCCGAGGTGTCGCCGTGGCGCATGGAGCTCGCCGAGGTTCCCTTCGGCTCGGGATCGATCGTGATAGTCAACGACTCCTACAACGCCAATCCCGACTCGATGGCGGCGGCGCTCGCCACCGTGGCCGAAATGCCGGGTCGTCATTTCGCGGTGCTCGGCAAGATGCACGAGTTGGGCGAGTTCGAAGTCGCGGCACATCGTGAAGCAGGCGAGCAGGCGGCAGCGCTCGGCTTCCGGGTGCTGGCCGTCGGCGAGGATCCCGGCCTCGCCATCGGAGCCGGTGAGGCCGCCACTGCTGTAGCGGACGCGGCGGCAGCGGTCGATGCACTACACCGACTGCTCGAACCTGGAGACGTAGTGCTGATCAAGGCGTCGCGCGCTGCCGGCCTGGAGTCGGTGGCTGCCGCCTTCGAGGACGGTGGCTCATGATCGCGATGCTGGCCGCCGCCGGCGTGTCCTTCATCGTGACGATCTTGCTGACGCCTCTTGCCATCCGCTTCCTCAGAGCCCGTTCGGTCGGCCAATTCATCCAGGATGAGGTGGACCATGACCACAAGCGGGGTACGCCCACCATGGGTGGGCTGGTCATCGTCATCGCCGTAGTCGCCGGCTGGCTGTTCGGACACGTCGACGCTCGATCTCCGGAGGGAGTCCTCGACCCCGGATTCCGCGAGTTTCCAGTCCAGGGGCTGCTGGTGCTGTTGGCGTTCGTCGGCATGGGTTTCATCGGGTTCCTCGACGATCTCTCCAAGGTGACCCGGGCTCGCAACCTTGGGCTGAAGAAGCGGTGGAAGTTCACCGGTCAGCTCGCCGTCGCCGGGCTCTTCGCCTGGGGCGCGATCGGATCCGGGGTCGAGACGGAGCTCTCCTTTACACGACCCCTCGGGCTCGACCTTGGGCCGTTTTACGTGATCTGGGTGCTCGTGATGCTCACTGCCACGGCCAACGCCGTAAACCTCGCCGATGGGCTCGACGGTCTCGTCTCAGGCTCGGCTTCACTGGTTTTCGGGGCGTTCGTCATCATCTCCTTCTGGCAGTTCCGCCACCCCGAGTTCTACGCGAACCTCGGCACTCTCGAGCTGGCGATCCTCAGCGCCTCCTTTGCCGGGGCGGCGCTCGGCTTCCTCTGGTGGAACGCCGCTCCGGCGCGCATCTTCATGGGAGACACCGGCTCACAGGCGCTGGGAGGGGCGATGGCGGCCCTTGCGCTTCTGACCAACACCCATCTGCTTCTGATCGTGCTCGGCGGCCTGTACGTCATGGAAACCGCCTCGGTGATCCTTCAGGTGGCCTCGTTCCGCGGCTGGGGCAAGCGAATCTTCCGCATGGCGCCGGTGCACCACCACTTCGAACTCAAGGGTTGGCCCGAGACCACCGTGATCATCCGATTCTGGATCCTGGCCGCCATCTTCGTGACGTTCGGACTCGGGCTTTTCTACGGCGACTTCATCACCGGAGGGGGCGTCGGATGACCGCCCTCGTGATCGGACTGGCCGTCAGTGGTCGGGCAGCCGTCGACCTCCTCAAGTCTCAGGGGGAACGCGTGATCGGCTACGACGCCGACCCCAAGGCTGCCGCGGGTGTTGCCGCAGACGAGGTGCGAACGGGCTCCTGGGAGGGATCGCTGCTGGCGGGCGTCGACCTGGTCGTGACCTCGCCCGGAGTCCCGGAGAGTTCTCGGCCTCTCCGGGATGTACTGGCGTCGGGTGTCACGCTGTGGAGCGAACTCGAGCTCGGGATGCGCAGCCTGGGCGGCATCCCGATGGCCGCCGTTACCGGCACGAACGGCAAGACGACCGTGACGGAGCTGACGACGTCCATGCTCCGCTTTTCGGGGGTCGATGCCGTTTCGGCAGGGAACATCGGCGAGCCGGTCGCCCTTCTTGCGGCGGCCGGCCATCAGGCCCTGATCGTGGAGGCGTCGTCCTTCCAGCTGCGCTTCATCGATACCTTCAGCCCCGATGCAGCCGCGATCGTAAACTTTGCTCCCGATCACCTTGACTGGCACGTTGACGTCGCCGCCTACGGCGCGGCCAAAGCCCGAATCTTCGAGAACATGGCTGCTGAGTCGCCGCTGGTGTTCGATGCCGATGATGCGGGGGCCGTAGGCCTGGTCGCGGCGTCGGGGACCCGACGGATCGGGGTCTCCGGCAGTCGCCGGTCGGAGGCTTCGGGGAGGGACGGCGACGAACTGTGGCTGGGTGGTGCCTCGGTTCCTCTCGAGGAGCTGCCGCGCCGCGACCCGGTGATGCTGGTCGATATCGCCGTAGCCGCCGAGCTGGCCGGGGTACTCGGGGCCACCGAGAGCGGTATCGCCGAAGCCGCGCTGGGGTACCTCCCCGGTCGGCACAGACGTGAGGTCGTGGCCGCCGCCGACGGCGTCACCTGGATCGACGACTCGAAGGCGACGAACCCTCATGCGGCTCTGGCTGCGATCGAGTCGTACCCCAGCGTGGTGCTGATCGCCGGCGGTAGGGCGAAGGGGCTCGACGTGCGTCCACTGGCCGAGGCCGATAGCGTCAGGGAGCTGGTCGCAATCGGTGAGAGCGCCCCGGATCTGCTTGGAGAGCGGCCGGACGGGTTCGGCGCCGGATCCATGGCCGACGCCGTTGATCGGGCGATGACGATCGCCCGGCCGGGCGATGTGGTGCTGTTGGCGCCGGGGTGTGCCAGCTTCGACATGTTCGATTCATACGGGCATCGCGGCGACGAATTCGCAGCCGCAGTGCGGGCGCGGGTGGGGACCTGATGGCGATGAGCGTGGTGGCGATGCCCGCCAACCGAGCATCAGTCAGGGAGGCGCAACTCCGGGCCCAGGGATCCTCGCGCACGATCGCCGCCCTCCTGATCCCGGTCGGCCTGTTGCTGGTGGTCGGCATTGGCTCGATCCTGTCGGCATCCTCGGTGCTCGGCCTCAGCGAGACCGGAGACGGGCTCTTCTATTTCAAGCGACAGATCGCCTGGCTCGGAATAGGTCTCGCCGGATTCGTCGTGGCCTCCTTCATTCCGCTGCGGTGGTGGAGGAGGATGGCCTTTCCCTTGTTCGTGGTCACGGTGGTGCTGCTCTTGGCCGTTCTCCTCGTCGGTGTGAAGACCAACGGCGCCACCCGATGGCTTCAGGCCGGTCCGATGACCATTCAGCCCTCTGAGATCGCCAAGCTGACGACGATCCTCTTTTTGGCGACGTTGGTATCACGTCACGAGGGATCGATGAACCGGGTGGGCGAATTCTTCTGGCCGGTGGCCGGCTCGGTGGGGATCGTCGCCTCCCTCGTGATCGTTCAGCCCGACCTGGGGACGACGCTCGTGGTCGGGGCGGGCGCCCTCGCCGTCCTCGTCGCCAGCGCCGCGCCCTTTGTCTACGTCTTCGGTAGTGCTCTGCTGGGTAGCGGTGCCGCCTTGCTTGCCGCGGCCGCATCTCCCTATCGATGGGCGAGGGTGACGGCGTTCCTCGATCTCCAGTCCGATCCGTTGGGCTCCTCATATCAGGCCGTGCAGAGCCTCGTGGCGCTGGGAACGGGCGGTCTGTGGGGGGTGGGCCTCGGTGCCAGCCGGGCGCGCTGGTCGTTCCTGCCCAATGCCCACACCGACTTCGTCTTTTCGATCATTGGGGAGGAGACGGGATTGGTGGGCTCGCTCACGGTTGTCGCCCTCTTCGTTGCGTTCACACTCGCCGGGACCTACATCGCCGTCAGGGCCTCCGATCGCTTTGGACGGCTGCTCGCCATTGGGATCACAACATGGCTTGCCACCCAGGCCATCGTCAACATTGGTGGCGTCACCGGGATACTCCCGATCACCGGAGTGCCCCTCCCCTTTGTCTCCTTCGGCGGAACCGCTCTCATCATGTCGATGGTCGGTGTCGGCGTCCTGGTCAGCGTGGCGCGGCACCGCCCGAACATCGAAGTGTCGATCGGGTGACGTACGTCATCGCAGCCGCAGGGACCGGAGGCCATGTCTATCCAGCCCTGGCCGTGGCGGAATCTCTCGTCGATCGGGGGGTCGGCCGGCCTGAGATTCTGTTCATCGGGGGAGACCGGCTCGAGGCCGAGGCGGCGCCACAGGCCGGGTTCCGGTTCATCGGGTTCGAGCTGACCAAGCTTCGTCGCTCGCTCTCGATCGAGAACCTCTTCATTCCCGCGGTCGTACGACGAACCGCCTCCTCGATGGCGGACGAGATCCGTCGCGCCGGAGCCCGTGTCGTGCTCGGGATGTCCGGCTACGTGACCGTTCCGGCGGCGATGGCGGCGCGGCGCGCCGGTCTTGCGTTGATCCTCCAGGAGCAGAACGCCGCGCCGGGCCTGGCAGCGCGGTTTGCCGCTCGTCGCGCCGAGGTCACCTTCCTAGGACTTCCCGGCCGGTCGCAGCGGCTGCCTAGATCCGTCGTCGTTGGAAATCCTCTGCGTCCCCAGATCGATCGATTCGATCGCAGGGCGTTGCGCACCCGTGGCAGGCGTCGGTACGGAGTCGAGGGCGCCGGTCCGGTGCTCGGAGTTCTCGGAGGCTCACTTGGGGCCCGGGTTCTGAACCAGTCGGTCCCTGCAATCGTCTCGGCCGGTGCCGTCGGCTCGGTCATTCACCTCACGGGCCGCAACGCCTTTGACGACATGGCGCGTCGCGCCAACTCGGCGTCACTACCGTGGGTATGCCTTCCATTCGAACCGGAGATGGAGTACTTCTATGCCGCCGTCGACCTCGTCGTGTGCCGGGCGGGAGCAATGACCGTGAGCGAGCTCGCCGCCACCGGAACACCCTCGATGCTCGTGCCGCTCGCCCGGGTCGGGCAGGATTGGAACGCCCGATCTCTGGGGGATGCCGGGGGGGCCGAGATAGTCCCCGAGGGGGACGTTGGCTCGCTTCCGGGTCGGATCGAGGCGCTCTTGGCGAACGAACCGGGACTGGCCGCCATGGGCCACGCCGCCCTGTCCCAGGCGCTGCTCGATGCCTCAGGAGCCATCGCAGATCGCCTGGTGGAGGTGGCCCGTGCCTGATCTGGTCCCGTTCCGGCGCATCCATGTGGTCGGCGCCGGAGGCACCGGGATGTCGGGTCTGGGCAAGCTGCTGGCCCAGCGCGGTCATGTCGTGACGGGGTCCGACCTCAAACCGGGGCCGATGCTCACGGCGTTGCGCGAGGCCGGAGTGGAGACGTGGGTGGGCCATCGCCCCGAGGCGGCCGCCCGAGCTGATCTCGTTGTCGTTTCCTCGGCGGTGCCCGACCGCGACCCGGAGTTGGCTGCCGCCCGGAAGGCCGGGATCGAGATCTGGCACCGCCCCCAGCTGCTCGCCGCGCTCACGCAGCGGCTCCGGTCCATCGGTGTGGCAGGCACACACGGGAAGACGACGAGCTCGGCGATGGCGGTCACGGCCCTCCGGCGGCTGGGACGCGATCCGAGCTTCATGGTCGGGGGGCGAGTCATCGACCTCAACACCAACGCCCATCTCGGGGAAGAGGATCTCTTCGTAATCGAAGCGGACGAGGCTTTCGGGACGTTCCTGGCGCTTGACCTCGCAGCCCTGCTCGTCACGAACATTGAGGCCGACCATCTCGACCACTACGGCTCGGTCGAAAGCATGGAGGCCGCCTACGCCGAGGTAGCCGCTGGAGTCGATGGACCGGTTGTCGGCTGCGTCGACGATGAGGGGGTCCGCCGCTTGGCGGCGGCTCATGGGTCCTTGGTCGGCTACGGGACCTCGCCCGATGCCTCATGGAGGATCGTGACGCCGAGACGCCGCGATGGGGGAGTCGGGTTCACCCTCGTGGGACCGGCCACGGTTGAGGTGTTCGTGCCCAAACCCGGTGACCATGTCGCCCGAAACGCCGCGGGCGTGGTCGTCCTCTGTGCGGAGTTGGGATTCGACCCTGCCGACGTCGCCGCAGGGCTTGCCCATTTCGCCGGGGTGCGACGTCGTTTCGAGATTCGCAGCCGGCGCGGCGGGGTCATCCTCGTCGACGACTACGCCCACCATCCGACGGAGGTGACGGCGACGATCCATGCCGCTCGTCAAGGCCACGATGGGCGGGTGGTCGCGGTGTTCCAGCCGCACCGATTCACCCGCACCGAGGAGCACGGTCAAGCGCTCGGGGCGGCGCTCTCGGCGGCCGACCTGGTGTTCGTGAACGACGTCTACGCCGCCGGTGAGGCGCCGATCCCGGGGGTCAGCGGCAAGACGGTGGCCGACGCGGTCGATCGCCCGGAGCGTGTCACCTACGTGCCGCGCCGTGTCGACATCGCCAGCGCCGTGGCACGGCGCGTGGAGCCGGGTGACCTGGTGCTTCTGCTGGGTGCCGGGGACATAACCCAGGTCGCCGACGAGTTGGCCCCGCTCCTCCCCGAGGCGTGATGCGGGCGATCGATCGTCTGCGGGCAGCCGGCCGCTTGGAAGAGGGCATTGCCCTCGGGCCGTTGACCTCATACAAGCTCGGAGGGCCGGCGCGTTATCTGGTCCGGGTTGGGGGGGAAGAGGACCTTCGCGAGGCCTACTCGATGTCTGCCGAGGAAGGGCTCCAAATCGTTGCGCTCGGGCGCGGCAGCAACGTGGTGGTGGCAGATGACGGCTTCGGGGGAATCGTGCTGCGGCCCGGGCCGGCCCTCGCCCATCATCGGATTTCGGACGAGGGCGTCGTCGTGGCCGGCTCGGGCGTGCCGCTACCACTTCTCGCTCGGGAGACGGCCCGAGCAGGCCGAGGCGGCCTCGAGTTCTACACCGGCATCCCGGGGTCGGTCGGAGGCGCGGTGAGGATGAACGCAGGGTGCCACGGTTCCGAGACCCGCGATGTGCTCATCAGTGCCCGCGTGTTCGACGGAGCCACGGCCACGGCGGGCGACCGGTCTCCCGACGATCTCGACCTGTCCTACCGGCACTCCAACCTGGACGACCTCGAGTTCGTCATCGAGGCGCGGTTCGAGACGTTCGCCCGCCCCGCGGATGAAGCGGAGGGCACGATCAGGGAGATCAGCCGATGGCGGCGCAAGAACCAGCCTGGCGGCACTCTCAATGCGGGGAGCGTCTTCAAGAACCCTCCGGGCGATTCCGCGGGCCGGATCATCGATGAACTCGGACTGAAGGGTATGGCATGCGGCGCCGTCAGCGTCAGTGAGCGCCACGGCAACTTCTTCGTCGCCGCCGATGGCGCCACGGCGTCGGACCTGCACCGGCTGGTCGGCCTGGTCCGAGCCCGGGTGCTCGAGGAAACGGGGATGGACCTCGAGCCCGAGGTCCGCTTCGTGGGGGAGTTCCCGTGAGCCGACGCCGCGCCGCAGCGCTTGGTGATCGAGTAGGGCCGCAGAGACCGCGCCGGTGGCCATGGCTGGTGCTGATCTTTCTGGGCGTTGGGATCCTCGGCCTATTGCATTCGCCGTTGCTGGCGGTCGATACGATCGAGATCGTCGGATCGGACCGCACCGACGTCGCCCAGGCGGTCGCCGGCACCGGACTCGGGCCCGGAGCGCTCCTCCTGTGGGTCGACACCGAGGAGGTGGAGCGGGCCGTGGCCTCCGATCCTTGGGTTCTCGACGCGCGGGTCAGCCGCCTGTGGCCAGATCGCATCCTGGTAGAGGTGGTCGAGCACAATCCCCTGGTCTGGATCGAGGGGACCCGGCAGTGGATGCTGGTGGCGCGCGACGGGACGGTCATCGAGCAGGCCTTGGAACCCGGCCAGGGCCTGCTCCGAGCGGCGCTGGCCTTCCCCGACCGAATGCCCGGCGAACTGCCGTCTGATCCGGCCTGGCATGAGGTCGTGGAGATGGCGCTTGTGCTGGCGGACGACATCGGCGACTTGCTCACCCTGGAGATGCGCGGTGCCGAACTGTGGACCGAGGCGTTCGGGCATGCCGTTCGGCTGGGCCACCCGATCGACCTGGCCGACAAGGGCCGGACGCTGCGGGCGATGCTGTCAGAGGACCTTCCGGCGGGTTCGATTATCGATGTGAGCTCGCCGCTTCGCCCTGCCGTTGTGCCGACCGAGTCTTGAGTTGAGGTCGAGACTGAGGATGCCCGAACATGATGTTCGGCTTGAGGGTCGCTAAACTGGTGGCAGCGGCTCCAGCGCCGGCGCAAGCGGCGGTGCCTACGGGGTCCGTGCGCACAGCTACGAGGAGTTGATCGGATGATGACCTCGGGTCCCGGTCTTCAGAGTTACCTCGCCGTGATCAAGGTGGTCGGCGTGGGTGGAGGCGGCGTCAATGCCGTGAACCGGATGATCGAATCCGGCCTGCGCGGCGTGGAGTTCGTCGCCATCAACACCGACGCTCAGGCGCTTCTGATGTCCGACGCCGACATCAAGCTCGACATCGGCCGAGAACTGACCCGGGGGCTCGGGGCAGGAGCCGATCCAGAGATCGGGCGAGCCGCCGGCGAGGCACACCGCGAGGAGATCGAGGACGCAATGCGCGGTGCCGACATGGTCTTCATCACCGCCGGCGAGGGTGGGGGAACGGGAACCGGCGGCGCTCCGATCGTGGCCGAGATAGCCCGCAGCATCGGGGCGCTCACCGTAGCCGTGGTCACCCGACCATTCGGTTTCGAGGGACGCCGCCGCTCGGTGCAGGCAGAACAGGGAATTCAGGCAATCCGCGGTGCGGTGGACACCCTGATCGTGATTCCCAACCAGCGGCTCCTCGAGTTCTCCGACCAGAGCCTTCCGATGGTGGACGCCTTCCACCTGGCCGATGAGATCCTGCTCCAGGGTGTGGGCGGGATCACCGACCTCATCACGACGCCGGGGTTGATCAACGTCGACTTCGCCGATGTGAAGTCGGTCATGTTGGGAGCCGGAACGGCGGTCATGGGCATCGGCCAGGCGACGGGCGAGGGTCGGGCGACACAAGCGGCCGAGAAGGCGATCTCCAGTCCGATGCTCGAGATGTCGGTTCAAGGCGCTCGCGGCGTGCTGCTGTCGGTGGCGGGTCCGTCGGCAATGAGCCTTCACGAGGTAAACGCCGCCGCCACGGTGATCGCCGAGCACTGCGATCCCGACGCCAACGTGATCTTCGGGGCGACGGTGGACGACTCGATGGGCGATGAGATGAGGGTCACGGTGATCGCGGCTGGTTTCGGGCTCACTTCCGACCGACCCCGCCTCACCGCGCCTTCGACCGAGATCGGCGGGCCGCCCAAGCCCGACAAGCCCGATCGCGAGCAGGCGGGCGAAGAGAACGAAGGCGATCCCTTCGACGTCGACATCCCGGACTTCCTGAGGGGATGATCCTTCCGGAGGGAGTCTCCGGGGCCGCCTTCGGGACGGCCGTAGACGGCAATCCACGCACCGACGCGGCGGCGCGTCGCGCAGTCAGCGACTTCCTGGGAATTCCGTCGGAGTGGGCCTGGGTTCACCAGGTGCACGGAGCCGACGTCGTAGAGGCCTCAGCGCCAGGGTACATCGGCGAAGGCGACGCGATTATCACCGTGAACCGCGGCATTCCCGTCGCCGTGTCTGTAGCCGACTGCCTGCCGGTGGTGCTGGTGGCTCGGGAAGCCGTCGGTGTAGCCCACGTCGGCTGGCGGGGGGCTGCGGCCGGAGTGGTCCAGGCCGCTGCGGCCGCGATGGCGGCGGCCGGGCATCCGGCGGAGCGAGTCGTGATCGGGCCCGGTATCCGGGCGTGCTGCTTCGAGGTGGGACCCGAGGTGGCGGAGCGTTTCCCAAGCCATCCGGCGACGACGACTTGGGGCACGGACAGTGTCGATCTCGCCGCCGTCGTCGCCGATGCAGTCGATGACGTAGAGGTGTTCGACGTCGCCTCATGCACCAATCACGACGAGCGCTTCAACTCCCATCGCAGGAACGGTACGAAACTGCGTCAGTTCGGCGTGGCATGGCTGACACCGGCCTGATCGCCGTTCGTGAGCGGATCGCCGAGGCGGCTCAGCGAGCGGTCCGGTCTCCGGGGGAGATCTCGCTGGTGGTCGTGACCAAATACGCCTCGGATGCCGAAGTCGAAGAGGTCGTGGCGGGCGGGGCGACTGATCTGGGGGAGACCCGCGCCGACTCGATTGTTGCTCGGGCCGGCCGGTTCGATGGGGTCCGGTGGCACTTCGTGGGGCGTCTCCAGGGCAACAAGGTGCGCAAGGTGCGTCCTGTGACCGACCTCCTGCACTCTCTAGATCGAGCCGAGCTGGCCGGGTATTGGGGCGGCGCCGATGTCATCCCGCCGGTGCTCGTACAGGTGAACGTCGGGGGTGAACCGCAAAAGGGCGGCATCTCTCCGTCCTCAGCCGCCGCCCTCGTGGAGCTGTGCATCGAATCGGGGCTGGCTGTGCGGGGCCTGATGACCGTGCCGCCGCGCCCCACATCTCCGCAGGAGGCTCGTCCCTGGTTTGAGAGCCTCCGCCTGTTGCGCGATTCGATCGCCCTCGACCACCCGGGCGTACGGGAACTGTCGATGGGGATGAGCGACGACTTCGAGGCGGCCGTTGCCGAGGGTGCGACGATCTTGAGGGTCGGACGGGCTATCTTTGGTCCGGTCCGAAGCGAAGGTTGAGCCCGCAATGGGTATCTGGCAGAGAACCCTGTTCTATTTGGGACTCGTCGACGAAGACGACCCCGGATCGTACGGCGCGGCGGCACCCGTGCCGCAGCAGGCGGCCGAGTCGGCGGCTCGCCGCAGCCCGTCCGTTCAGCGTCGCCCGGTGACGGAGACCGATCGCCCCGACGTCGCGGTGCGTCGCAGCCCACCACGTCGCGTCGAGCCCATCCAGTCGAGCCCGGGGGTGCAGGGCCGCCGCGTCGAACCGCCCCTGGCCGGTCGCCGGCGCACTTCGGCTGATGGCGCTCTGGCGGAGGCCGGGGTCGTGGTCAGGCCCCCCGATGCTCCGCTGGTGCGGACCATGTCGGACACGGACCTCGAGTCCGAGGTCATCGAGGCCACCTCCTATTCTGACGCTCAGCTTCTGGCAGATCACATTCGGGCGAACATCCCGGTCGTGCTGGATCTTCGCAAGGTCGAGCCGGCGATGGTGAGGAGGTTGGTCGACTTCGCCAGCGGCCTCACATACGCGCTCGGTGGCTCGATGCGCAAGATCGGCTCGGGTGTGATCCTCGTCACCCCGGCCAACATCAACCTCAGCCGCGACGAGCGACGTCGACTCAGGGAGCTCGGGTACTACCAGGGCCTTGAAGAAGGCTGAGTTCCGGCGTGGCCTTCCTCTGCTTGGCGCTTCAGATCTCTTGGATCATCATCGTTGCGCGCATCGTCCTCGAGTGGATTCCGGTTTCGTACGACCATCCCCTCGCCAGGGTTCGGTCTTCATTGCGCGGTGTCACCGAGCCGGTAATGGCCCCGTTGCGCGCCATCATCCCTCCGGTGCGGATGGGGGGCATGGGTCTCGATCTCAGCCCGATCATCCTGCTGATCGGGCTGAGCCTCCTCATGGGCGTGGTCTGCTGACTAGGCCGGCGTCACCTCGATGCGGATCGCAGCGTCGGGGCCGAGCACGATCGGCTCGCTCGTTGCTCCCGTGAGGGTGGTCGTGGCCAGGGTTTCGGCTGCGATCCATCGCCCGTGAGCCTCCATCGCAACCGACACCCGGGCGTCATCCGAGGACCACCGCAGCGTTATCCGGTCGGAGACATCGAACCCCGAGTCGCGGCGGATCGTCTGGATCACCTTGACTATTTCGCGGGCCACGCCTTCGACGACGAGCTCCTCCGTCAATTCGGTGTCTAGGGCCACACTCATTTCGTCGCCGCTGGCGACGGCCACTCCCTCGCGGGGCCGGCGCGTCACGATGACGTCATCGAGAGTGATGGTCTCGTGGGAGATCTCGATGGCGCCCCCTTCGACCAGTGTTGCCACGGCTTGGGCCGGCAGGCGTGATATCTCTTCGGCCGCTTGCTTCATCGCCGAGCCGAATCGGGGGCCGAGGGTTCGGAAGTTCGCCTTCACTCCCAGGTGAGCGACGCTCGCCTCGTCCTCACTGGTGGTGACGCTCTTGACGTTGAGCTCCTCGGCGATCAGGTCGGAATGGGTTTCGATCGCCCGTCGCGTCGCCTCATCATGGCTCACCACCGTGGCCGCGCTGAGGGGCTGCCGTGTCTTGAGCCCTTCGACGACTCGAAGACTCCTTCCCAGTGACACGGCCGTGCGCACGGAGCGCATCTGCGACTCCAGGAGCCGGTCGATGAGTGCCCCATCGGCCTCGGGGTAATCCTCGTGATGCACGCTGCGCGGTCCATCGTCGCCGGGAGAGCGCTGGGCCACGACGAGCCCCTGATACATCGTCTCCGTCACAAAGGGCAGCACCGGGGCCATGAGCTTGGAAAACGTCACGAGTACCTCGTAGAGAGTCGCCAAGGCGTCTATCTCCGCCGCCCAAAAGCGCCTGCGAGAGCGTCGGATGTACCAATTGGTCAGGTCGTCGACGAAGTCGATCAGCGGTGGGATGACGTTGTAGAGGTAGTACCCCTCCATCTCTTCGTTGACGCGCTTTATCAGGCTTTGTAGGACGGACAGGATCCACCGATCGATCTCGGGCCGGTCCATGGGATGCGACGCTGCGGCAAGATCGACGACGGACAGGCCGTCGGCGGCTGCGTACGTTCCGAAGAAGGAGTAGGCGTTCCAGTAGGGCAGCAGCACCGTCCGCACCACCTCACGCACGCCGCGCTCGGTGAACCGCAGGGGCTCGGCTCGCATCACCGGGGAGTTGATCAGGAAGGCGCGCAGGGCATCCGCTCCGGTCGCCTCGAGCAGCTCGAACGGATCGGGATAGTTCTTCAGGCTCTTGGACATCTTGCGCCCGTCCTCGGCGAGGATCATCCCGTTCACCATGCAGTTCCGGAACGGCACCGAATCGAAGAGGGCCGTGGCGTGGATCACCAGGGTGTAGAACCAGCCGCGGGTCTGGTCGAGGCCCTCGGCGATGTAGTCGGCCGGAAAGCGGGCCTCGAATCGCGCCTTGTTCTCGAACGGGTAATGGCTCTGGCCGTAAGGCATCGCCCCCGACTCGAACCAGACATCGAGGATCTCGGGGGCGCGCTGCATCGTCGCTCCGCATTGACCACAGGGAAAGGTGACCTCGTCGACGACGTGTTTATGCAGGTCGTCGACCCGTACCCCGGACTGACTCTCCAACTCGTCGATCGACCCGACGCAGACCAGGTGATCGCAGTCCGGGCACTCCCAAATGGGGATGCACGAGCCCCAGAAGCGGTTGCGGCTGATCGCCCAGTCCCGAGCGTTCGCCAGCCAGTTTCCAAAGCGCCTTGCCCCGACGTGCTCCGGAACCCAGTGGATCGTCTCGTTCAGCTCCACCATCCTCTCTCGCAGGCGCTCGACGGCGACGAACCACGTCGGTATCGCCTTGTAGATGAGCGGCGTGTCGGTACGCCAGCAGAACGGATACGAGTGAACGGCGCGCTCGTTTCGAACAAGGTCGCCGGATTCGAGGAGCAGCTCGACGAGCCTTGCGTCGGAATCCCTCACGTTCATTCCGGCGACCTCGGGGATCTCGGATGTAAAGTTGCCGAGCTCGTCAACGGGATCCACGATCACCTCGAGACCGGCGGCTCGGAAGGCGTCGAGGTCGGCCTCCCCGTAGGCGGGTGCCATGTGAACGAGCCCGGTGCCCTCATCGGTCGACGTCTCATCGCTGGCGATTACGACGAACGCACCCTGTTCCGCCAGGTCGACGAAGTAGTCGAACACGGGGCGGTAGCGGGTTCCGATCAACTCGGCGCCGAGAGCTTCGGCCGACGGGGCCGGAGCATCCTCCCAGTAGGAGTCGACCAACTCGGCTGCGATCCAGTATCGGCCGGGGAAGCCGTCGAGAGGGGCGTCGATTCGCACGTAGCGGACGTTGGGGCCGACCGCGACGCCGAGGTTCGACGGGATCGTCCAAGGCGTCGTCGTCCAGATCAGCAGATGGTCGCCGTTCTCTGCGGGTCCCCGCGGGTCGGTGATCTCGAGACGGACTGTGATAGAGGGGTCCTCGACATCGCGGTAGGAGCCCAGGTTGACCTCGAAGTTCGAAAGCGGAGTGGCGGCTCCCCAGGAGTACGGCAGGACCCTGAAGGCCTTGTAGATGAGGCCCTTGTCCCACAGCTGCTTGAACACCCACCAGACCGACTCCATGAAGTCCCGGTCCATGGTCTTGTAGTCGTCCTCGAAATCGACCCAGCGGCCGATCCGCCTGGTGATCGCCTCCCACACCTCGGTGTTGGCCATGACCCGTGTCCTGCAGGCCTCGTTGAAGGCGGCCACACCGAACTCGAGGATGTCGGGAGGTCCCCTCAGTCCGAGCTCTTTCTGCACCTCGAGCTCGACCGGAAGCCCGTGGGTGTCCCAGCCAAACCGCCGCTCCACTCGATGCCCCCGCATCGTCCAGTAGCGCGGCACGACGTCCTTGAGGACCCCGGCCAGGAGGTTCCCGTAGTGGGGGCTACCGGTGGGGAAGGGAGGGCCGTCGTAGAACGAGAACTCGGAAGAAGCGGGGCGCTGTTCCACCGAAACGGCGAAGGCGTCGAGCTCATCCCAAAGGTCCAGGATGCGTTGTTCCTGCTGGGGGAAGGACATGTCGGCGGGGACCCGCTCAAACGGTTTGTGGCTGGGCATGTTGGTCCTCGGTCGGCTTTCTCCGCCGCCGGGACGAGCGTGGCCCGCGGTACCACCCGGCTTGCCGTGTCGAAGCACGACCCCTTCTCATACCCGTATCGGCGGGTGATCCGGCGAGATCTACTGAGGCGAATGCCCGTTCTGCTCGCGGCTCGGGGGTGATGTTCGCCCCGCCCGGGGTACCGGCCTCGCACCATGTACCGGCTCGCTGCCGGCTTGCTCGACCTCGGCCCCGGAACGACGCGTCCCCGTCGTCACTGTGGCGCGAGAAGATAGCAGCCGGGGGCGATTCTCCGTGCCAGACTGCCGCCCGTGTTCGAGCTTCACTTAGAGCGTCCTTGTCCACGTCTGGGTCGTCGGAACGCACGGCGGGGCGCTCAAGGTCAGGGTTCCGTTGCGCCCGAAGGCGGCAAAGCCAATAGGGCCGCCGCCGCCCTGGTGGCCGAGGCGGTCGGCGGCACCACCGGTTCCCTAATGCCCTGTCCGGTGACGTTGGCGATGTTGAGGGCGAGGCAGGGGCGCCTCTGACAAGGACGCAGGACGAAGGCGCACTGGGCTGTGCGTCGAGGACGAGGACACAGTCAGCGGCGTCACTGGACGTCCTGAACGCGGCAAACGTTGCCGGTCGGGGGCACTAGTCGCGGGTGCTGCGTCCGGGCGCAAACAGATCGTCGTATCCGGGGTGGGCCCGGGGGAGGCGGCAATCGCCCTGGGCCTGTCCGCAGACGAAGCCGAGGGGCGTCTCCGGCGCTGAATCCCGTGGTATCGTCGCTCGCCTTCGGGGAGGCAGCCATGGCACGGACTCTCGCAAAATCGACACTGAAGCGCTTCCGCAAGATGCTCGAGGCCGAGCGCGAGCGTCTTGTCGGGGTCATTGAGGAGATCGAGGAGGAGCAGGAGCGCCTCCGGCTGAGCGAGACGTCTTCGGAGCGCAGCCCGGACCCGAACACCGCCGAGGGTGGTTCGCTGGCGTTCGAGATCGAGAAAGAGCTTTCACTGCACCGCAATGCGACGGACCTGCTCTCACAAGCCGAGCAGGCTTTGGAGCGTCTCGGCGACGGCACGTACGGGATCTGCGTCGAGTGCGGATCGGCGATCCCGGTGGCTCGCCTCGAGGCGATCCCTTACACCAAGCTCTGCGTGAAGTGCTCGGCAGCACGGCACTGAGCACGCGTCGGCTCTCGCTGGCGGTGGGGGCGGCGGTGCTGGCTGTGGATCAGCTCGTCAAATGGTGGGTCGTCAAGACGCTTCCGGGAGATCCGATCGTCGTGATCGAGGGCTTTTTCCAGCTGCGCTACGTGACCAACTTCGGGGCGGCATTCAGCCTGCTCGACGGCCGCGGATCGATCGTGGCGCTCGTGGCCGTCGCCGCTGCCGTGTTCATTTTTCTCGTGGCCCGCCGCGTCGAGCGCCGTGGAGAGGCGGTGGCGCTGGGCCTCGTGCTCGGCGGAGCCCTGGGGAACCTGATGGACCGGGTGTTTCGGGGAGAGGGCCTTCTCGATGGGGGAGTCGTGGATTTCGTCGATTTCTCATTCTTCCCCGCGTTCAACGTGGCCGACGCCGCGATAACGGTCGGAGCTGCCCTGGCGCTCTGGTTCGCATTCGTCAAGCGATGAGGTGGGTTGTCCCGCAGGAGTGGGACGGCGAGCGGGCCGATCGGGTGCTGGCCCGCCTCAGCGGGTCGAGCCGGGCTGCGGCCCGCGGCGCCATCGAGGGCGGAGCGGTCACGGTCGACGGGACCAGGGTGGTGCCGCGGCAATCGGTCGCCACCGGCCAGGTCTTGGAGGGTGAAATCGTGGACGGCGCGGCGCCGCTCGTTGCCGAGGCGGTGCCTTTTGGGGTCCTCTATGAAGACGACCACCTGGCGATCATCGACAAGCCGGCGGGTGTGATCACCCATCCCGGGGCAGGACGAAGATCGGGCACGCTGGCAGCGGGCTTGCTCCACCGCTGGCCGGGTATCGAAGGAGTGGGCACCGCGGACAGGTGGGGGATCGTTCATCGCCTGGATCGCGAGACCAGTGGGCTCCTGGTCGTGGCACTCGATGCCGCGGCCTACCGGGCACTGACGGAGGCGATGAAGAAACGGAAGATCACGCGGCGGTACGGCTGCCTCGTCGTGGGCAACCCGCCATCGCCGACCGGTACGATCGATGCCCCCATCGGCCGTGATCCGCGTCGTCCCACGAGGATGCGCATCGATTCCGAGGGACGTCGCGCCGTGACCCATTACCGCGTCGGATCGACGTGGAGCCGTATGGCCCTCCTCGAGGTCACGCTCGACACCGGCAGGACCCACCAGATCCGAGTTCACATGGCCTCGATCGGTCTTCCCGTGGCGGGAGACCGGGTCTACGGGAGCGGGCAGGGGAGTGAGCGGCTATTCCTGCACTCGGCGCGCATCGAACTGACCCATCCGGTGACCGGCGACACCCTGCAGCACAGCTCACCTCTGCCGCCCGACCTCACCGAGATACTGGTCGGCCTCGGACCTTCTGGGTAGGAGCCCGCTGAGCAATACATGTCACTCATCTCGACGACCAGAGTTGGCTCCGGCCTTCGGGTCCTACTCGGCCCCGAAGCACCTCCGCATGATTGAGCCGCCCTACGGCCGGCGCTGTGTTCTACATCGCCACTCGCGGTGTCCTCGGCCCCGCCATTCCTGCACGAGGAGTGACGAAACCGAGATCCTCGCGAGTGGCGCGCCTGGCCGGTTTGGCTCCGGC
>JAZGDZ010000100.1:0-4893 GCA_036478235.1 Acidimicrobiia bacterium | reverse complement strand
TCGGTGAGCCCGAGCAGGTCGTGGAAGACCAGCACCTGGCCGTCGGTCTTGGGCCCGGCGCCGATCCCGATCGTGGGAGCCGACACCTCCTTCGTGATCAACTCCGCCAGCAGATCTGGCACACCCTCGAGGACGATCGAGTAGACCCCGGCCTCGTCGAGAGCCCTGGCATCGGCCATCAACTCGCGGGCCGCTTCGACCTGCTTACCCTGCACCCGGTAGCCGCCCATGGCGTGAATGGACTGTGGGGTGAGGCCGAGATGGCCCATGACCGGGATCTCGGCGTCGAGTACCGACTCGATCATCGGCAGCCGCTTGCGGCCCCCCTCCAGCTTGACAGAACCTGCCCCGCCATCACGGACGAACCGCCCGGCGTTGCGTACGGTGTCCTCGACGGTCACGTGATACGAGAGCCATGGCATGTCCCCCACCACCAGAGCTGCCGGCTTCGTTGCGGTCACGGCTTTCGTGTGATGCACCATCTCGTCGACGGTGACCTCGAGGGTCGTCTCCCGTCCCAGCACGACGTTCGACAGCGAATCGCCAACGAGGATGATGTCGGCGCCGGCGGCGTCGGCGATGCGCGCCGACGGGGCGTCGTAGGCGGTGATCATCCGGATCTTCGGTCCGCCCTTGGCGGCTCGCACCTTGGGGGCGGTCATCTGATCGCGCATCGTGACTCACTTTCTCCCCACCACATGGGGTTGGGGGACGTATTGCGCGTACTTCTCTGATCGGCCCGCCCTTGGTGGATCCACCGCAGGTGTCGGCAGTGCCGGGCGAGTTGCCCACAGTGTAGAACCGCAACCGGCGGTGCAGACTTCCCGGTCGGTCATCGAGCCTCCGCCTGACGACCAGAGGGCTCCGGGCCGGAAAGCCCGGCGATCGACCGCACCAGTGACGGCCCGTGGTACACGAAGCCGGTGTAGACCTGGACGAGCGATGCTCCGGCATCGAGCCGCTCCCGGGCATCGTCGACGGTCATGATCCCGCCCGAGGTGATGAGCGGAAGATCTGTCAGATCCCGCACCGAGCGCAACACCGCCAGGCTCAACGGACCGAGCGGGGCACCGCTCAATCCACCCCGTTCCGTCGATACCTCCGAGCCGAGGCCGGGACGCTTCGTGGTCGTGTTGGTGACGATGATCCCATCCGCCCCGGACGACTCGATCGCTCTCACCGTCGCGGCCAGATCGGCCGAGCCGATGTCGGGCGACAGCTTGACCACGAGCGGGATCGGCTTGTCGAGAGCTGCGGCGTGCATGTCTCGCCTACTCACGATGCGCCCCAGCAACTCGGCCAGATCGCCGCCCGACTCGAGCGTGCGCAATCCCGGCGTATTGGGCGAGCTCACGTTGATCGCCAGGTAGTCGGCGAGTGGCGCGAACCGATCCACCAGCCACTCGTAATCGCCTGCAGCCTGATCGGTATCGCTGAAGCCGTTGGGACCGAGCGACACACCCAGCACCAGCCGGTTGGGCCGGGGAGCGGAGAGTCGCCCGGCGACGGCGTCGCCTCCCTCACTGGGAAAACCGAGCCGATTGATCAGAGCGCGGTCGGCCGGCAGCCGGAACACCCGGGGGCACGGGTTGCCCGGCTGGGGCTGCGGGGTGACCGTCCCCACCTCGATGTGGCCGAAGCCCAGCGCTGCCAGACCACGCCAGGCCCGGCCGTCCTTGTCGTAGCCGGCCGCCAACCCCACCAGATTGGGGAAGTGGAGACCCATGACCTGGAGCGGTCTCAGTTGGGGTCGTCGCATCCGGCGAATGGGACGCAGCGCCCGGTGAGCCCGCAAAGCCCAGGAGTGCGCCGTCTCAGGTTTCAATCGGAAGCCGAGTGCTCGGACCGCCCGGTACGTCATCCGCTCTCGAGGAACTCGTCGACCCGACGCGCCTCGGCGTCGGTGATCCGCCCGGATCGGCGCAGCACACCGACGACATGGGGGAGGTCGGTCACCGCCCGCAGTGTGATTCCCGCCGCGGCGAGCGCGCCGGCCGCACCGCCGCGGCGATCGACCAGGACGACGGCGCTATCGACCTCGAGCCCTGCCCTGCGGAGGCGATCGGCAGCGGTGAGGATGCTCGAGCCCCCGGTGGCGACGTCATCTACGACGATCACGCGATCCCCGGGTTCGAACGAGCCCTCCACCTTCGAGCCGGTGCCGTGCTCCTTGGCCTCCGGCCGGGCGTACACCATCGGCATGCCCGCAACCAGAGACACCGCGGTGGCAATCGGCAGCCCGGCGAGCGGGACGCCCGCCAGGCGGTCGGCTCCTCCCAGGAGCGGAAGGTATCGGGCCGCCACCCGGCGCAACAGCGATGGGTGGCCGGACAGGTTCCGTAGATCGAGGTAGATCGGGGAGCGCCTGCCCGACTTCAGCTCGAAGTCACCCATTCGGATGCACCCCGCATCGAAGAGGGTCGCCGCCAAACCGTGTTCGCCGGCCACAGTCGCGGCAACCGCACCGGAAGATCGTGCCCGGGCGATCGCCGCGTTGAGTTCGAGTACCGCATCAGTCGGATCCGCCGCTGCGGCGATGGCACGCGACACCGGCAGCAGCAGCCCGGCTCCATCCGACCGAACCCCTGCCGCCATCGACGCCTCGAGCGACCCACCCTGGGCACCGACTCCCGGGGCCAGGATCCAATGCTCGGGGGCCACACCCCGGACCCGGGCGATGGCATCGGGCTCGGTGGCGCCGACGACCAAGCCGAGGCGATCCGGGCCGGCCCACGCCGCGGCGACTCGGGCCACCTCCACATAGAGGGGATCACCCGACCCGAGCTCGGCCTCCTGGAACCGGCGGCCTCCCGGATTCGAGGTGCGGCACAGGACGAACACCCCGCGGCCCTCGTGCTCCAGGAACGGCTCGATCGAGTCCAGACCGAGATACGGGCTCACCGTCACCGCACCGGCGCCGAGCCGCTCGAACGCCGCCGTGGCGTAGGCCGCCGCCGTCGAGGAGACGTCACCCCGCTTGGCATCGAGCAGCACCGGAATCCCGTCCGGTACGGCCGCGATGGCCTCCGCCAGCGCTTCGACCCCAGGTGGACCCATCGCCTCGAAGAAGGCGCTGTTGGGCTTGAAGGCTGCGACGTGCCGGGCCGTCGCCTCAATGACGGCAAGACAGTGTTCGACCGCATGCTTCGGTGAATCGGCGCGGGGATCGAGACCGACGCACAGCAGGGAGTTGGTGGCGGCGACCCGCTCCTCGAGCTGTTCGAAGAAGCCCGTCGTCACGCCTTGCCCAGCACCAGTGCCAGCAGCGCCATCCGGACGTACATCCCGTACTCCATCTGGCGGAAATAGGAGGCCCGCGGATCATCGTCGACGTCGATACTGATCTCGTTGACCCGCGGCAGCGGGTGCATCAGCGCCATCCGATCCTTAGCCAGCTTCATGGTCTCTGGCGTGATCACGTACCCACCGGCAACGGCCTCGTAGTCGGCCGGGTTCTCGAACCGCTCCTTTTGGACCCTGGTCACATACACCACGTCGCTGCCGGCGATTACGTCGTCGAGGTCGGCGTGAACGACCTGCGGGGTCCCGGTGCCCTCGATCTCGGTCACGATCGACTCCGGCATCTGGAGGATGCTCGGCGAGACGTAGTTGAGCACCACGTCGTAGCGCGCCAGGAGCCGTGCCAGCGAGTGGACCGTGCGCCCGTTCTTGAGGTCACCGACCAGGGTGACCGTGAGGCCGTTCACCTCGCCCAACTCTTCGATGATCGTGAACAGATCGAGGAGGGCCTGGGTGGGATGCTCACCGACGCCGTCGCCGGCGTTGATGATCGGCTTGCGGGTGTACTGGGCGGCCAAGGCCGTCGCTCCCTCTTCGGGGTGGCGCAGGACGATCACGTCGGCATACGCCTCCAATGACCGAACGGTGTCGGGCAAGGATTCTCCCTTCGACACCGACGAGTAGGTCACCTCGTTGATCGGTATCACGCTGCCGCCGAGGCGTTCCATGGCGGCGGTGAACGACGACGAGGTCCGGGTGGACGGCTCGTAGAACAGATTGGCAAGCAGCTTGCCCTTGAGCAGATCGAAGGCGCCGACCCGCGCCACCATCTCGCGCATCTCGTGAGCGACCTCGAAGATGTAGGTGAGGTCGTCGTCCGTGAACTGCCTCACCGAGACGATGTCCCTCCCGTAGAAGGGCGCATCGCGCCGATCTCCGAACGGTATGTGCGTCGCTCTCACCTTCTTCTCCTCCTGCGTCATGGTCATTCGGCTCATCTCCCTTCCGATCGCACGTCTCGGCCCGTTCCTGCGGCCGCGACGATCCTTCCCTGCTCAAATGCAGCCACCCCTCGGATCATCACGCTGGTGACCCTTCCCCGCACGGGCGCCCCTGCGAACGGCGTCCATCCGCACCGGCTCTGCCCGGAGGCGGCCATCTCGAACACCTCGTCGACATCGACCTCGATCCAGGTGTCCGGGTCGGTCGGCAGGTCGAAGATCTCGACGGGCCTGTTATGAAGGCGGCTGATGACATCGTCGAGTTCGAGCAGCCCGTCGTGAACTGCCGTGAGCAGCAGCGGCAGCGCCGTCTCCAGACCGGGGAATCCGGGAGGGGGGTCGGCTCCGTCCTTCTCGGCGAGGGTGTGAGGTGCGTGGTCGGTGGCGAAGCAATCGACTACCTCGAGGTGCGTCCACAGGGCTTGCCGGTCCGCCGGGGTCCCCAGTCGAGGGCGCACCTCGGACCTGCCGTCGCTCAGATCCGTCATCGATCGGTCGAGGAACAGGTGGTGGGGAGTGACCTCGCACGTGATGGCGAGGCCCCGCTCCTTGGCCCGGGCTATCAGCCCGATGTCCGTGGCGCCGGCCACATGACAGACGTGAATCGGGCGATCGAGCCACTCGGCGAGGAGGATCACCGCGGCCAGGGACT
>JAZGDZ010000010.1:0-43425 GCA_036478235.1 Acidimicrobiia bacterium | reverse complement strand
GGCTTTCGCGGGATTGGGCTTTGGCCTGGGGTGGTCTGGCGGCTATCGGCACTGTCGCTGCTGCGGTGGCTTCGCCGGCGACTATCGACAATGTTTGGCCTGCTGTTGGCATGGTCGCGTTTGCTTTTGGTGTGATCCTCGCCACCCGGCCCCTCGGCTTGCCGTGGTTGAGGTACCTGACGACTTCAGCCGTTGGCGTCTCCTGGCTGCAATACGTGGTCCAGACCTCGTGGACCGACCCCGAAATCGTCACCGCCACCTCGATCGGCGCAGGCATCCTGGCGTTGGCAATCGCCATCCTCGTTCGGATCCGCCACCTCGATGTGCCGGGGTTCATTGCCTGGGGAATCCTCGCTGGCGCCGCTACCGCCGTGGCCTGGGTGGCCACCGCTGATTCCGACGGCAACTTTGCCATCGAGGGCTTGTGGCCGGCGATAGGACTCCTCGCCGTCGCTGCCGCGTCGAGCATCGCCATCTCAGCCGTCGGCCGGCATCTCCACTACGCGACGGTTTCAATCGTGGGCTGGGGTTGGGCGGCTTTGGCTCTCGGCCTGGACTGGTCCACCGAAGCCACAGTCGTAGCGACCGAGATCACGTTTGGCCTCCTTGCGATCTTCGTCGCCGAATTCGCCCGGGCTCGATTCCGCCATCCGGAACTCGATACCGATTCTTGGACAACCGATATCGACACGGCCCTCATTTGGGGCATGCTGGCAGCCGCCGGCGTGGTCGTCGGGAGCCTCATGGCGATCGGCGACACCACGGGTTCGGGTTGGCCGGCGGTCGGGGCCGGGCTCGGACTTCTCGCCGTGGCAATGAGTCGCGCAGCCGCACCGCTGCGCATCCCGATGCTTCGCGAGTTGGCCGCCGTCGTCGGTGTCGCCGCCGTCAACGCCTTCGCCTTCGGGTGGGAAGCATCGGATCAGGCAGTGGCGATCGTTCTCCTCGCCCTGGGCCTGGCAGCCACGGTCGTGTCGCTTGCCCTGTGGCGCATCAACCAAGCGGGCCCATCGATCAGGCCGTTGGCGATCGCAGCGACCCTCGCCAGCCTGGAGTCGGTGATCGTTGCCGCCAACACCTGGCCGCAACGAGGTGTACTCGTGGCGGCCATCCTGACGCTGGGTATCGAGGTCATCGCCGCCGGCCTCACCCTGAGTCAACCCCGACTGGCCTCGATCGGACCGCCGCTGGTTCTCGTGACGTGGCTGCTCGCAATAGGCGACAGCATCGGTGGACAAGCTCAGTGGTACACGGCCCCGATCGCCCTCGTGCTCCTCGCCGAAGTCGACCTGGGGCGGTGGGCGCGGCGGATGCGCGGATTGGATCTGGGGATCACCGAGCTCTTAGCCCTCGAGTGGGCTGGGATCGGCCTCCTAATCGTGACGCCCCTCGCCCAGATGTTCATCGATGGGCTGGTGTACGGAGTGATCGCCTTCGCCGCCGCGGTCGGACTCCTGGTTTGGGCAATGGTCACCAGAGTCAGAAGGCGGGTCGTCGCGGCCCTCGTCCTGGCCACGGTGAGCGCCGTTCTCTGGGTGACCGCCGCAGCCGCCGACAGCTCACCCCAATCTGCTTTCTTCTGGATCATCACCGCCGGCGTCGGCATCGCCTCCCTCCTGGCGATCGCAATGATCGAGTCCTATCGGTCGAGGTCGGGCCGGGTGATGAGCCGGATCGATCAACTGATGGAGGGCTGGGAATGAACACCAAGTACGCCGCCGCACTTGTCATGAGCGCGGTCGGCATCGCCTCGATCTCATGGGCTCTGTTGGTGTCCGACGCCGGATTCGGTTTCGTCGTCGCCGGCTCGAGCTTCCCGATCGCAGCGCTTCTCGCCGTCTGGGGGCGACTCTCGGGCCGGCTCCCCGTACCCGCAATCTTCGGCGGGGCGATCGTGGGAGTCATCGTGGCGCTCCTCAGCTACGGCGTGGTGCTCGCCTTTGCATATGCCTTCCTTCTCGGTTTCGCCGGCGAGGGTGCTGAACTCCTCGATGCGCTGCAATTGGATCCCCGATTGACGACGGTGCTGGCCTCGCCGTGGACCCTTCTGTTCATCGCCGAATTGGTGATCGTGGCTCCGGTGACCGAGGAATTCGGCAAGGCGCTCGGAGCTCGTTGGTCTAGACCCTCATCGTCGCAAGACGCCTTCTTGACCGGTGTCGCAGCCGGCGCCGGGTTCGCCGTGGTCGAGAATGTGCTCTACGCCCTCGGCGGTGCCTGGGTCGGGGGACCATGGACCGCGATTCTCCTCGGACGGCTCCCCGGAGCCGCGGTGCACCCCCTGGCAAGCGGATTGGTGGTGCTCGGGTGGTGGGAGTGGCGCAACCGACGCCATCGTGGGCGCTCCGCACGACTCATCTTCGGAGGGATTGGCGTTCACGCCCTATGGAACGGCTCACTGGTTGCTCTGGCGATCACCGAGATCGCTTTCGAGGTCGGGTCGTCATTGGAGGAATACGCGGCCGCCACATTGGCCTACGTGGCGGCCATGGGCGTCGTCGCCGCGGCAGCGCTCTGGCGGCTGAGCGGATGGGTCTCGCGAGCTGCGCCGGATCGGCCCCTCAAGGGCCTGGCGGATGGGCGCACCTTGGCGGCCTGGGCCGTGCTCGGCGCCTCGCTCCTGATCCCGGTGGCGATGCTGCTCCTTGCATTCCCCGACTTCTATCTCGGCTAGAGGTGCAAGGTCCACGCCGAGATCATCATCCTGCACCGATAGGCCCCATCTCGAGCGGGAGGCCGCAGCGAGTCCGTCCCCGAAACGCAGCCTGACCTGCCCGAATCACATGTCGGGGCGGTGTGCTCCGAATGTCACCCGTTGGCCGTCGAGCGTCAGATGCCTTCACCGCCGTTCGCCCCTGCCGATACAAAAGGACCGATCGGCCATCTGACTCTTGATGTCGAAAGAGGCAAAGCACCATGCCCCTAGGACAGATTCTTCTCCTCCTGTTAGCTACCGCGGTTGGCTTTGCTCTTGGTTGGCTGGCGTGGCACTGGTGGTCGAGTCGACGTTGGGCGCGAATCGAAGAGGAGTGGGAAGCCAGGCTCGCCGAGGCCGAGCAGAATCTCGATTCGGCCAGGGCGGAGCACCGTGCGCTGGAAGATGGCCTGGCGATCAGCTCCGGAGAGCTGGCATCGCTCAGGTCCGAAGGCACCGATCTCAGAGCCCGGCTCCGGGAGCTGGAAGTGGCCATAGCGACTGCGGACACCGATCTCGAGGAGCTCGTTCTGGAGCGGGTCGATCTCCTGGCACAGGTAGGTGAGATGGAGAGCGCCCTCGCGGCAAAGAACGCCGACCTGGAGACCCTGGATTCGGAGCGTGCCGACATCCAAATCCACCTCGAAGGCTTGGAGAACACCCTGGCGAGCGGAGCGGCCGAATTGGAGTCGATGAGATCAAGCCAGGAGTACCTCCAGGATCGGACTAGTGATCTGTCTCGATCGATTACCGCAGCAACCACCGAGGTGGAGGCCCTCAACTCGGACCTCTCCAATCTCCAGGCTCGTATGGAAGATCTGGATGGCACGCTGACCGAAAGGGGCACCCAACTGGAAAGTGCCGGTGGCGAACGCACCCATCTGCAAGACCGTCTGGGAGAGCTAGAACGCATCCTCGCTGACGGAGCAGCGGAGACGGAAGCCACCCGGGCGCAACGCTCCGAGCTCTACACCCGGCTCGAAGCGTTCGAACGAACCCACGAGGCGAAGACAGCGGAGATGGAGTCCGTTCGCACGCAGCGGGCCGAGTTCAACCTTCGGCTCGAAGCGTTCGAGCGCAATCTCGAAGCAATGGACGCTCGGCTGGACGCTCGTGAATCCGAGCGCGCCGGCTTCCGGGGCCGGCTCGATGAGCTCGAGGGCTCTTTGGCGGCGAAGGGCGATGAACTCGAGTCCCGCGAGTCTGAGCTCGCCAGTCTCCGGGCACAGGTGGGGGAGCTCGAGGGCTCTTTGGCCGGTAAGGACGTCGAGCTCGAGTCCGGTAAATCTGAGTCCATCGGCCTCCGGTTCCGGCTCGGTGAGTTCGAAACCGCCCTGATCGCCAAGGAAGCAGAAGCCGATTCGGCGGGCGAGCAGATCGAAGCTCTGAAGCCGGAGGTCGAGAAGTCGGTGGCCCTCGGAGCCGAGATCGAGCGTCTCGAAACCGGCCAAGCCCGTCCGCGAGACGAGGAGAAGGAGACCCGCGAGGCGGTCTTCGATTCCTACGAGCCTGAGATGGAGACCGACGAGGCAATCGCCGCGGAAGGACCGGCTTCCCCCACTCCGGTGGAAGCATCGCAGGATGATCGCGAGGCTGTCCACCGGGCGGCGGTGGCCGAGCGATTCACCCGGGATCCCAAGGACCAATCTGACGACCTACAGGCGCTCCCCAGCATCGGCGCCCTGACGGCGCGGATGCTCAAATCCATGAACATTCACACCTTCCGGCAGATCGCCTCGTTCACGCCCGAGGATATCGAGGATGTGGCGACTGCACTGAACCAGAGCCCAAAGAGAATCGAGCGCAACGACTGGATTGGCAGCGCGAGAAGACAGCACTTCGAGAAGTACGGCGAGGAGATCTGAAATCTATCGCCCACCTCGCCAGTCGCTCATGGTGCAATAACGCTCCCGGGCGAGCCGAGTCCGCCGACAGTCCGCGGCCGAAACCGCCTCAGACCTGCCCGAATCACAATGTGCAGCGGTTTACTTGTCCTAGTTGTGGGTTTCACCTGGCTCATGACCCGAAGGTCGCAGGTTCGAATCCTGCCCCCGCTACGGAGAAACCTCGGGCAATGCCGGGGTTTCTCGCGTCTCGGCGTGGGCGCATCCAACGGAATGGGCGGAACTTCTACTGCTGCAAGCCGCACACCTTGTCGGCGATGAGATCAGCGACCTCTTGCCGGAGACTCGGAATCAGGTGAGTCAGGGCTTGGCCCCAGGGCTCGGCGTCGGCGGAGCGGGATGATCCCCCGTCGCGATCGCGGGCCAGTACCTGTTGAGGAGGTACGACGCCGGCGGCCCGATCAGCACACCGGTTATCAGGGCGAGGCCGATGCGGGAGCTGCCGCTCGAGTCGAGGGTGAACATGGCCACGAGCAGGAAGACGGCGATCGACACCGAAGGGGTCAGAGACCACCAGCCCAGCGGCCCGGTCGGGGAGCCGCTGGGCGGGTCGCGTTGCAGGTCCGGGCTCCCTGTGGATGATCGGGCCTCGGGCATGAGAGTCCACCTCCGTCGCAGTCTGCGACCAGCAAGCCGCAGCTGATCGGGTCTCGATGCCTGCCGGCGACAGGCATCCGGCTCGTGTCCTGGGTCCCCTCGCGATGATATTATCGTCGCTCGGCTCATCGCGAGGGGCGTCGCCGATGACGAGATGACGTTGACCGCGACCCCGGAGTTCCGTTCCATGATGACCGTCAGCACTTCTGACCGACCGACGATTCGGGTGGGGTCGCGAACCTATCCGGTCCTGCTTCCGAAGCTCGGCGACCCTCGCTTCAAGATCGCCGCCACGGTCATCTCGGTTCACATCCTGGGTCAGGTCGGCCTCGACTTCCCGCTGTCGATCGCCCAGATTCTGGTCGCGGTGCTCACCGCCATGGTGCTCGAAGTCGTTCTGCTCTTTCGGCGGAAGCGAGCGTTCGAGTGGCCGGCGAGCGCCCTGCTGACCGGCGCAGGGGTGGCGCTCATCCTGAGAGTCGTCGGCACCCGGCACGGCGACTGGTGGAGCATGAAGGGCTGGTACATCTTCGCCGGGGTGTCGGCGGTCTCGGTGTTGTCGAAGTACGTTATCCGGCCGCACAACATCCAAATCTTCAACCCCAACAACCTCGGTCTCACGCTCGGCTTCCTCGTGCTCGGCAGCACTCTCGTCGAACCTCTCGACTTCTGGTGGGGACCGATGTCGCCGGCGTTGGCGGCCGCGGTGATCATCATCATGATCGGCGGGATCGCCGTTACCCGGCAGGTGCGCATGCTGTCGATGACCGTGGCGTTCTGGATCACGTTCGCGACGTTTCTCGGGGTGCTCGCCGGCAGCGGACACTGCTTCACCGCCAGGTGGTCGCTCCAGCCGGTGTGTGACGGGTCGTTCTGGTGGGTCATAGTCACCTCACCGGAGCTCCTCATCTTCCTGTTCTTCATGATCACCGACCCCAAGGCGATTCCCCGGGGGCGCGTCGCCAGGCTGGTGCTGGCGGTGGTGGTGGCAATGCTGGCCGTACTCTTCATCGCTCCCCAGCAGACCGAGTTCGGTGCCAAGGTGGCATTGCTCGGGTCCCTCACCGTCTTCACCGCCGTCCTCAAATACGTCGAGCGTTCCTTCCCCGCCGCCGGTTCCGAGGACGACCACGTTGGTGTGTGGGTGAGGAAGGTGACTCCGGCGCGCGGTCTTCTCGTCGCGGGGAGCCTCGCTGTCTTCGCCATCGCCGTTGTAATCGCCGGGGGGGCGGCGCGATCTCCGGCAGCGGGATCGGTGCTCGACATCACCACAAGCGGGCGTCCGGACGTGCAAATCGACATCGCGTCGCTGCCACCGGTGACGATCAGCGAAGAGGCAGGGCAAGCCTATGAGGAGGTCGGCGATCAACAAGCCCAGAACATCGCCAGAGACCTCATGGCCGACCTCGAGATCGAGGCCGATGCCCTGCGTACCCGCGATCCGGCGCTCGCCGCGACCGCCGCATCGGGTGCCCGGCTCGCCAACATCGAGGAGCAAATCACCGACGCCGGACCGAACGGCGAGATCGTGGTTCCCTCCTACACCTTCGATTCCATGGAAGTCGTACTCTCGTACACCGGCTTCCAGTCCAGCCCGCTCCTGGGCGTCGAGGTCCATGGCACCGTCCGCGAGGTGACGTACGCCGGGCCGGACGGCACGATGATCGGCGAGACCGAGTCGGCCTTCGAGTCCGTCTTTGTCGTCACCGAGAGTGTGGAAGGGCTCTACGTCATCGTGAACGAGGTTGCGGTGTCGTGACGCCCAAACCGGTCCGGCGATACGAACAAACGAGTGACGGTCGCATGTTGAGCCGGCGATGGATCCCCTTGGCCCTGACGCTCCTATTCGTCCTGACGAGCTGCTCGCCCTGGCAGGAAGCCCAAACGGAGTGGAGCTCGGTCCACACCAGCACAGACTGGTGGATGTCCGTCTACGCCCGTTCGGCGACAGAGCAGTGGATCGTCGGTGGGACTCCGGATCGAGGCCGGATCCTCCGCTACGACGGCGTCACCGTCACCGAAGTGGACCACGGCGCCGAAGTCGGGTTGTTGAATTGGATCCACGGCTTCGACTCGGGTGAGCTGATCGCCGTCGGCCAGAAAGGTGCGGTGCTCCGGGGTGATGGCACCGGGTGGCGCTCCGCGCCGGCGCCGACCGACCAGGACCTCTGGGGCGTCTGGGGATCCTCGACGACCGACGTCTGGGCAGTTGGGGGCGATGCGACGGTCCTGCACGACACCGGGAACGGCTTCGAGCCGGTGCCGCTGCCCGATATGGAACGCTCTGGAGTGCGGATCTTCTTCAAGGTGTGGGGCAGCGGCGCAGACGACGTCTACATCGTTGGGCAGAAAGGTGCGGTGCTCCGATGGAACGGCACCGCGCTCGAAGAGATCGACGTCGGCCTGAGTGAGGATCTCATCGGAGTCTGGGGCACCGGTCCCGATCGCATCGTCACCGTGGGCGGACGGCGCAAGGGGGCGGCCGCACTCTGGGACGGCGATACCTGGCGCGCCCTCGATCTGGATGCGTTCCCGGGGCTCAACGGTGTTTGGCTGGACAGCGAGGTGGTTCACATCGTCGGCAACAACGGAACAGTCGGCGAGATCGATTTCCCAACCGGTGAGGTCTCGACCTTCACCGTCGATACTCCGGTGTCGCTCCACTCCGTGACCGGTGCCGGCGGAAGCCTCACGGCGGTAGGCGGCGACTTTTCTACCGGGGACCAGGGGCCGTTCCTCGGTGAGGTGGTCATCGGTACTTTCCCCGAAGAGGCGGCGCTCACCCGGCAACCGTGAAGGTCACCGGGGCGACGTACTGGGTGAATGTGCTCTGGAACTCGTCGAACCAGCCCATCGGCTGTGGCATCGAGAACTCGAAGATCACGTAGAACCCACCTCCGTTGAGACACACCGCGGCATAGGTACCTGCCTGGTGGAGCGTGATCTGGGCAATCTGCTCGGTGCCGGGGAACACGAAGCGATCGGTGCCGGCCATGGTGAAGTACCCGGGCAGCGGGGACGTCGGAGCCGCATGGACCTCGGCGGCGAAGTGGTCGATCGAAACGTTGTCGGGGAGGCGCCCGACGACCACCGCCATCGTGTGGCCGTCCCCGGCGTCCTCGGTCTCATTGCGCACGACGAAGTCGACCACCTGCGGGCCGAAGTGAGCCGGACCCGAATACGCGCACGTTTCGCCGTCAAAGGCGACCGTCGGCACGGAACTCTCGGCCAGCCTCGAGCCCACGAGCCCGGCGCCGCCGCCAATCGAACTCGTCGCCAGGATGACCAAGAGGAACGCCACGACCTCGCGGTGTCGCAACCTGCGGGCCAGGTCGCCAACGGTGACCGAACCGGATGCGGCGGCTGCGAACAACAGCACCCCGGCCGGGACCCATCCGATGCCGAGGAGGAGACCGGCGGCGACGAGCGGGATCTCAAGAGCTAGGGGAGCACTGACGAGGAGCCCGACGGCCGCCGCCAGGATGACACCGAGCATGTGGTTGCCGGCCACCGCGGCCACGCCCGCTTCCGTGAGGTACTGAGTTCCGAGACCACCGACGAAGGCGACGAGGACGAACGCCGGAGCAAGCCGAAGGAGGAAACGCCATGCTGCAATTCCGGCTCCAATCAGGCCATCGCGTATCACCTCCGACCAGGGTGCCTCACCCCCGGATGGGCGGTCCGTCTCCGACATACCGTTCGGGGACTCTTTCGCCACCGGTACCAACCACCTGATCAGCACGAGCGCAATAAGGCCCAGGCCGACGCGCAGACCGATCACGCCTGGAGAGAACAGGACGACGACCATCGCCAGGGCCGGGGCGTTGAAGACACCCGTCGCCACCGCCCCCATCACCAGCCCTCGGGCGGGTAATACGGCTGAGGATTGCAACTCGAGAAGCGTCGCCACTCGACGAGATCGCCACCATTCCTTGGCACTGTGCCTGCCCCACGCAGGCCCGCGCTCGGTCGGGAACAGGAACGCATCTGCGACCCCCGCGGCCAGGGCGGCCAGCATGACCCCGGCCGCGATCAATTCGAGATACGTGGTCGAGAAGTCCCACCACCGGCGCAACATCCCGGCGCCCTCCTCGTAGCAGAACCCCTGAAAGCAGTTCGAGACCTGGCGCGCCGGAACACCGCGGCGGGCCAAGTCGGCGCTCGCCGAGACGGCCACATCGTCACGGACGGTGTCGAGTGTGGGTGGATCGACAGCGCCAAGCGTCGTCGCCAGGAGGCCTGCCAGGAGGAATCCGCCGACGATCCGGCGGCGCCCCGCGGTCGTGGCGAGCCGTTTGCGAACCCGCGAGCCGCTGGTGGACTCTTCCGGACCCGGATCGGCGGTGAATGTGTTGGGCATGGGATCAGATGGCTTCCAAGCCCAAGACGGCGAGCCCGCCGGCGACGCCGAGAACCCATGTTGCTGCGGCGAAGGCGCCGATCCCGCGGGCCGGTATCAGCTTGGCGAGGCCCCAGAAGGTGATGGGGCCGGCCGCGGCCGCGGTGAACAGCAGCGTCGCTGCCGGGGCCGTTCCCATCCCGACCAGCATGAGCCCGGCAACCAGCGGGATCTCGAACATGAGCGGCACGTTGATCAGGATGCCAACCGTGGCGGCGAGGGCGATACCCAGCAGATGATCGCCCAGGTACTGTGAGACCGTCCCCGGGGTGAGCCACTGGATGGCGAGGCCGCTGGCGAACCCGGCAAGAATCACGACCGGAGTCAGGCGGAAGAAGAAACCGGCCGAGCTCTTCAGCCAATCGACGAAGCCTCGACGAGCCACCGTGCCCCACGGGTCGAGCGACGCTGAAGCTCCGATAGGCCGCGCCCCAACCGGGCCCTTCGCCTCCGACCTCCTGCCGATTGTCCACGCTGCCACCGGACCGATTAGCAGGGCTCCGAGCACGCTGAGCGCTATCCGGGCACCGGCCAAGAGCGGAGTGAAGATTGCCAGCACCATCACGAGCGCCGGTGCGTTGAGCGTCGCCGAGCCCTGGGTGATGGCGATCGTCGACGAGACGCTCGCCCCCCTCTGTCGGAAAGAGCTCACCACGGGGACGATGCAGGCCGAGCACAGCGTCATCACCGGTCCGACGGCGAGTCCCTGGAGAGAGCCCCGTAGACCCCGGCCCCGGAATCCGCCGACAGGATCGGGGAAGAAGAAGGTTTCGGCCAGCCCGGCTACCAGGAAGGCGAATGTCATGCCGACCGTCACCAGCCACAGGTAGGTGACCGAGAAGTCCAGCCAGCCTTGCAGGAGACCGCCCTCGGGTGAGGCCGCAATGCAGAATCCCTGGAAACAGCCCCCCTCAGGTGTGGTCTCCACGCACGATCCCTGGAAGCAACGGCCCCCTTCCTCACTCGTGGTGGTGACGGCCGTGACGACGTCGACGTCTTGTCGCACGGCCTCCAACTTGGGAAGACGGTTGAAGCCGAAGAAGGCGAGGAACAGGGCGAGGAAGATCCCGACTCCCAGGATCCGCTTGCGGCCGAGCGTGGTGTCGGGATCGATCGGGTTTCGAGATCGCCGGGTGGACACCAGGACCTCGACCGGGGCGGCGACAGCGACCGCGCTTGCGAACATCTCTGAGTTCCCCGGGGCGGCTGTGCCCCCGATGGAACCGGGCACAGCGGCGCGGCGACTCAGACGTCCCCCGGCGACGGCAACCGCCAGGACCAGCAATACGGCAGCCAGAGGCAGCAGCGGCAGGCCTCTGTGACCGAAGCCGAGTCTCACCGGCACGGGAGACAACGTTGATCCCAGCATCGAGACCACGCCCTCGCCATCTGCCCCTTCCACCTGGAGCGAATTGACGTAGGCCACTGAGTTGAAGTGCACGACGAGTCCGTGGCCCATGCCCGAGGTGTAGGCGGGGTCGACCGCGGCGACATGTTCCGCCGAGTTATCCACCACCGAGCAGACACTCTGATCCCCGCAGAAGTAGGCGGCTCCCTCTGCCTCGGAGACCCGATTGCCCTGAATGCGGCCCGCCGACATCTCCGTCACGACGATGCCCCGTGGCGACGACCCCACCACCTCATTGTTCTCGAACGTCACGTGAGAGACGTGGGAGACGATGCCTTCGAACACCGGTCCCTCGATGCGGCACCCGGCGATCCGAGACGGGGGCCGACGATCCGAGTTGATGATCTCGATGCCCTGGGGTCTTGCGGCTCGCAGTCCGGACACGAGGCAATCGGTTACTTCGATCTCGGCATCGTGGGCGAAGATGCCGTGCCACTCGGCAGCGCGCACCTCGACGTCGTCGATCACCACGCCGAGAGACCCGAGCACGTATATGCCCGACTCGCCGCCTTCGATTGTGATGCCGCGCAGCGTCACATCGTGGGTGCGCCGAATGGAAACCGCCGGCTCGCCGGGAGACCCGGCGATGAGGGTGCCCGGCTCGCCGACGATCGTCAGTGGCTTGTCGATCACGATCGGCCCCTCATACCGCCCGGCGGGGACGTGCAGGGTGGAGCCGGGATCAGCGGCTGCGATCGCATCTGCCAGGTCGCCTTCCACATAGGAGGGCGCGCTGCAGGCGGCAAGGAGCACAGAGACCCCAAGCACGGGCCAGAGAATTCGAATCACTCGACTCGACCCTGGGCGCGCTGACACAGACCAGCCGTTTGCCGAGGCATCGGTCAAAGATACGCGGATCCGACGCACCCGCGCAGACGACGCAAGGTGCAGCTGACTGAACATGAGTTCGCGCGGTACAGCCCTGAGATCCGATAACCAGTCTTCTCGGGGTACGAGTCCGCAGCGAGTGCGTACCCGATACCCGCTGTGACCTGCCCGAATCACATGTTGTGGCGGTTTACCCGCGATAACCGAAGTCATCGGAGGTCTGGCGCTGGGGCTCATGGCCCCGATCACGCACAGCCACCGACACGAGCACTCTCTGCAGCCACCGCAACGGCCTGGTAGGTTCTCGGACCGACTCAACCAAGGGGCCACAGAGATGCGCCGAGCATCAGTCTTGACCGTCGCCGTCGTGCTTATTGGGGTCGTCGCCATCCCGGCGGCGTCGGGGATTGCTCTCGCGATTGCGGGTATCGGCGTCTTGACCGTCCTGATTTGGCGGCTGTCGACCCTCTGACTGGTTCCATGTCGAGGTCGACGCCGCCTGCCCGGCGTGTCGCAGCGACTGGTTCTTGGTCGGGTCCGCTGGGGCACCCGCTCGATCCGCCGCAACGAGCACTGGTTCGACGTCGGAGCCGTTGGAGCACTTCTGTGCGGGCTAGAGCTTGCGTACCACCAGGCAACCTCGAGTGTTCGGCCCGGTGGCGTCGTGGTGAGGTCCGGGTAGGAAAGCCAATTCCATAGACTCGGTCGCCAAGATCCCGAGGAGGTCCAACGATGGCCGTAACTTCCACAATGCTGCCCCTGGGCACTACCGCACCCAAGTTCGACCTGCCCGACACCGCTACCGGCGACATGGTCTCGATCGATGACTTCGCCGACGCCAAGGGGCTGCTGGTTATGTTCATCTGCAACCACTGTCCCTATGTGCAACACATCAGGCACGGCTTGGTGGAGCTCGGGAACGACTACGCCGACGGCGACCTGGGAATCGTGGCCATCTCATCGAATGACCCCGCCGCCTACCCGACGGACGGACCTGAGAAGATGGCTCGGGAGGCTCAAGAGTTCGGCTACCGCTTCCCCTACCTCTATGACGAGAGCCAGGAAGTAGCGAAGGCGTACACGGCGATGTGCACTCCTGACTTCTTCGTCTTCGGTCGGGACAGGACGCTCGTTTATCGGGGCCGTTTCGACGAGGCCCGGCCCAACACGATCGGGAAGGTGACAGGCGCCGACTTGCGACTTGCGATCGACGCCGTGCTCAACGACGACCCTGTGTCGCAGGAGCAGTTCCCCTCGATGGGCTGCTCGATCAAGTGGAAGCCGGGCAACGAGCCGGACTACTTCTCGAACTAGCGGCGACTCGTCAGACTCCCTATCCGTACACCGCCGATCGGCAGGTCACCGGCAATTCCGCGGTCGTGGAGGGATTGCAGCTGGAGCGGGTGGTGCTGGTGGTGCACGATGCTTCGGGTCCGCCGGGCCGACCCGCTCTCGGGCTCCGCAAACTGGTCCCCCCGGGTCAGCCGATGGTGAACTCCACCAGAGGCGCGTCCCTGACCCACCGTGGAAGGATGTGCTCGGCCTTGGCCGGCTCGTTGCCCCAGCTCTCAATGAGTATTCGGTACAGCACCTTCGCTCGTTGATCTTCGTCGGTGATCTCCTTCGCCTCGGCCGAGAGGTCTGCGGTCAGGCCGCCCTTGAGGTGGACCGTGAACTCGGGATTGGCGTTCAGGTTCGCCAGCCAATCACGTTTGAAGCCCGGCTTACCCGTGATGTAGTAGCTCCCGTCGAAGTGATGGAAGACGATCTCGATGCGGTGATGCGTTCCGCTCCTCGCTCCGAGCGTGGTGATATCGATGACGCCGCCGCGGTCAAGCGCGTTCTTGACGGCTGTATCCATACGGCGCGTAACCGGACTGAGCGTCCGCGTATTCCTCTCCGGACGCCCCCCGGTGACGGTCATTACCAAGGTCGGGCGACTTCAACCAGGGACTCCTATCCGAGGGACATATCCGTACACCCGGGGATCCCAGAGCGGCCGGACTCGAGGTCGCGAGAGTCGGTGTCACAGGCCGCTCCGAATGCCGGTTCCAGTACGGGTATGAAGCTGCCGTGGCGGCCCGTGCGGCGCGCCTCATGTGCTCAGCCCTATCCGGAGCACAGTCAGGCCACAACCGCCCTGGTCGGCGGCATCGTGGGCCTGTTTGTGAAGTTGCTCTGTTCGCCTCGAAGATCGGCGTGCTGAGATCAAGGTCATCAGGAAGGTAGGCATCCTCCCGACAACTTCAGCACCGCCAACGCAGGCTGTATCTCGATGACTCATATGGTGTCGTCCTCCTACGATGCCGCTGCTAGAGCAGGGCCTCACAGGAGCCGGGCAGCGCGCCGGTCAACCGACTGGCCTCTCTCGTCCTTTCGGTGCAATCGGAGCCAAGACGGCATCGGTCCCGCGAGAGGGTTGCTTAGTCCGCCGGGCTCTGACCGCGGCTCAAGAAGTAGCCGCCCGAGAGAGCCACGGCGATGCCGGCGATCTGGATCGCTTCGATTTGCTCGTCGAGGACGACGACGCCCAGAACCAATGCCACGATCGGGATGATGTACCCGGCGATCGCAGCGCGAACAGCACCGACCCGTCCGATCAGCCCTACCCACATCGCCCAAGCCACCCCGGTACCGGCGACACCGAGGATCAACACCGACACAACCGGCAGCCATTCGAACGACGACTTGGGGAGGCCGACGAGACCGAGCGGGCTCAACATGACCGTCGACAGCACGAGGAGCCACATCGTGACCGGAAGCGAACCGTACGTCTGCTGAAGCGGGGCGTACAGCGTCGAGGCCACCGCATAGCTGAATACCGCGCCGAGCACCATCACCACTCCCACGGCCTCGGCTCCGGAGCCACCCAGATCCGGTGCCGTCAACAGAACGATCCCGACGAAACCGACCAGCAGACCGATCAGCCGCTTGCGGGTCGGCCGCGACCGGGTCACCGCCGCAGCCAGAGCGGCCGTGAAGATCGGTATGGCGCTCACCAGCATCCCGGCCAGCGCCGAGGGGATGCGCTCCTCGGCCAGAGCAAACAGCAGCACCGGAGCCGCCATCCCGAACAAGGAGGCAAGGACCAGCCGCGGCCAATCGACCCGGGCCACCGAGCAACGGGCGCTCGGCAACATGGCCAGCGCCCCGGCACCCAATGCAGCGCGTCCGAAGGCGATTGTCCCGGGATCAATCGACCGCAGCGCCAGGGCGATCCACAAGAACGCCGACCCGAAAATGCCGGCGGCGACGATGAGCTGACCCCAATCGGTCGCCCGAAAGTCACCGAGGTCGGACCCCTCGACTGACTCCGAGATGGATCGACGGGTTCCACTAGCCATCGAAGGGCCCCGACCTACCGGCGCCGAAGTTCATAGTCGTCGAGCCCCCTCGCGAAGTCGAGCCGACCCTACCGCGGAGCCGGCCCTCGTCGCCGCCGCCGAGATCGAAGGCGTACTCGATGGGTCTCAGATGTGAAGTGGCAGGCAGAGCAACAAAACGACCGCCAGCCGACCGAGGCAGGAACAGGTGGTGAGCCCATCACCCCCCACAGCGCGCGACAGCTTCAACCCGAGTCAGGCTCAGAACCGCCCGAAGGCTCGGAGCCGTCACTACCAGACCCTGAAGACGCATCACCGTCATCACCGCTTCGGTAGACCGAAGTCTGCTTCTTGCTGAGGCGCTTGTGCTTCAGGCACGCCGCCACCGGCCCCGGTCTCCATTTGCCATTGCAGAAGTGGCTGGTCGTCATGGCGGTCTCCTGGATCAATCAGATGGAACTCGCGAAGAGCGGCCATGGTACGGCTGTTTCGGAAGCTCTGGCGGCTCATGGCGTCCGGCTTGGTGCCGGAGAAACCTTCGATGGATAGGACAGACCCAGGTTGGAGGCTCCTGGCTTGGGGGTAACGCTTGTTTGCTGCTGCGAGCTGGCGCCGGGCCGCTCGAGGGAAGCAGCCAGGTTCGCTCGCCCAAGCGGGAACGGCCCATACACTCCATCCCCTGATGAAGGCAGTTGTTCGCACCAGGTACGGCCCGCCGGAAGTCGTGCGGCTCGAGGAAGTCGACAAACCGACGGCCGGAGACGACGAGCTACTGATCAGGGTCCGCGCTACCACCGTCAATCGGACGGACTGCGGGTACCGTGGAGGCACACCGTTCCTCATCAGGTTCTTCAGTGGGCTCCGTCGGCCGAAGGTTGCCATCCTCGGAACCGAGTTTGCCGGAGAAGTCGAGGCGGTCGGCAAAGACGTCACGTCCTACAGGTTGGGCGACAGGTTGTGTGGCTACTGCGAGGGCACATTCGGTGCGCACGCTGAGTACATGACCATCCAAGCCGAGCGTCTGATTGTGAGTATCCCCAGCGACTCGACCTTCGAGGAGGCTGCTCCCAGTACCGAGGGCTCTCACTACGCGCTGGGCATGTTGCGGAGCGCAAAGGTCCGCAATGGACACGACGTCCTCATCTACGGTGCAACCGGAGCCATCGGCTCGGCGGCGGTTCAGATCGCCAAGAGCCTCGGTGCCAATGTGACCGCGGTCTGTGGCACCGAGCACGTGGCCCTGGTCGAGGGCTTGGGGGCCGACAGGGTCATCGACTACCAGACCACAGACTTCACCAAGGACAAGCAGAGCTACGAGCTGGTTCTCGATGCGGTCGGCAAGAGCTCCTTCCGTCGATGCCGGCGGCTGTTGAAACGCCGCGGCATCTACATCTCATCGGATGTCGGGCTCTTCTGGCACGGCCCGATCCTGGCGCTCATCACGCCCCTGTTCCGCGGCAGGAAGCTCATGTTCGTGGTTCCGCGTCGTGATCCCGAGGGAATCAGGTACCTCAAAGGGCTTATCGAATCGGGAGAGTTCAAGCCGGTCGTCGACAGGCGGTATCCACTGGACCAGATCGTCGAGGCGTATCACTACGTCGAGACGGGCCAGAAGATCGGCAACGTCGTGATCACCGTCTAGCGAGAATCAGGTGAACGGTGTCCCGCCTCGGCCGATCCTGCGATCTGCCGGCCGGTGTCGGAGAGCCGACGGTCGAAAAGACCGACCCAGGGTGGAGACTGAAGCCATGGGGGTCGGTTTCTTATCGGTAAGGGTGAGCCGACGGTGGATAAGACCGACCCGGGGTGGAGGCTCAAGCCATGGGGGGTCTGACTCTTGGCGGTAAGAAGGCTTCGGTCGGTAAGGCCGACCTTGAGTGGCGGATTCTGATGCTGGACAGGACAAGAGAGATGACCATCGTGCCCGCCTGCACGAGTATCGGCGAGTCGTAGTGGCCTCCAAGACCAACTACCGGACGCCCGCGTTTCTCCTCTTGGCATGTTCCAGGGCATCGGAGGCCGCTCGATGAGGCCCTCAACGAGCCGCTCGTTGATTACGGCTGTGCATCCCTCGTCGAACCCGGTCGCGGGCCCTAAGAGCCGGAGCTCCAGGAAAGGGTACCGACCTCTACGGGGTTGTCGAACCCCTTCACTTGTTCGCTTCGCCAGCCCTCGACTCGTATCGAGGGCCCGAGTGCTTCGGTGACCTGACGACTGATGAGAATCTCGTCGGCAGCCGCCAGGGCGCCTATTCGGGTGGCGCGATGCACCTCTGCGCCAGCGGGTGATCCGTCGACATTGGTGATGGCGGCGGCGTGGATTCCGATCCGTACGCTGGGTGCGAATCCTTGATCGGTGCGCTGACGGTCGAGAGCGCGCTGAATATCGATCGCGCATGAAACAGCCGTTGGGGAGTCAACGAACGTGGCCAGGTAGCCGTCGCCGGTGCGGTCGATGGTCTCCCCGTGGTGCTTTTCGATGATATGGACGAGGGTGCGGTCGTGCCAGGCGAGGAGCTTGGCCCATGCCGCATCGCCCATGGCCTCAACCAGGCGGGTAGATCCGACAATGTCAGTCACCATCACCGCTCTAGGCTCTGGCCCTGAAGGTGTCTCGGCGCTGGACACCCGATCCAATCGCTCGAGATCGGGCTTTGCGCCGAGTCTCTCGAAGATCGCGCGCGCCGCGTCCAGGTCAAGCTCAGCGCCGGTGTGGTCGCCGAGACTGCGGCGAAGGACCGCTCGTCGTAGACGGGTCGAGGCGACTTCGTAGGGGACCTTCAGATCTTCCCAAATCCTATCCGCCGTGTCGAGCAGGACTACTGCGTCGGTCGTCGACCCCTCCGCCACCAGGCAGGCCGCCCTGGCGGTCTCGGCCCAGGCCCGCATGGCACCCGTCTTACACTCGGCCGCCAACGACTCCAGCTCGGAAGTGGTGCGAACTGCCTCCTCGAGATCGCCGGCCTCGATGAGGAGATCGACCAGCGGAAGTAGCACCCTGGATCGTTGCATTCGTTCCCCCGGCTGGGTGAGGGCACGTTTGAGCGTGACGATGGCGGCATCGCGCTCGCCCCTTGCGGCGGCGACCAGCGCGAATCCCGGAAGAGGTTCCCTGCCGAGCTCGTTGGCCTCCTTGAAGTAGGCGAGGGCGCCATCCACGTCGCCGCGGGCGAGGTAGATCTCGCCGAGGGCGTAATTTGCCTCAGCGATGTAGACGACGACGTCGTAGCGCTCGAGCTCGTCCATGGCTTGATGCAGCTCAGCCTCGGCCTGGTCCCAGTCGCCGCTGAGCGTCATGATCTCCGCTCTTCTGACCCGGCAGATACCGGGGTAACCGGGCACGTCGTTTCGCTCAAACCAGCGACGGGCATTGTCCGTCCACTCGGCAGCGCTTCGGAAGTCCGCCATGTCCCAGCAGGTGCCGATGGTGTTGCACATCACCACTGCCGCCGTCTCGGGGTCGACGACTCCGGCGGTCACCGACGCGGCGGCCTCCCCGAGCAGCCCCATCCCGCGTTCGACGTTCCCGGCCTCAACCTCGATCATGCCCTGCAGCATTCGGGCGCGGGCAACGAGGCTGGTATCGCCGTATCGTTCGCCGATATCGATCGTCCGTTCGAGAACCTCGCGGCCTTGGTCCCAATTACCCGCGTTGAACGACTCACCAGCTGCGAGGTACAGCAGCAGCCCCTCCTCGGCGCAGTCCTCAGCCCCCTCGAGGTGCCTACCGGCCTTAGCCCTCCACGCAGCGGCCACCGCCGACTGGCCTGCGGCGGCGTACTCGCGGAACAGTTCGACGGCCTGCCGGCCGGCGGCATAATCGTCGCCGGCGGCGACGAATCCGTGGTAGGCGGCCTCAGAAGCGGCAAACGCCTCGTCCAGTCGGGCGATCCACCAGGCGGCATGGGAGAGGTACATCAAACCCTCGGGAGGCAGGTCGCGTTCAACGGCCTTCAGCGCTTCGTAGGCCTCCCCCCAGGCGGATATGCCGATACCGGTCCGACCCAGTTCGAGAGCGTGATCCACGGCCTTCGATGTGCGCATATCCGGTCCCTGACACTACCAAGGGAGAGGGAGAGCCGACCCGAACCTCCACGCCGTGCGCCCGAGTGTGAGCGGAACGAGGCCTGCCACGGGAGTAGGGTCGCTGCGGACGGGGGTGCCGGATGGATTCGATTATCAACGAGCCGGTGCGCGGCACCATCGGCGACATGTCCTTTCTGGCGGTTCCCGGTATCGATGCTCTGCGACGGGCGGTACGGGGCGAGGCGCCACGCCCGCCCATTCATCATCTGACCGGCATCACTCCCACCGAGGTCGGGCTCGGCAAGATGACGTTCAAGATGCCGGTGACTCGCTGGTTGGAGGACGCCGTCGGGATCATCTGGGGAGGGGTGTACGCATTCTTCGCCGACGCCCCGATCAGCCTCGCTCTCTACTCGGGCCTTCCTGCGGGCAAGCTGCTCTCGACTTCAGAGCTTTCGATCAACTACTTGCGTCCCGCCACTCGCGACTCGGGCCACCTGATCGGCCGCGCCCAATCGGTCTACCTGGGGCGCGAGGTGGGCGTCAGTGAAGCGACAATCGAGGACCAGCACGGCCGGACGCTCGCCCACGCCACGACGCGGTGCGTCATCCAGGACTTCCCGGTCGACCCCGACATCGAGCCGTCTGTGCCCGAACCGCCGATCACCGATCCGCCCGACCCCTATCTGAGGACCCCGCCCGATGACGCCTGGCAGGATCCGGCGATCTTCGACACCGACAAGATCCCTGTGATGAAGAAGTTCATCGACGGAGTCATCTCCCCGGGGCCGGTGCAGCTGCTCACCGGGAGCCGTTTCATGTCGGTGGAGCACGGCAGGGTATCGATCTCGTGGCCGGCCAGCCCGTGGTTCAGTGCCGGAGGGCCGGCGATGTACGGGGGGGCCTTGGCATGGGCGTGCGACACCGCAATCGCCTCGGCCGTGTGGTCGACGTGCGATGCGGGAGCGGTGGCGGCGACACTCGATCTGCAGGTGCGTTTCTTGCGTCCGGTGATGCTCGATGGAAGCAACCTCACCGTGATCGGTGAGATCCGCCACAGCGGCCGAACGATTCGGGTGGCCCAAGCCGAGGTGCTCGACGCCGCCGGAAAACGCGTGGCCCTGGCCACCGGGTCTTCGTTGCTGATCCCGGGGGGGATAGAGCAGCTGAAGAAGGGCCGCCGGGCCGACGAGATCATCAGCGGCTGACAGGGTGTCGACCCACCCGAGAGCAGAGTCGGGCGGGATTCTCGGCACGGTCCGCCTCCAGTCCGCAGCGCATTTGGCCCCTGGACTGCCCGAGCGACATGTTGGTGCGGCGTCGGAGGGCCGTGGCCCTCTAATCCCTCGAGTCGCCGTGAACTCGCCTCTGCGACCGGCCGGATCTCCGCCTCGGGCGTAGGGTTCACCGCCATGGAGTACAGCGGTGGAGCGATGACGATTCTTACCGGCGGGCGCCTTTCGGATCGAGACTGGTTCCAGGTGGTGCTGTGGTTCGTTGCTCTGAACGTTCTCGATCTCGGTATGACGCTGCACCTTGTCGAGCGCGGGGCGGTGGAGATGAACCCGCTCATGGCAACGTTGCTTGCCGCCGGCTGGGAATGGGCAGCCGCCTTCAAGGGGATCGTCACCTTCGGTGTAGCCGCCGGACTGTGGTTCGGCCGGCGCCATCTGTTCGTTCGTCGTACCGGGATTGCATTCGTGGGGCTCTTCGCTGTAATCACGTTCTACCAACTCGTCGATCTGTGGGTGGCCTAGAGACGGCGACTGCGATAGCCGGTCGTCTCGGAGGTGGGTCCGCGGCGGGTCCGCACCCAACTGCCGCCTGACCGGCCCGAATCACATGCTGCGGCGGTGGTGCGCTACATCGTTTCAGATCGACAGTCTCAGCCGACGAGGAGCGCGAGGGTCGCCCGCGCCTGATCTCGCCGCTCCGGTGGAAGCATCGCCCATGTCGCCTGTTCGGGGTCTTTCAGCTCGGTGCGCCCCCGGAGACGCCTGCGGTCCTTGCGTGTCAGTTGGTCGACAAGGTCCAAGGGATCCTCAACTAGGGAGAGCAGAAATGCGAAGTCAAGCCGCTGAGCATCGGGGATGTCGTCGATGCCGACGGCCACCGCCTTGCCGACGATCGCACCTAGTAGTGACGGACGCGGCACCCATCCCTTGGCGGTCGCGGTGTGTACCGGGACCACTTCGGTGCGGGCTAGAGCTTGGGTACCGCCAGGCACCTCGAGTGTTCGGCCCGGTGGCGTCGTGGTGAGGTCGGCACGCCGACCGAGTCCTTCGGGCGCAAGGATGTCAATCGTGACGCCGTTTCTCCGGTAGCGGTGGGCGATTCCCTCCGGGGATGACCCTTCCAGGCCGAATCCGCGCTCCTCAATCGCAGCGACGAACTCGCCGACCCCGTCGGAGATAGTCCTTGCGTTGACCAGGACATCGAGATCCGTTGAGATCCTCGGTGGAGTTGCGCCGTGTTCGACGGCGTGGAGGTAAACCATCTGACCTCCAATCAAGGTCCATTCACCCGGTCGCAGTTCGGCGAGTTCGATGAGGGTCTCCCACAGGGCATTGTTGTGACCGGGGAGCGTAGGAAGCAGCAGAGAATCGCGGTCGACAGTCGGCCAGGCCGTCATCGTTGGGCCGCCATTGCGGCTCCGGCTCGGCGCGACCGGTCGTCGTCCGCTTCAAGGAGGTCGACGACCACGACGGCCCGCGGTGCTACTCCGGCGTCGGGAGCGAACGGCCAGACGACGTCATCGACTGCTCGGAGAAGAACGTTTGGCTGCTCGGCGTTGGCGTCGAGCCCGTATCGGTCGACGAATCCTCGGAGCCGGGATGCGGGTACGTAGGCTTCCAGGAAGTCGGAAACGATGAGGTCCGCTTGGTAGTCGGCTGCAGCACTAGCTCCTGAGCGGACCACATCGGGCTCTTCCTCGAGTCGCTGCAGGATCGAGGGGTGAGCGTAGAACCGCTGTCGCTGGGCTCTAGCAGCCAGCCGATCAACCAGCCCAGCCAGGCCGTGATCGGCGAGGCGCCTTCGAGCTCGAGAGCGATCGACTGGCAACATCTCGGATTCGTTGCCGTCGGCGATGGCCAGCACCGCCCACGCCGATGACGCTCGCCAGGGGCGTCCTGCTGGAGCCCGGTGATCTCTGAAATACTCCAGAGCACGCTGCTCGATCGCCCACCCGCGGCCAACTCGGTGGCCGGGGAGCAGATCGTCGGCCAACATCTTGCGGACCCGTCGAGGGCTCACACCTATTTGGGCAGCTGCTTCGGCGACGCTTATGATTCTCATGACAAAACTATACCGCTGTCGGAATAGTTTTGTCAATCCCTCATACAATGCTGACCAACGGACAACCAATGACGCCTCCAACCTGGGCAAAAGCCAAAGCGCAGCGGTGGTGCGCTCCTTCTGCGACCCGGCCGTGTCGGCTTTTGATGGGGACGCTGGGCGAGCATAGGGTACGTCCGGGGATCGACCGCGGGCCCAGGAGAGGAGATCAGCCGCCATGAGGAAGGTCGGAATCGTCGGTGCAGGCATCACCGACTGCCGGGGTCGATGGATCGAGGCGACATACTGGGACCTGTTCCAACAGGCCACGCGTCGCGCCTGTGAGGACGCCAAGGTGACGGTCGACGAGTTCGACTCGGTCGTCTACGGCATCTACAACGACATCTTCGAGCACCAGGCCATCCCGGAGAGCAGCCTGACCGGCCTCATCGGCATGGCCAACAAGCCCGGTACCCGGGTCGCCAGCGGCGGCGCCACCGGCTTTTACGCGATGCGCACCGCAGTGATGGAGGTGGCCAGCGGCACCTCGGACCTGGTGCTGTGCGTCGGGGGCGAGAAGGCAACCGACTGTTTCGATCCCCGCTCGAAGTCGGCGACGCCGATGGTGATCGACACGATCGCCAAGTCGTGGGACCCGTTCTACGAGTACCCGCTGGGGGCCACCGCGAGCGACTCGTATATGCAGATGTGCATGGGTTACGACGACACCTATCCGGGCGACATCGGCGATCCCGAGGTGCGCGCCAAGATCATCGAGATCCTGTGCCACTCCGGCAACCGCAATCCCTACGCGCAACGACGCGACGAGTCGGTGACGGCGGACCAGGTCATGGCCTCGCGCTGGATCATCGCACCGTTCCTCCGGCTGCTCGAAGCCTGCATGTACACCGAGGGCGCCGGGGCGATCGTGTTCGCCAGCGAAGACAAGGCCAGGGAGATCGCCGAGCGCACCGGCCAGCCACCGGTCTGGATCCGCGGCATCGGCGCCGCCAACGAGAGCTACTCGCCGGGCCGTGGCGGCAACTACAAGCCGCTCAACCGCATCGCCTCCGACCGCATCGCCGCCCAGCAAGCCTATGAGGCGGCCGGGGTCAAGCCCTCCGACATCAAGATCATCGAGGCCCACGACGCCTTCGTCGCCCAGCTGATGATCACGATGGGCGAGCTCGACTTCGTTCCGATCGGCGAGACCCGCAGGCTGATCGACGACGGGATCATGCTCGATCCCAAGGATATCGCCGACGACGAGGCTCCCGGCGACGGGCAGCTTCTGATCAACCCCTCCGGAGGGCTGATCTTCGGAGGCCACTTCGTCGGCGGCTCCAACATGTTTTCCGCCTGGTCCTGCCGCCGCGAGATGATCAACCGCCAGGTCCCTCTCGGTCTGGTGCACGGGACCGGCGCCATCAACGCCTGCTTCGGCGGCGCAATGGTCCTGGAGCTCGACGAGGGAGGTGCCCGATGAGCACCCCCGAGGGACAACCCGCCCTTCCGGCCGACTTCAACCTCGAGAGCGGCGTCAGCGAGATCGAGGGCCGAGACGGCGAGACGTACCTGCAGTTCACCACCCACATGGTGACCTTCTACAAGCAGACCTACGGCGAGCACTCGCGCTTCTTCATGGCGCTGCGTGACGGGCGACTCATCGGAGCCCACTGTGCCCAGTGCGATCAGGTCATGGTTCCGGCCGCCACCTGGCACTGCCCGAACTGCAACTTCGCCGAGATGACCGAGATCGACCTTCCCCACCGCGGGGTGCTGGCGTATACGGCTCCGATCACGATCTTTCCATCGGCGTCTTTCCTCGGGGACGCACCGTTCGCCCGGGGCTACGTGGACGTGGCCATCGACGCGCCCATCGCGTCGTTCTTGCCGTCGCGGCTGCGGACAACGACCGGGCTGGAGCGGCCCGGCATCTTCGTGAAGGGGATCGAGCTCAAGCTCGTCTTCGAGGACGAGCGTAAGGGCTCGATTCGCGACATCTTCTGGGTGCCGATGGCCGAGGTCCCGCAGGGGCTGCGTGACAAGAAGCCGCTGCTCGCCTCCGAGCTCGACTTCACGACTCCCGAGCCGCCGACGGTCCACAAGGACGAGGCCAAGGTGGCGGCCCTGGAGGAGGCGATCGCCGCGATACACCAGCTGGCGGGCGACGTCGCCAAGAGCCGCCGAGCCCAGGCCGACCTCGCCGGTCGCCAGCACCTGGTCGGCGTGACCACGGGGGGCGGCGACTTCTCGATCGGCGTGGCCGACTCACGGTTGTCGATAGTCGACGGCATTCCTGACACGGTGGAGCACACGCTGGTGGCGGACGACCCGGCGATCTTCACGCGCTGGGTCCACGATGGCTCGCTGACCGACGCCGCGGTCGAAGGCACCCTCTGGCTGCCGCACAAACAGGCATTCCAGCTCTTGCCGATCCTCGACCGTCTGCCGCGATCGACCCGACGCGACCTGCGCGACGAGAACAAGTAGAGCCACCAGGGGTCATCGAATACCAGCGGTGCCGACGACGCACAACGCCCCCCTTTGCTGTTTGACGTTCGTCGGGGCGCGGCCTCGAGCGACCTGTGTGGCGCCTCCACGATCGGGTGCGAGGAGGTTGGATCCCCCGGCAATCCCTCGGGTTCGACCTCAGTTCCGGATCGCCCGACGAGCTGCCCGGCGAACTCGCCCAAGCACCTCGGGAAGTTCTGCTTTGGCACTGGTCCCATTCTCCGCCGCTGCAGCGGTCCGGACGGCGAGCATGTCCCAGTCGATCGATTCGTACGCCGCGATCGCCAGTCGTACCGCTTCGTCGAACGTCATCGGTTCGCCTTCGGTGGCTTGAAGCAGCCGGTCCATGACGAGGTCGTTCAGCGAGATCACCGCAACGTGTCCGGGTTCGAGGTCGTACACGACGGGTGGATCGGTCGCCATGTCGAACAACCCGGAAGCTGCGACCTCGACCGCAAGAGTCTCTCCGTCGGCGAATGTGTGCAACCAGTGGCGTCCTCGCTTTTTAAAGCCGAGCGCGTTCAGAGCGGGGGCATCGTCCGCCGACAGCCATCCGACCACGTCGATATCAGTCGGTCGGTAGGACCCTGTATGGATGTTTACGGCCGCGCCCCCAACGAGGATCAGATCGTTTGCAGCGGCGGCGTCGAAGGCGGCGACGGTGAGCAGTGTTCGTGCGATCGATCCAGGCTCTGCGAGCTCTGCTCGCCGCAGGAGTTCCACTGCCTCTTCGATGTCAGCGCTCACGTGGTTCTCGCAGATCCCGTTCAACGGTCACATCGACCCCACGGCCTTGCTTCGCATCGAGTCGTTCGAGCGGATCTGACTGACCTCGGCCGGCTGCTGCGAGTCGGGAGCGCCCCCGCCGAGCGCTCCTGGTTGCGTCGTCGAGGGTCAGGGGAGGAGTGGTCAGTGAAGTGAACTCGATGTCGAGATCCATCGCTTCGAGTATCCGTGTCAGCGTGCTGATCCGGACATCGACTGCGCCACTCTCGATCCTCGAGATGTTCGGTATCGCGATGCCCGTCCGCGCTGCGATCTCGGCCTGAGTGATCCCTGCCGCCTCGCGTGCCACCCGGAGTCGCGCTGGAAGGTTCATTGATTTCTCTCTCTCAATAGTTATCGTATTATATACTTTATCGTATTACATAACTCAGGGGTTTAGGATTCTGTTGCGTCTAGCCGATCGCAACGCCCCATCGACCGACCGAGGACGCGTGATCGCCACCTTCCGGCCTCGTCTGACGGTCGACGTGCCTTCAGAGGATGAGTAGCCGCCGACGCCACCCGTCCACCTGTATCCGGAGCCCACATATGCTTCCCCGATGCGCGCCGATGATCCAGACGCGGCCTCCCGGCTCGTTCGTGCCCTTACCGCGAGCGACGGTGGCGCCGCCGTCGCGGTGATCAACACCGCCGCCGAGTGGTATCGCGAGTTCCTTGGCACCGACGAGATTCACGAGCCCGAGATGACCCTCGACCAATGGCTGGCAGAAGCCAGCAGGATGACCTGGTATGGGGCGTTCGAGGGTGACGACCTGGTCGCAGTGATGGGTCTGGAGTATGTCAGCGACGTCGCCCTTTTCAGACACGCCTACGTGTTGCCCCACCATCAGCGCCAGGGCGTTGCATCGCTGCTGCACGACCACCTCGAACGACAGACACACGGTGTCGAGCGGATCATCGTCGGCACCTACGCAGCCAACTACAAGGCCCGTCGCGCCCTCGAAAAAGGCGGCTACCGGCTCTCCCCCGACTCCGAAGCGGTCCTCGGCCGCTACTACCACATCCCTCGAGACCGGCTCAAATCGTCGGTGACCTACGAAAAGCCCCTCTCAGTCGACCGGTGACAGCCCGCCCCTGGTCCGCAGCCAATAACGCCGCCTCCCCTGGTCCCACTCCACATCTGATCGTTCTCGACCGGGATCGTTCGGGAATAGTGCCCGCATACGGTCGATTGACATCACCGTGGAAGGCGACCTTGAATTCGTCTACGTGGGCGATCCGATGTGTTCGTGGTGCTGGGGTTTTGCCCCGGTGCTGGAGCGCATGCAGGCCGTGTACGATCTTCCGGTCAGGCTGGTGGTGGGTGGTCTTCGTCCGGGGCCCGCGGCCGGGATGCTCGACGATGGGCTCGAAAGTCTCCTGGCCCACCACTGGCATCAGGTCGAGGCAGCCTCGGGTCAGCCGTTTGATCATGCCTTCCTCAAGCGCCGCGACGGCTGGCGCTACGACACCGAGTTCCCGGCGATCGCAATGGTCACCATGCGGTCCCTGGACGAGAAGGCCTCGCTGCCGTTCCACACACGCTTGCAGCGTGCCTTCTACGCGGACGGTGTCGACATCACCGACCCCGCAGAGTATCCGGCCCTACTCGAAGGCTTCGCCGTCGACCGCGAGGAGTTCTTGCATCGCCTCGAGTCCGATGAGATGCACCGCCGGGCCTGGGCCGATTTCGCCGAGGCCCGATCCCTGGGTGTCGCCGGGTTCCCCACCCTCCTGCTGTTCGATGGTGAAAGCCACAGCCTGGTGACCAGGGGCTTCGCTCCCGCCGAGCGTCTTCTGCCGGCACTTTCGAACTGGCTCCTGGAACGGTACGGCGACGCCGGCGAGGGCCTGTTCTGCGAGCCTGGCGTCACATGCTGACCGGCGCAACACACCTGGGCGCAACGGTCTGCACACCAAGCGACGACGTAATCGGCTGACTGCTGCGCCGATGAGACCGACCTTCGTGAGCGGTTCGCCACCGCCGCGGCGGGGAAGCCTCGGCAGGGCCGATTCGTTACCGTTGCCGGATGCCGTTCACTTCCGCCCAACGCACCTTCCTGGACGACCCGTGGGTGTGTGTTCTGTCCACTGTGGGGCCCGGCGGGAAGCCCCACTCGGCGCCGATGTGGTATGTCAGGGACGGCGGAAACCTGCTCATCGTCACCGGTCTCGGCTCCCAGAAGCAGCGCAACCTGGAGCGGGACAACCGGGTCGGAGTCGTGGTCGACCGTCGGCAGCGCCCCTACTACGCCGTGATGATCCAGGGCCGAGCGGTCTCCGATGCGGCGACTATCGCCGAAGTGCGCTCCCGCCTTGCCGGCCGCTATCTGCCGGCCGAAGATGTGGCAGCCTTTCTCAGCAGCCGTCGGGACATCCCGGGTGCGGTGTTCCGGATCGTCCCGGAGACGGTCCTCGAGTATGGGACGCCTCCGGGCGGCTAGCACCGCACCCGAGGGCCACCTATATGCCCCGCCCCGAATCCGTCGGCGACCCCACCGGCCAGCAGCGCTATCGGCCTCGAGCGTGGTCGAAGCAGGCCTCACCGGAAGGTCTGGCGCGCTTTGGCTGTTCTGGCGTGTCGTGACGCAGGCTTCTGTCTTTCGCCTCTCTCGGTGGGGAGCGCTGATTGGCGCGGTGACGCTGATGGCGGCTGCATGCACTCCCACCTCCGGAGAAGGAAACGTCGCCGACCCGGCCGACTGGGATGGTGTGCTATCCGGCTCTCGGGGCCAAGAGCTCAACCTGTTCATGTGGGGTGGCAGCAGCGAGATCAACCGATTCGTCGACACCGTCTACGGTCCTCGACTCGAGGCCGAGTTCGGAATCGAGCTCAATCGGATCCCGGTCGCGGACACCGTCGACGCGGTCAACAAGGTTCTATCCGAAATCCAGGCCGGTCGAGAACGGGGAGGCGCCGTCGATCTCATCTGGATAAACGGCGAGAACTTCCAGACGCTGCGCCAGGCCGACGCCCTCCTCGCCGACTGGTCGACGCGTATCCCCAACGCCCGCTTCGTGGACTGGGACGCTCCCGAGGTGAGCCTCGACTTCGGGTTGGCGGTGGCGGGCTTCGAGTCGCCGTGGGGCTCGGCGCAGTTCCAATTTGTCTACGACAGCGCTCGCTTCGGCCCCGACGAGCTTCCCCGAAGCTACGCCGAGTTGCTCGAATGGGTCGAGATGCACCCGGGGCGCTTCACCTACCCGGCCCCACCCGACTTCCACGGCAACCGCTTCGTCAAACAGGCTTTCTACGAGCTCACCGGTGGACCGGAGCGCTGGCTCGGTGGGTTCGACGCAGCCGGCTACGCCGAATCCTCGCCCGCACTGTGGGCTTATCTTCGAGAGATGGAACCGTACCTCTGGCGACAAGGCGCCAGTTACCCTCCGAGCATCGCCGAGCTCAATAGGCTTTTCGCCAACGGCGAGGTCGACTTCACGTTCACACAACTCCCGGCCGGGATCGAAGCCGACGTGGCCGCCGGGGTTCTGCCGGCGACTTCTCGGCCCTTCGTATTCGACACCGGGACGATCGGCGACAGCCACTATCTGGCTATTCCCGCCAACGCGGCGCACCCGGAAGCGGCGATGGTGATGGCCAACCTGGTCCTCGAACCGGAGCTACAGGCAGCCAAGCTGGCACCCGCAAACGGGTGGGGCGACGGGCTGGGCATATCGCTCTCACTCCTCGACGCCGACGACCGTCGACGCATCGAGGCGGTGCTCGACGACCTCGGCGAGTTGGCCCTGGAGCCGGCGCTGTTGGAGTCCGTCCGCCTACCCGAGGTGGCCGCCGATTACACAATCGCCCTTGAAAGAGACTGGCAGCAATATGTTCGCCGCTAGGCGGCCCGGCCTCGACTCGGCAGCCGAGCCGACCCGAGTGTGGCTTCGGCTGATGCCTGCGCTGATAGTGGTGGTCCCGGTCTTCGTCGTGGCGGTGGGTCTGGCGCTGGCGCAGAGCCTGGGTGTCTTCCCGCTGATAGGGGACTCCCGGCTCAGCCCGGACGCCTATCGCAGCCTGTTCTCCGGTCAGGAACTTTGGCGCTCGCTGGCGTTCACCTCCTACCTTTCGCTGGCATCCACGGCGCTGGCGCTGGGCCTGGGGGTGACGATCGCTCTGGCGTTTCGCCACCTGTTCTCCGGGTCTCGAGTCGGGGCCTTCATGCTTCAGCTCAACCTGCCGGTACCGCACCTCGTGGGCGCTCTGGCGATGGTCCTCGTGTTGGGCCAGAGCGGTCTGTTGGCACGTGTCGCCGGCTCGGTGGGATTGATCGATGGACCCGCCGTTTTCCCCGCCCTCATCTTCGACCCTCGCGGAGTAGCGATCATCGCCGAGTATGTGTGGAAGGAGGTCCCCTTCTTCGCCCTCATAGCCCTGGCCGGGTTGGGGTCGGTAGCCGACGACTTCGAAGGTGTGGCGGCCACTCTGGGTGCGGGACGCTGGAGGCGCTTTCGCCATGTGACCCTGCCCCTGCTGGCGCCGGCGCTTCTCCCCGCCTCGGTGGTGGTCTTTGCGTTCACTTTCGGGACCTTCGAGGTACCGCTGCTTCTCGGTGGCAGCTTCCCCGAAGCATTGCCCGTCCTCGCCTACCGGAGGTTCACAAACGTAGACCTCGCTGCAAGGCCCGAGGCACTGGCCCTCGGCGTCGTCATGATGGCGATCATCACGCTGGCGGCTCTGATCTACCTGCACCTGGGACGGCGATACGCGAGGAGGCCATGAACCAGCAGGCTGTGAAATCGAACTCACCGGGCGCTCGCCAGCACGCCCCGGAACAACGCCGTCCCCGATCGACACGAACCTTGGCTGCGCTGCTTCTCACCCTCTTGATCCTGCCGCTGGCGGCACTGGCACTCTTCTCGCTGACCCGCGGCTACTTCTATCCCCAACTCGTCCCCAACGACTGGAACCTGCGGGCGTGGCGGTTGCTGCTGCGGCCCGGTTCGGAGGTGTGGGGAGCGATGGTGACGACGGTATCGGTGGGGTTGGCGGTGGTGGCAGTGGCACTGGTGGTGGCAGTGCCGGCAGGTAGAGCGCTGGGCCGGCATACATTCCGCGCCAAGCGTCTAGTGGAACTCGCCCTCCTGGCCCCGCTGCTGGCGCCGCCGGTAGTGGTGGCCATGGGACTGGACTTTGCGTTCCTGCGGCTTCGGCTCACCAACAGCTTCTGGGGCGTTGTGCTCGTCCACCTGGTGCCTACGGTCCCGTATGCGGTGTTCATCATGAGCGGCGTGTTCGCCAACTACGACCCGGCGGGCGAAGGCCAGGCCCGTACTCTGGGAGCCACCCGGCTGCGCGCCTTTCGCTACGTCACCCTTCCGGCCATCGCACCCGGTCTGGTGGTGGCGGGAGTGCTGGTCCTGATCGTGAGCTGGAGCCAGTACATCCTCACCCTCCTCATCGGCGGCGGGCAGGTAGTAACGCTGCCCATCCTGCTCTTCGCCACCTCGACGGGAGGCGACACCGCCCTCACCAGCGCCCTCGCTCTCATTACGATCGCCCCGGTACTTGCGCTCCTGTTCTTGACCTCCCGCCACGTTTCGCGGATGCCGGCGGCCCGGATCGGCATACCGTGACAACCCTTGGCCTCCAAGAGGTTTCCAAACGCTACGGGACTGCGGCGGCAGTCACAGATCTCTCCATGGAGAGCAGATCGGGTGAGCTCCTCACTCTCCTGGGACCGTCGGGCGCCGGCAAGACGACCATTCTCAAGCTCGTAGCCGGGCTCCTCCAGCCAACCGCGGGTGACATCAGATTCGACGGCCGGTCGGTCCTCGCCGAGCCGCCTGAGAAACGACGGGCAGTGCTCATGCTCCAAGGCCCATCGTTGTTCCCGTACATGTCGACTGCAGACAACGCTGCGTTCGCTCTGCTCATGCGTGGTGTCGCACGGTCGCAGGCTCGAACCCGCGGCGAGGAGATGCTGACCAAAGTGGGGCTATCCGGCATCGGCGACCGTCGCCCTTCGGATCTGTCCGGCGGACAGCAGCAGCGGGTCGCGCTGGCAAGGGCGCTGCTGGCCGAGCCCCGGCTGCTCCTGCTCGATGAGCCGCTGGCCAACCTCGACCCGGAACTGCGCGCAGACATGCGCAGCCTGATCAGAGAATCCCAACGCGAGCGAGCGATCACCACGATCTTCGTGACTCACGATCAGGAGGAGGCTGTCGAGATGGGCGATCGCATCGCTCTCCTCTCCGACGGCCGCCTCGAACAGATCGGTCCGCCTCGCGACTTCTACGAAAGGCCCAGTTCTGCGCGGGTGGCACAGTTCTTCGGTTCAAGAAACATGTTCAACGGGACACGCCGAGGCGACACAGTCGCCGCTCCCTTCGCAGATCTGCACATCGCACATGCTCGACCACCCGACGGTCCCGTCGTCGTGACCATCCGGCCCGAGGCGGTCCTGCTGGGACATGGCGGACCCGAGAACACCGTCGAGGGGCGCATCATCGAGTCGCACTACCGGGGCACCCACGTGGCAATTCGTGTCGCCATCGGGGACGTCATCATCGAGGCATCACTGCGTCCCGACGAAGCCCGGTCCTTCTCCGTCGGCGACGTCACGAAGGTGACCCTCCCGCCGGCTCGGCTCTGGATAATGCCCGCCGACGAGACGTAGCGGCGACCTTCTCGCATGCGCTGAGTCTGTTCGCGAGCCGAGATCTCGCGAACCGGCTGACTTCTTACTATCAGACCTGACGCATGGAGGCGCGTCTCCAACCACCATTGGTCCCATCCGACGAAGCGAGAACCTCGGCTGATTCGGGAACCGAACCGAGATGGCATGCCGGGCCCGACCACAGGAGTGCTGTGCACCTAAGGAACAACTCGACGCGACCATCGAACCGTGGAACCTGTTGAACCATCCCTTCTACCAAGCCTGGAACGAAGGGTGACTGGAGCCTGACGACGCGTCTCGCGGTACCGGCGGTCACCGCGGTTGCCGCGCTCTACGGTGACCTCACCCAATCGTTCGTGAAGCGCGACTTCGGCGTGAAAGATGCCGGCGACCTGCTCCCGGGGTTCGGCGGCCTGCTCGACCGCATCGACAGTCTCCTCGTCGGCCTGCCACTCAGCTACTACGCGATAGTCATCTCGCAGCACTTCACGGTGGGGCCACGATGACGTCCGACAGACCGTCGCACATCAGCAATGGCAGCGGCGGTGCCCATCCACTCCGCAATCGGCCTTGACCACGACCGACCGGGCCCGACTGCCGCTCGTCCTCAATGTTTTTTCCGTCGTCGCGGCAGCGCCCCGAGAACCGCAGCTCCGACCAGTGCTGCTCCCGGGATGCTCCAGTGGATCACGGCGTCGGGGCTGCTGATACCCCACCCGGCCACGGCACCCGCCGAGCCCGCAGTGAGAATGATCCCGAGCAGCACCCAGCTTCTGGATCGAGGCGAGGGTGCGTCGCTGACACGCCACTCGTATCGGGCGAACAGCATGACGAGGCCGGTTGTGACCAGCAGTAGAAACGCGATCCAGGCGGGACGGCTCAGCCACCAGGCCGTCGTCCCCGGCTCGAGCGAGAAGATTGCACCGTCGAAGATGTTGAGGCCGATGGCAGCGGTCAGCGCCATCGCCGAAAGATGCCAGAGGTAGATGGTCATGACCACCCCGGAGAAGGAGACGACTATGTGCCAGGGACGGGCGCGGGTCAAAAACCGTTTCACTCTTGCCGCGGTACCCCAGATCACACCTGCCTGGACCAGGCCGAGCAGGAAGATGGCCGTGGTCGGCGGCGCCATGTTCGTTTCGGCGGCGCCGGGAATCCCCACCATCGCCACCGGGTACCAGCCGATCGAGGTGAGGAGGATCAGCAGCGCAAGGGCTGCACCGCTGAGAGCCCAGCCGACCGAACTCGGGATCCCGCCTTCATCATCACGCTCGGCCCACCAATAGCCGATCTGATGGACCGCCCCCCACACGAACAGGAAGTTGATCCAGGCGATGCCGGGAACGTCGAAGGCGAACCTGGCGACATCGAGTCCGACGGCCATCGCGACCATCCCGGCCACGCTGGCGAGCCCGGATCGGCGCCACCACTTGTGGGTGAGAGGTGCCACAGCCGTCAAGATGATGTAGACGGCCAGGAACCACAGCGGCACGGTCGCCGCCATGGCGCCGGCGAATATCACCTCGGGAGCGATGAAGGGGCGCAGGGCGATGATGAGCAGGACCCATACGATGAGCAGCGGTGTCACCGGTGTCCACAACCGCCGAGTCCGCCTCGTGATCCAATCCCGCCGCAGCTGTTCACCCGCAATGACCCTGCGCATCCCCTTGGCGTTCGCATAGCCGCCGGCGAGGAAGAACACGGGCATCACCTGGACCAGCCACGTGACCCAGGCCGCGTATGGAACCCATTGGAGCGCATTGAGGAGTTCGATCTCACCGTTCGACTTCATCCAGATCGATGCAGCCAGCCAGTGGCCGATGACGACGACGCCGATGGCAGCAATCCGCCAGAAGTCCACGATCCGGTTACGCGTCTCAGGCGTCGCCTCAGCGAGATCACCGGTATACGACAGATAGGTCTGCATGCGCCCACCTCTCCGAGAGCCGGCCCTTCGAGGCAGGACACCCGATCGGCATCGTTCTTCGAGGGCTTATTCCTCCGGAAGCGATGTGTCCCCTGTTGGTACCTTACCGGCGGTGATCCAGGGGGGTCGGGGTGACCGAATCTCACTCAGCCTGGATGGGGGTGTGAGCCTGCAGCGCGAGGTGCTGCGCCGGGCCGAAGCACCGGTGTGTCGGTGGCTATCTCCCCATAGGGGTGTCTACCCCTTAGGTCCAGGGGAGCATGACCAGATATACAGACCCGGTCCTCATAGCCAGCGAGCGATGGCGAACGCAGCCAGATAGCTGGCGCTGTTGGCGACAGCGTGGACGATGACGGGTGCCGCGAGGCTGTTGGTACGAAGACGGAGCCAAACCAACCCCGCCCCCGCCATGCCGCTGGCGACAACTCCACCCACGACCACGCCTATGGAGGCAGCAGCGCCGGCGTCGCGAATGGCGCCCTCCTGATACAGAGAGATCGTTCCCCAGGCCGGTAGCGCATGCCAGAGACCAAAAAGGACGCTCGAGCCGACGGTGGCGCGAAGCGTCGACGTGCGGCGTCTCAGCCAGGCGAAGAGAACGCCGCGGAACAGCGTCTCCTCGAACAGTGCGGTGCCGACCGGCAATCGGATCAACGCCTGGAGGAGGGCACCACCGACACCGACGCCGATCACCCGTTCATCTCTGAACAACGAGCGCGTGCCCGGGATCGCAATTGCCGCGGCAATCCCGATGACGGTCACAGCACCCAGCGAGGCGCCGATGCGGATGCCGCGAGCCAGGTGGGCCCGGTCGGAGCCGACCTCGGCGCGTGTGAGACCGAGCCTGCCGGCAAGTTTGAACAGACCCACCGTTGCAGCAGCGTTGAGCGGCACGTAGCTCCATGACGGGAGGATGACGTTCTGCGCGACGTTGTAGGCCGCGGTCCCCGAAACGAGCGCCGTTGTGACCTGTTCGGGACCTCGTTTGGCCGGTGTTGCAATCGGCTGCCCGACGTCGGCACCCGGGCTTCGTCGACTGCTCCAGCCGGCGAGAAACAGCCCGATGGCGACCGCCAACCCCCCGCGCACAGCCCATTGCCTGTTTCCGGTCATGAAGCTCTGCGGGGCGAACGCCACTCTCAGGCCCTGCAGTATCCAGACGACGCCAACCAGGGCGAGGAGCAACCCGATGATGATCCCGATGCGCCGCATGGAAAGCATCGTATTGCTCGAGGCGACGGCACAAAGCTGACCCCCGATATCGGGTCACGACGCCGAGTCCACTCACAGTCCGACTCCGAAACCACTGCTGACCTGCCCGAACAGCAAGGGACGGTGGTGCCATCACCCGTGATGACCGAAGTGATCCGTGGCCGGCGGTCAGGTTTGGCGTCAGTGGGGTCTACAAGCGCCGCTGTTTGTCATCGGTGGGAGTGCTCTCGATCTGACGATGGCCGGCTCATGCGAATTCGAGTTCCATCGGGATGCTCCGTGACAGAGAGTCACCAACCGGTGACGACTGTTCGCATGGCTCCCGAAGGTATGCGATTTGGTCTGGGGTGGCGTCTGGGGCATCCAAACGGACCTTGTAGGAGATCTGGTCGTATCCAGGACCGGGCCGGCCGTCGAGACCCATGAACGACTGAACGTTGAAATGGCCTGAGGCTTCAACACTGAGACTCGTGATCTCCAGGCCGATCATCGCAGCGTGCATTGCGACCAGGTCGACATCACAGGCCGCAAACGAAGCCAGCACGTACTGCATCGGATTCAGCTCTTCGTCGCCTCCAATATGGGTGACCACATCGTTGAATTCGATCCGGGATCTGGATTCACCGACCCAATGGGCTACCACGGTGGGCCACCGGTCTGCCCGAGTCGAATCGTCGGCGACCTCGTGCTTGAACGCCAGCAAGGCGTCCTGATCCATGCCATTGACAGTGGGCATTGATCACCTCCTTTTGGAAAACACTACGCATCCACCAGCATCCGATACATGTCGTGGCGGTGCTGCGGGAACTGCGTCGTAGCTTCCCGACGCTGACCGACCCGGAACCTGACCGGTAGCCTGCTCACCATGTCCGACCTGCGGCGAAGCATCCGGTTCACGACCACCGATGACGGGGTGTCGATCGCCTATTGGGAAGTCGGGTCGGGCCCTCCATTGGTGCTGTTGCATAACTTCGGCATCAGCCACTCCGAACTCGAATGGGAGGTGCCGTCGTTCGCCTCCTTCTACACGACGCTGGCCGAGCACCATCGCCTGATCCGGTTCGACCCCCGCGGCTCCGGCCTGTCGGGGCGTTCAGAGACCCTCACGGTCGACGACGTGATACTCGATCTCGAAGCGGTCGTCGCCGCCTCCGGCCTCGATCGGTTTGCTCTCTTCGGCGTCGCCACGATGGGACCGGTGGTCATCCGATTCTCAGCCAACGACCCGCAGCGGATCACCCATCTGGTGCTCTGCGAGCCCGACGTGACGGTGGCGTCGGCCGAGGAGCACGCCCGATACATCAGGGGATCGATCGCCCTCGCCGGCTCGGGCAGCGGCGAGCTCATCGCGTCCTTCTGGACGCTGTTGGCAGCGGACGAAGACGCCGGCCCTCTCCTCGAGCTCACACGGATCGACACCCGGGACTCCGAGTATCAGCTGATGTCCAACCAGGCCGTATTGGAGTGGGACTCGGCTCCATCACTCGGCTCGGTGAGTTCCCCGGCCCTCATCCTGTTCAGCAAGGACAGCAACATCACCAGCCTCGACCAGGCACGGCAGGCAGCGGCGACGATTCCCGACGCCCGGCTGACGATCGTCGACGGCGGGTGGACTCCGTACTTTGCCGATCGGGCTGCCGTGCTGGCGGCGCTCTCCGACTTCCTCGGATGGGGATCACCGTCGGACTCGCCACCGATAGCCGCGGGGATAAGCACGGTGGTGTTCACGGACGTGGTCGCCTCCACCGAGGTGCTCGATCGGCTCGGCGACGAGGCAGCCCGCACGACACTTCGATCGATCGAGGACATTGTGGCCGCCGCCGCCGCCGCCCAATCCGGGCGTGTGGTCAAGCACCTCGGGGACGGATCGTTGCTGGATTTCGATTCGGCCAGTGACGCTCTCGACTTCGCTCGCAAGGTCCAGATAGATCTTGCCGAGGGCGACCTGCAGGTGCGGATCGGGATGGCTGCGGGCGAACCGATCCGCGAGGACGATGATCTGCACGGAGCCGTGGTCGTCATGGCAAGCCGCATCACCGATGAGGCCAGTCCCGGCGATGTGATCGCCTCCGACGGAGTCCGTCAACTCGTCCTCGGCAAGAGCTTCGAGTTCGAGGACCTCGGCGAACGCACCCTCAAGGGGTTCGACGAGCCGCTGCGGATCTGGCGGCTTCAGCCGTAGTCACCCGCAGGACCGCGAAAACCTCTAGCGAGAAGTGACCGCGCCACCACCGGTCCGTGCCGTGGCAAGCTGGCGTCTATGGCGCGCAGAGCAGCGGTGCTCAGTCTGGTGGGGGTGGGGTGCTCGTCGGCCGGGGTGCTCGTCTTCGAGATCGTTCTCACCCGCGTCTTCTCGGTGACCCAGTTCTACCATTTTGCATTCCTCACGGTCAGCCTCGCCTTGCTGGGGTTTGGTGCCAGCGGCTCGGCATTGGCGGCCTTTCCCCGACTGGGGCGAGGGGGTCCCCGGCGGTGGGCGGTGCTTGCGTTTGCCCAAGGGGTTTCGACGCTGGGGGCGTACGCACTGACCAATCGGATCCCGTTCGACTCGTTCGCCATCGCCTGGGACCGCCGCCAGATTGGGTACTTGATCGCCTATTACCTGGCACTGGCGGTCCCGTTCTTCTTCGGGGGAACCGTCATAGGGGCGCTGCTGTCCGGCTGGGACCAACCGGTTCCGCTCTCCTCTGCTCGGGTCTATGGAGCGAGCCTCATCGGTGCCGGGTTGGGATGCGTCGTCGCAGTCGGCGCGCTGCCGCTGGTTGGTGGTGTTGGGGTGATCGCGGTGGCGTCGGTGCTCGGGCTGGTAGCTGCGGCCATCTTCGAGACATCGAACTCTCCGCCATCACCGATCTTGCTGGTCGGAGTGACCGCGGTCGCGGTGACTGCTCTGCTGGTGACGACCTTGGGGTCCGGGGTGTTGGAGCTGCGGCTGTCCCCTTACAAGGATCTCAGCGCCGCCCTCCGCTATCCCGGAGCGACGGTGATAGACACAACGTGGGAATCATCTGCTCGTATCGATCACATCGCCAGTGTCGGCATCCGCTCCGTGCCCGGCCTCAGTTTCACCTGGGGTGGAGCACCGCCTCCACAGGACGGGGTCACCTTCGACGGTGATGACCTGAGTCCGGTCCCCCTCGTCGGCCCGGATGAAGCCGAGTTCTCATCCCATGTTCTCAACTCGGTCGCCTTCTCCCTCCGCCCCGGAGGAGACTTCTTGATCCTGGAGTCCAGAGGTGGTCTCGACGTTGTAGTCGCACTGGCCACAGGCGCCGGATCGGTGACGGCGGTCGAGGCCCACGGTCCGGCGGTGGAAGCGGCGCGCCGGGCGGGCAGCCCGGCGTACGCCGACCCCATGGTCGAGGTCAAGATCGAGGAGCCTCGTTCGTTCGTCGAGCGCACAGACCGTCGGTTCGACGTTATCGACATTGCCCTCACCGCTCCGTATCGACCGGTGACTTCCGGGGCCTACAGCCTGGCCGAGGATTACATGCTGACCACCGAAGCCTTCGATGCATACCTGGACCTGATGCGTCCCGGCGGCGTCCTGACCATCATGAGATGGCTGCAGACTCCTCCGAGTGAGACCGTGCGACTGCTCGCTTTGGCGGCCGAGGCGATACGGAGATCCGGAGGCGATCCCGAGCAGGCAATCATTGCCTTGCGTGGCTACGCCACCGGTCTGGTCATGGTCAAGCCGGGAAACTTCACGGCAGAAGAGGTCGAAACGGTGGCCCGGTTTGCTGTTGCCGAACGGTTCGACGTCATCGCTGCTCCCGGTCTGGGTCCGTCGAATCTCTACAACGTCCTTCCCGACGATCAATACGCCGAGTTGGCGACCCGAGTGCTGACGAATCCGGAGGATCTCTACCGCTCATACGAGTTCGATGTCGCCCCGCCCACCGACGATCAGCCGTTCTTCACCCATTTCTTCAAGTGGGCACAGGCGTCCCAGGTCCTGGACACCCTGGGGCGAACTTGGCAGCCCTTTGGCGGCGCCGGCTTCTTCGTGCTGGTGGCGCTGTTGGCGCTTTCTGCCGTGGGCGCCGCCGTGCTGGTTCTCGGGCCTCTGTTGGTGATGACCCGCCGACGAAGCACCGGCGGTCGTTCCGAGGGGCGTCTGTGGACCGTCGCCTATTTCGGCTTGCTCGGACTCGCCTTCCTCCTGGTGGAAATACCCCTCGTGCAGCAGTACATCCTGCTGGTGGGCCGGCCCACGACCGCCCTCGCAGTAGTGCTCTTCGCCCTTCTGCTCAGCGCCGGTGCCGGCAGCGTCGTTTCCCACCGGATGCCGTGGCGCCCCACGGCGGTGGCGCTCGCCCTGTCCGCAGTCCTCTACCCGCCGATCGTGAGGTGGATGACCGCGCTGGTGCTCCCCGCGCCGCTGGCGATTCGGATGGTCGTGGGTGCCGTCGCCCTGGTCCCCATCGGGTTCTTGATGGGCGTCATGTTTCCCAAGGGTCTGGCTCGCCTGGAGCGGGCCGCCCCCCACCTGGTTCCGTGGGCGTGGGGGATCAACGGGACCGCATCGGTGATCGCGGCGGCGGCCGCGGCGTTGTTGGCCCTCACCTGGGGCTTCCAGTTGGTGATGACGGTGGGCGGCGCATGCTATGCGGCCGTTGCCCTCCTTGCCCGGGACACGGCGACGGAGCCGTTCAGCCTTCGGCGCGAGTAAAAGGCACGAAGAGCACTCCGCCGAGATTCTCCGCGGTGAGTTCACCGTCGCCACCGAGCCGGAAGCGCCACAGCGTCTGCACCGCTCCGATTGGCCCAATCGGGATCACAAGGTGGCCTCCGGTCGCCAGTTGATCGACCAACGGTTGGGGAAGATGGTCGGGCGCTGCCGTCACGATGATGGCGTCGAAGGGGGCATGTTCCCCCCAGCCGAAGTAGCCGTCGGCGTGGAGCACAGTCAGGTCGTAGCCCAGGAGCCGCAGCCGTTCGTCGGCTGCCGTCGCCAGCTCCTCGATGATCTCAATCGTGAAGACCTCGGCACCCATCTCGGCGAGGACCGCGGCCTGGTAGCCGGATCCGGTCCCTATCTCCAGCACTTTGGCCCCGGGCCGGAGGACTAGCTCTTGGCTCATGAGGGCGACGATGTACGGCTGGGAGATGGTCTGGCCGTGGCCGATGGGCAGCGGATGGTCGTTGTATGCCTGGTCGACGAACTCCGTGGGGACAAACTCATGGCGTGGTACCGCCCGCATCGCTTCGATCACCGTTGAGTCGTGGATGAGGCGGTCGACGATCTGACGATCAACCATGCTGTTGCGCCTCTCGACGTAAGGATCGTCGATGAGCTCCATCGTGGTCGGCGACGTACTGGAGGGTGAAGGCATCCGATCGGGAGCCGACGTGGTGAGTTCCGCAGGAGTACGAATAGTCGTGGTGGTGAGAGTGCTGGTCGTGGTTTCGGACGCGCTGCCTCCCGTGCACCCGGACAAGGCCACGGTGATAACGAGAGCCGCGACGCAGCGCTCCACAGCATTACGGTGCCCCGGGCTAGACATGATGTCAATAGAGAACCCCGACGTTTGATGAAATGCAGGGTTCATTCTGCGCGTAGGGTTGGTGCGTGGCCGCAAGGGCCACGGCCTGCGAGTCGATGAAAGGGGTTTGCAATGGGTGAGCTACATCCCAATGCCCAGAATATTCTCAGGGGCTTCCAAGCGTTCGCCGAGGGAGACATGGCAACCATGAAGGAGCTGTTCGACAACGACTCCACCTGGCACGTCGGAGGCCGCAATCGCTGGTCGGGTGACTACCAGGGCGTGGATGCCATCCTCGGCTTCTTCGGTGAGATTGCCGGGGAGGCGTCAATCGACCAGGACGTGCACGCGATCCTGGCGGACGACGAGCACGTGGTGGCGCTGATCAATAGCAAGGCTACGCGCGGTGTCAAGACGTTGGAGTCCCAGCTCGTCTTCATCTTCCACGTGAGTGACGGCACAGCATCAGAAGTGTGGACGACGTCGCTCGACGACTACGCCGCCGACGAGTTCTGGGGGTAACCGCGCCTCCGACGGGCAACAACAGCTGACAACGGCGCACATACGCTGGGCGTGGCGGTGCCGGGGGAGCCCGCCCGCGGTTCGGGCTCGACACCGCGTCGCGACCTGGCCGAATCACCTGTTGCAGGGGGGATAGGGGCGCGATAGCCGAAACTGGCGAAGGTGAGAGCTCCACTTCACGTACCCAGATTCGTCTCGGCTCGTGTCGCTATCATCCCGCCGTCTCTTTCCAGATTCGGATGGCCGCGCAGCCCTGGGATGGCAGACACTTGAGTCGCGGCTACGTGGTCGAGCGGGGGGCGGTACCCGTGGAACCGATGCGAGCCCTACATGGTGGTGGCCTGATGGTTCGTCTGGTGACCGCTGGCCTGCTGTTGGGGATGGTGGCTGCTGCTTGCGGCGATGACGCCACCAACCGGGCAAACTGCGAGCAGGGAACGTCAACGATTGCCCCGACCACCGCCACCGTGACGACAGTGAGCCGTCTGTCGGTGGCCGCTGGAAGGATTGCCTTCCACTCCGATCGGGACGGTAACCCTGAGATCTATTTGATGGACGCCGACGGCTCCAACATCACCCGGCTCACCCACCACCCCGCCGACGACGGATTCCCGACCTGGTCTCCGGACGGAAGCCGCATCGCCTTCTTCTCGGATCGGGACGGCGACTCCTTTGAGATCTATGTGATGGACGCCGACGGCTCCAACGTCACCAACCTCACCAACCACGCCGCCTTCGACGGCGTCCCGACCTGGTCTCCGGACGGGAGCCGCATTGCCTTCGAATCGGATCGGGACGGCAACCTGGAGGTGTACGTGATGGACGCCGACGGCTGCAACGTCACCCGACTCACCAACCACCCCGCTCTCGACCCGGTCCCCACCTGGTCCCCGGACGGGAACCGCATCGCCTTCAACTCCGATCGGGACGGCAACGCTGAGATCTATGTGATGGACGCCGACGGAGCGAACGTCACCAACCTCACCAACCACCCCGCCCTCGATTCCGTCCCGGCGTGGTCCCCGGACGGGAGCCGCATCGCCTTCAACTCAGATCGAAACGGCAATCCTGAGATCTATGTGATGGACGCCGACGGAACGAACGTCATCCGACTCACCAACCACCCCGCTCTCGACGGGGTCCCGACCTGGTCTCCGGACGGGAGTCGCATCGTCTTCTTCTCTGATCGGGAGGACAACTCTGAGATCTATGTGATGGACGCCGACGGCTCCAACGTCACCCGACTCACCAACCACCCCGCCCTCGACGCCGTCCCGGCGTGGTCTCCCACACCCTGATTTCGATAAGCGCGTATCAGGTGCGCCGCCCCGGCAGCCCTCGGGTTGAGAAGTCGCAGGGCCGTTTGGCCCTACGGGGTGAGAGATCAGCCACATACCGTGGAGCCCTCGCCGCCGTGACCGTCCGCCGGTCGGTGATGGGGAGCCTGGTCGTTGTTTAGAGCTACGGGGGAGGGGAAGTGTTTGTAGGTAATGGTTGGTTGTTCGATGGTGATGGTCACATGTTCGATGGAAGTGGCTGGTGGGTGATCTTCCCGATCATGGGCCTGATCTTCATGGTGCTCATGATCTCGATGATGTTTGGCTTCTGGCGTCGGGGTTCCGGGAGCAGAAGCGGGATGGGTCCGATGTGTATGGGTCACATGGGCATGGGCGATCACTCTGAAGGGGACGGCGAACGCGCAGAGAGCGCCGTGGAGCTGTTGCGTCGTCGCTACGCCGCGGGCGAGCTCACCGACGAGCAGTTCGACGCCATGCGCCGCAAGCTGGAGGACTAGTGGTCCGTCGCACAAATAACCGCCGCATCTCTCCGGCCCTCAGCCCCCCTGGCTTCGCCTTCCTCCTCGAAACAGTCCCGACTGTGCCTTCGTCGTCAGGCTGTGCCAGATGACGCCGATGGC
>JAZGDZ010000001.1:0-18496 GCA_036478235.1 Acidimicrobiia bacterium | reverse complement strand
ATTCATCATTCGACGTATTACGACTGGCTGAGCCGTCTGCAGCGTGAAGGCATCGAGGGTTTGACTCCTCGAGCTGGTAGGAGCCGGATGCTTTCGCCGGCGAGGCTGCGCCTGGAGTCTGAGGTGGTGGCGTTGTCGTTGGCGAACCCGCCGTGGGGTCCAGACCGGCTGTTCGACGAGCTGCGACACCGTGATGTTGCGGTGGGTTCAGCGTCGCAGGTGTGGCGGATCCTCAGAGCCCACCAGTTGAACACTCGAGGCAAGCGGTTCCGGCTCATCGTCTCGGCGATGGGTCTCAACCAGGCTGACGAGACCCTCGAGACCTTGGGCCGGTCGCCGCGTTCCCAGCGGCGTCCGGGACGTTTGGCCGCTGATAAGCCTGGTGATCTGGTCCAATTCGACTGTTTCCACCTGGGGACTCTCAAAGAAGCCCGCCTCGGTGCAGCCAAGAAGCCGGGGGTGGTGTGGCAATACACCGCGATCGATGTCGCTTCGTCATTCACCTGGGCCGAGCTGCACACCACGGCGCATAACCCCGCTGCGGTGCACACCACAGCGTTGGCCCATCGGGTCGCTTCGGATCTCGCCGCATGGGGCTGGCACTGGCAGGCCTGCTCTACCGATCGAGGCAACGAGTTCGTCGACCACCGTTTCGGTGACACCCTCAGAGATCTCGCAGTGGAGCATCGGTTCATTGCTCCGGGTCGGCCCCAGTCCAACGGCAAGGTCGAACAGGTGCAGAACACTCTGCTTCAAGAACTCTGGAAACCCGCCTTCGTCGGATACCACGAGCCGTCGATCACCGCACTACGCCAAGACCTCGAAGCCTTCCTCAGCTACTACAACACCGATAGACCCCACCGAGGCAAATGGAACCAAGGAACACCACCTGCTGAAATCATCATCCCCAACTCCGGAAACACCCCATGAACCGTCGGCCCTATCGCGCAACCCGACACCCTTGAGGGGGGAGTGATTCTCGCTAGTCGCGACGCGCGTGAGGGGAGGGCAACGCCCTCCCCTCACTACGACCGTTGGTCGCTTGTTACGAGCTGCTGGCTCCCTCCATGCCCTCGAGCAGCTGCTCGGTGTACCAGACCTGGAAGTCGGTAGCGACTTCCCCGTCACCGAGGAAGACCGACCCATCCTGGTAGTTCAGCGGACCCTTGAACAGCTCGATCGAGCCGTTCGCCAGGCCGTCGATGAACTCGTCCAGCTGACCCTGAGCCTCGTTCGAGAGTCCGTCACCGTGCAGCCAGCCGATGCCGCTCGTGTCCTGATTGTTCAGGTCGTCCCAATCCGGTCCGAACCACTCCCAGTCGGCCTGGAAGTCGTCCTGGATGACCGACGTCACGATGTCGAGATAAGACGGGCCCCAGTTGAAGTAGGGCACACCCAGGCAGATGTCAGTGGCCTCCGCGCAGGCACCCTCGAAGTCGTACGGGATGGCCCACACGGCCTCGCCGGCATTGGCTCGCTGCCCCGCTCGCACCAGGGCTTCGGTCGTGTCGATTCCAGACAGCACGACATCGACACCACTGTCGAAGAAGTCGTTGGCCACCTGGGTGGGATCGAGGGTGACGCCGGGGATGTTGAACCAGAAGCCGATCCAATTCACGCTGAACCCGATGTCGCCTCCGCCGCGGTACTCGTCGGTGCAGTACTGCGCCCCGAGGAACACCGAGTTGGCCAGTCTCCTCGTCTCGTCGTTGATGAGCGGACCGAGATAGCCGATCTCACCCGTCTGGGTCGTGAGCGCGGCGGCGCAGCCGGCGATCATCTTGCCGGCCTCCATCCGTCCCATCACGTTGCCCAGGTTGGGCAGGTCACTTCGATAGGCCTTTCCATCCGTCCAGGCGCTGTCACCCGACGACCAGATCATCGGCACGTCGGGGTGCTCGGCGGCGGCGAGTTCGATCCCGTCCTTCATGTCGTCGGACGTCGCAAAGATGAGCTGGGCCCCCTGGTCGATCATGTCGGACACCACTTGATCCACGGTGATTTCGGGCCGATCAGCCGGGTTCACCAGGTCCAGCGAGATCATCGTTGCGCCCAGCTGCTCTTCGACGTACTGGCCCCCTTCGAGGTGCGCCTGGCTCCAGCCCCGGTCGTTTTCAGGTCCGACCAGGATCATCCCGAAGGTGAACCCCTCCCCCGACACCTCATCATCGCCGCAGGCTCCGGCCACGAGAGCCAGGGCGGCAACGAGTGCAACGAGCCCCAGTCTCCTTCTTCTGCGCATGCCGCGCTCCTCCCTGTTGGGTCTTGGGCTGCATCCTAAGGTTTGGGACAGATGAGGGAGGGGCCGAAAGTCCCTCGCCGAGTCGTCGTCCTGCCGGAGGGGTGATGAGGAGCTTCATACGGAAACTGCCCAAGGTGGAGCTGCACGTGCACATCGAGGGCACTCTCGAGCCGGAGATGATGCTCGACCTGGCCGCCCGCAACGGCGTCGCCCTCCCGTTCTCCACCGCGGACCAGGTCCGAGCCGCCTATGAGTTCACCGACCTGCAGTCGTTTCTCGACATCTACCACCAGGGGGCCGCGATGCTGCAGACGGCGGACGACTTCCGCGATCTGATGTGGGCCTACCTGGAGCGGGTCGCGGCCGACGGTGTACGTCATGTCGAGATGTTCTTCGACCCGCAGACCCACACGGCGCGGGGAATCCCGTTCGAGGACTTCATGGAGGGCTTCGCTTTCGCCCGGGAGCGGGCCGCGGCCGAGCTCGGGGTCAGCTCGCTGCTCATCATGTGCTTCGTGCGGCATCTCACCGAGGAGGAGGCTCTGGCCACGCTGGAGCAGGCTGCGCCGTATCTCGACCAGATCGTCGCGGTGGGTCTGGACTCCTCCGAGGTGGGCAACCCGCCCGATCGGTTCCAAAGGGTGTTCGCCGCGGCGCACCGGGCCGGTCTGAGGGCCGTCGCCCACGCCGGAGAGGAGGGGCCGCCCTCCTACATCACCGATTCCCTCGATCTACTGGGGGTGGAGAGAATCGATCACGGCGTCGCCTGCGAGCAGGACGATGCGCTGGTGGCCCGCCTGGTGGCCGAGGGGATCCCGCTCACGATGTGTCCGCTGTCGAATGTCAACCTCCGGGTGTTCGAGCGCATTGAGGATCACAACCTCAAGCGGCTGCTCGATCGGGGGGTGAAGGTGACCATCAACTCCGACGACCCCGCATACTTCGGTGGATACGTCGCGGACAACTACGAGGCCGTCGCCGAGGGGCTCGGACTGGGGCGCGGCGACCTGGTCCGGTTGGCCCGCAACGGGGTGGAGGCGTCCTTCCTCGATGAGGACGCCAAGGCGGCTCTGCTCGCCGAGATCGACGAGATACCCATCAGCCATTAGCCATTGGCAGTGGGTCGGCTCCTGCGGAGCCTCCCGCGATCGCCTCGCTGCGCTCGGCGGGCAATCCTGCCTGATGCCTGCTGCCTGCTGCCTGCTGATCGCTACCTTCTGACCATGGAAACCGGATTGTCCGGCAAGGGCGTCGTCGTCACCGGCGGAGCCGGTGGGATCGGCACCGCGGTGTGCCGGGCATTCGCCGGTGAGGGGGCGCGGGTGGCCATCCACTATCGGACCTCCGCCGCGGCGGCCGCGGCGCTTGCCGAGGAGATCGGAGGGGTGGCTCTGGAGGCGGATCTGCGCGATCCGGCCGCCGTGGACCGGTTGTTCGCTCGGGCGTTGGAAGGCCTTGGTCGGCTCGACGTGTGCGTCGCCAATGCGGGGGTGTGGCCCCGCCGGGACGCACCGGTGTGGGAGTTGGATCCTGCCCGCTGGCGCGACACGCTCGACTCCAACCTCACCGTGACATTTCTCACCGCCCGGGCCTTTCTGCGCCACGCCGTCTCGACGGGTTCCGGGTCGCTCGTCCTCATCGGATCGACCGCCGGTCTCTTCGGCGAGGCCGGCCACGCCGACTACGCCGCCGCCAAGGGGGCCATCGTCTCCGGTCTGCTGCTCAGTCTCAAGAACGAGGCCGCTCGGATCGGCCCGGGAGTCCGGGTCAACGCGGTCGCCCCCGGCTGGACGGTTACGCCGATGATCGGAGACAAGGGGCTGGACGAGGACCACGTGGCCCGGGTGACGTCGACGATGTCGCTCAAGAAGCTGGGCAGGCCCGAGGACGTGGCCGCCCAGGTGGTGGTCCTCGCCAGCGACCGGCTCTCCGGCCACCTGAGCGGCCAAGTGGTCACCGTGGCGGGAGGAATGGAGGGGCGCCTCGTCGAGGGGCTGCCGGCGGAGGAGTGACGGTCGCCGCTCGGAGGGACTTCGTTTCCCGTTTTCAGTTTCCCGCTTCCCAAATCTCCGTCGATACGAGTTGCTGCCGCGAGAAACACCCCGGCGACATGGTTCGGGAAACGGTCGACGGGAAACGGTCGGTGTGGATAGTGGCCCATCGTTGCTTGCGTCGGGTACGCGCCGCGCCCGAACTACTCTCCCCGGCAATGGAAATCACTCTCGAATACTGCGCCGTTTGAGGCTATCGAGACCGTGCCGTGAGCATGGTCGACAAGCTGCTCGAGGAATTCGAGCACGACATCTCCAGCGTTGGCCTCATCCCCTCCAAAGGGGGCGCCTTCGAGGTCGTCGTCGACGGCGATCTCGTATACAGCAAGAAGGAGACCGGCGAGCACGCCGAGTACGAGCAGGTGGCCGAGCCCATTCGCCAGCGCTTGTGATGGATTTCTCAGCCCTGGTCGGCATCGACGCCGTGCTCTCCCAGTATGAAGGGGACCTGTCGACCTAGGCCTGCCAGGCGATGGCGTCGGCCGGGAATTCGACCTCTTCCCCTTCTACCCAAATGGCCAGCACGTGCGTGCCACGAACCGCATCGGGAGCCACATCGACGGGGTCCTGATCGAGCACCGTGAAGGTTGCTGGTTTTCCTGGCTCGATTCCGGCCGATCCGCCGACGGCACGGGCGGCCCCGGTTGTGAAGAGCGATAGGGCTTCGGCGGCATTCAGAGACTCACCGGGCACCAGCCCGAGGCGATCCCGGGCCGCTGCGATGCCGAGCAGCGGGTGGGGCGGTTCCACCGGGGAGTCCGACCCGCCCGCCAGCGGCGCTCCCGCATCGGCCAGAGACCTGAAGGCGTAGGTGCGCAGAATCCGCTCGGGTCCGACCCTCTTCTCCAGCCAGTCGGTTTCGGAGGCGATGAACGCCGGCTGCACCGAGGCGGTGATCCCGAGGCGACCGAAGCGTTCGATGTCGCTGCAGGTGAGCACCGAGGCGTGTTCGATGCGCAGCATCGCCGGGTCGGCGCCCTGCCGGATCAGGCGCTCCATCAGGTCGAGGACACCGGTGTTGGCCCGGTCGCCGATGGCGTGGATCGCCACCATCCCGCCGAGCCGAAGCGACGCCTTCGCCAGGTCCTCCGCCCAGGCCGGATCCAGCCGGTTCGTGCCGAGCTCGCCCGGCTCGTCGCTGAACGGCTGGTGCATCGCCGCCGTGTGACCCCCCAGGCTCCCGTCGCTGAAGATCTTGACGCCGGTGAACCTCACCTTCGGCCCCGCACCTCCTATCCGCTCGGCGGCCTCCGCGAGCGATGCCGCAGTCCGGGCGATGACGAACACATCGAGGGTGATAGATGAGCGTGCGCCCGCCTCGAGGAGGAGGTCCAGCTCGGAGGCAGCTCCTCCCCAGAGCCCCGAATCCGTGGCCGCCATCGCCCCGACTCCGGTGATTCCGGTGGAGGCGAGTGCGGTGAGGGCACCGACAACGTCGTCCGGCGTGATGGCAGGAGCCAGCGGCCCGACGGCAGCGGTCACCGCCTCGAGCGCCGTCTCCCGCAGAACGCCGGTCGGGTGCCCGTACTCGTCCCGGTCGATGACTCCTCCGGCCGGGTCGGCCGTGTCGCGGCCGATGCCGGCCAGCTCGAGCGCGGCAGTGTTGGCGACGGCGATGTGACCGCAATACCGCATCAGCAGCACCGGTCTTTCGGGGACCATCGCATCGAGCAAGTGGCGGTCCGGCAGTCGGCCTTCGGCCAGGCTCTCGTCATCGAGCCGGAGTGCGGTGAGGGCGGTTCCCGGGGCCTGGGCATGAGCCGCTGCGGCAATGATGTTGCCGACCTCCGCGAAATCGGCGGCCTCCTTGAGAGAGGGTTGCTGCAGTGCCGCGGTGTAGCCGACCGGGTGGAGGTGGGCGTCGCGCAACCCGGCAACGATCGTCGCTCCCGGATACCGGGTCTCGGGAAGGTCGCCGGTGCGGAGCCGCTCAACCGGTCCGACGGCGGCAATCCGGTTGCCATCGACGAGGACGGCCTCGCCGACGACCCCTTCCGGAGCTCGGACCGATTCCGCGATCAGCAATCGAGCGGTCATGCCGGCGAGGCTAGGGGCCGGGGCTACTGGCTGTTGACGGTCTCTCCTCCCTCTTTCAAGACTTGGTCTGAGAGCGTCCGCAAACAGGCGGACGCTCGAAGGCGATGCTGATGGCTCTTCGCCGTACGGCTCATCGCGGTGCGGCCCGGGGGCCCCAGCCCCAGGCCGCCGAGTCCGCGCCTATCGGCGCGCCCTCTAACCTCCGACGGCGGCCAGGACGGTCCGCCGCAGCACAGGCTGGAGGGCAATGTTGGCGGCCACGCAGGAGGCGCTGGTGGCGAGGCCGCCGTCGATGGCGGTGACGACGCCGCCGGCCTCGGTCACCAGCACGAAGCCGGCGGCCACGTCCCACGGCCCCAGGCCGGTCTCCCAGTAACCATCGAGGCGGCCGCAGGCGACCCAAGCGAGATCGAGCGCGGCCGAGCCGCTCCGGCGGATGCCGCGCACGTGACGCAGCATCTCGCCGAGGATCCGCCCGTATTCGGGACCGCGCTCCTGGCGATCGTATGCGAAGCCGGTGGCCACGAGCGCCCGGCCGAGTTCGGAGCGTCCGGCGACCCGTATCGGGGAGTCGTCCAGCGTGGCGCCCCGGCCCCTGGCGGCGGCAAACACCTCGTCGCGAAACACGTCGTGTACGACTGCGGCGATCCCACCCTCGTGGTCTGCCACGGCAACTGAGACCGAGACCTGGGGGAAGCCGTGGAGGAAGTTGACCGTCCCATCCAGCGGATCGATCAGCCAGTTGCGTTCGCTGGTCCCTTGGTGCGGATCCCCCTCTTCTCCGACAACGCCGTCGTCGGGGCGGTGCGTGGCGATGAGCCGGCGGATCGCCTCCTCGGACTCTCGATCGGCGGCCGTCACGGGGTCGACCGCCCCCTTGAACTCGGCGAACTCGAGGCGATCGGTCCAACGAGCGACGATCTCTGCACCGGTGCGCGCCGCGGTTCGGGCCAGCTCGAGATCATCCATGGACTCAGGCTATCGCCCTGATGCCGGCCATCTGCCGTCTGCCGTCTGTCATCTCTCCTGCCTTCTAGCATCCCACCGCAATGCAGATCGCCGCGGTGTTGACCTCCGTCGTCCTCATGTGGATGGCCTTCCCGCCCCTCGATTGGGGGTTCTTGGTCTTCGTTGCTCCGAGCCCCCTGCTGTGGGCGATGCGCCGGGTGTCGACGACCCGCGAGGCGGGCTGGCTCGGGTTCCTGTTCGGGTTCGGCTTCTTTGGATCCATGCTGTGGTGGATCCGAGTCCTCGGATTCGTCGCCTGGTTCCCCCTGGCGGTGGTGATGGGCATCTACACCACCGTCTGGGCTCTGATCATGTACGTCGGCCGCCGTTGGTCGATGTGGCGATGGTGGACCCTGGCGATCGGGTCCTGGGCCTTGATGGAATTCGTCCGGGCGCGGATTCCCTGGGGAGGGTTCCCCTGGGGATCGGTCGGGTACCCGGTGGGAACGCTCGCCTGGCCGCGCGGCTCGGCGCAGTGGATCGGGGCGACGGGGTGGGGCGTGATCGTGGTCGCCGTGGCCGCCGGGATCGTCGTGATGTTCGGCCAGGAGCGCGATCGGCGCCCCCTGGAGATATCGATGGCGGCCGTCGTCACCTTCACCTTTCTGGGGGCGATGTTCGCCCCGGACGCCGACGGCCAACCGGTGCGGGTGGCGGTGGTCCAGGGGAACTCTCCCTGCCCCCGGGTGCACTGCGACAGAGAGAAGGAGCGGATCTATGCGTCGCATCTGGCGCTGACGGCATCGATTCCAGACGGTTCCGCGGACCTCATTGTGTGGGGCGAGGACTCGTTCGGGGGGGCGGTCAACCCGACCTTCAACGGCGAAGTACGAAGAGCGATGGGAGCCGAGGCGGTCCGCATCGGCGGCTACCTCCTTGCCGGGGGGACCCGCCCCGGTATCCCCGGATCTTTCGACAACTACAACGTCGTGTTCGATCCGAGCGGGGAGGTGATCGGGGAGTACGTCAAGCAGCACCCGGTTCCGTTCGGCGAATTCGTTCCGTTCCGCCGGGTGCTCGAGTTCGTCCCCCAATTGGCCCAGGTGCCCAACGACATGCGCCGCGGCGATGGGCCCGTCGTGTTCCCCTTGGAGGTCGGAGGTACCTCCGGTCTCCTCGGGTCGGTGATCTCGTTCGAAGGCGCCTTCGCCCGCCATGTCCGGGCGGAAGTCAAGGCAGGTGCCCAGCTGCTCGTCGTGGCGACCAACGAGGGGTCGTTTGGTGTCGGCCCCGCGTCCGACCAGCTCATCGGGATGGTCCGGATGTCGGCTGCTGCTCTCGGGGTCGACATAGTGCACGTGGCGGTGACCGGGAAGTCGACGTTGATCAGGGCGGACGGCTCGGTCGGGAAGAAGACCGACCTCTTCGAGCAGGACCTCCTTTCCGGGACCCTCAACTTGCAGGAGTCGCCGCGCACCCTGTATGCCGTGGTCGGGGACTGGGTTCAATTGCTGGCTATCGCCGTCGTGGTCGGCGTGATGGGGTCCACGCTGCGCGGGGTGCCGGCGAGGGACTTCCGGATCAGACCTGACGTGCGGCGGTGACGGGGGGCCGTTCGGCCGAGTCCGCACCCGGCGACCCCGCCGTACGATGAATCGAGTTCGAGATGGAGGTTTGGTGGTGGCTGAGAGCAAGGCGATCGAGAACCTGCTGCGAGAGGAGCGCGTCTTTCCGCCGTCGGCGGAGTTTGCGGCCGCGGCCAATGCCCAGCAGTCCATCTACGAGGAAGCGGAGACCGACTATCTGGCGTTCTGGCGCCGTGAGGCCCTGGAGCGGATCGATTGGTTCGAGGAGCCGACCGTCACCCTCGACGACAGCGAGGCCCCGTTCTTCAAGTGGTTCACCGACGGCTCGCTCAACCTCTCCTACAACTGCCTCGACCGGCACCTCGAGTCCGGTGGAGACAAGGTCGCCTACTACTGGGAAGGCGAGCCGGGCGACAGAAGAAGGATCACATACTCGGAACTCCACGCCGAGGTGTGCCGGTTCGCCAACGCCCTGCTCGGACTGGGGGTGGAGCGGGGCGATCGGGTGGCGATCTACATGGGGATGATCCCTGAGCTCCCGGTGGCCATGCTGGCCTGTGCCAGGCTGGGGGCGATTCACTCCGTCGTATTCGGTGGGTTCTCTTCCGACGCTCTGGCCGATCGGATCGATGATGCCGCAGCCAAGGTCGTTGTGACTCAAGACGGCGCCTGGCGGCGCGGTTCGGTGGTCCCGCTCAAGGATTCCACCGATGCCGCCGTCGAGCGATGCGACTCCATAACCGACGTCGTAGTGGTGCGGCGCTGCGAGAACGATGTGACGATGACGGAGGGCCGGGATCACTGGTATCACCAGCTGGTCGCCGCCGCTCCCGTCGAGTGTGAGCCCGCCGTTCTCGACGCCGAGGACCCATTGTTCATCCTGTACACCTCGGGAACCACCGCCAAGCCCAAGGGAATCGTGCACACCCAGGGCGGCTACCTGACGGGGGTGGTCGCCACCCACCACTACGTCTTCGACATGAAACCCGATGACGTCTACTGGTGTGCCGCCGACATCGGTTGGGTCACCGGCCATTCGTACATCGTCTACGGCCCGCTCGCCAACCACACGACCGGCGTCCTGTACGAAGGGGCGCCGGACACCCCAGGACTGGACCGGCTGTGGGAGATCGTCGCCCGCTACGGCGTGACCGTCTTCTACACCGCCCCGACGGCGATCCGCGCCTTCATGAAGTGGGGTGAGGAGTATCCGGCCGCTCACGACCTGTCATCGCTGCGGCTGCTCGGCACCGTGGGGGAACCGATCAACCCGAAGGCCTGGATGTGGTATCAGCAGATCATCGGCGGTGAGCGCTGCCCGATCGTCGATACCTGGTGGCAGACGGAAACCGGCTGCATCTTGCTCACCCCGCTTCCCGGAGCAGTGGCGACCAAGCCGGGATCGGCCACCTTCCCCTTCCCCGGGGTCGGAGCCGACGTGTACGACGACGCCGGCAACTCGGTACCGTTCGGAGGCGGCGGCTACCTGGTGCTCACCCGACCCTGGCCGGCGATGTTGCGGACCATCTACGGCGATCCCGATCGCTACATCGACACCTATTGGTCCACGTACGACGGCGTCTACTTCGCCGGCGATGGCTGCAAGCGCGACGAGGAGGGCTACTTCTGGCTCTTGGGGAGGGTGGACGACGTCATGAACGTGAGCGGCCATCGCATCTCGACCACCGAGGTCGAGTCTGCTCTGGTGGCGCACGACGCGGTGGCCGAAGCGGCAGTCGTGGGAAGAGCCGACGACCTCACCGGAGAGGCGATAGCCGCCTTCGTCACCCTGCGGAGCGGACTCGATGGGACCGGAGAGTTGATCGACGAGCTGCGCGCTTTTGTCGCCAAGAAGATCAGCCCGATAGCCCGCCCCAAGTCGATCGTGTTCACCGACGATCTGCCGAAGACCCGGTCGGGGAAGATCATGCGGCGGTTGCTGAAAGACATCTCCGAGCAGAGGCAGTTGGGAGACGTGACCACGCTGGCCAACGCCGATGTGGTGCAGGAGATCGCGGCGATGGCGGCAGCGGGAGAAGAGTAGAGAGTCCCCGGTCCTCAGTCGCCAGTCCCCAGCCAGAGTTCATTCCTCTGGTGGTGACTGGCGACAGCAGATCTCAGATCTCAGATCTCAGATCTCAGATCTCAGATTTCAGATCTCAGATACTCTTCGATGTCTGATGTCTGATGTCTGATGTCTGATGTCTGATGTCTGATGTCTGATGTCTGATGTCTGATGTCTGATGTCTGATGCCTTCTCGTACCTGGGAATACATCTTGTGGGGAAAGCGTTTAGCGCTAATGTAGTTAGTGCTAAACCAGAGGGGCATCCCATGGATTCCACGACCATGCGGGCCACAACGGCAGGCCGGGCCCGACGGCGTCCCCAGGCCTACGGTGAGGGCAGGGTCTGCGCCGACGAGGACTGCGGGACCAGGCTGAGCCGTTACAACCGCAACCAGTTCTGCTTCCGGCATGCTCCGGCGCGTTTTCCCCGGATGCGCGGCGAGTTCACCGAGGAGTACATGGCCAAGCACCCGTGACGGCATGACCTCGCCGCCGGGCACCCTCTCGCTCAAGGAATGCGCCGAACGGCTCGGCGTTCACTACATGACGGCGTACCGCTACGTCCGGCTCGGCAGGCTTTCTGCCACCAAGGTCGGCGCCGAGTGGCGAGTCAGGGAGAGCGACCTCGAGAGTCTGCTGGTCGCCGCCGCCCACCCCATCGAGCGGGGCGGTGTCGATTGGTCGGCCCGGTTCGAAGACCGGCTGCTGGCCGGTGACGAGAGCGGCACCTGGGCGGTGGCCGAGGCGGCGCTGGCATCCGGGGTGACCCCCGCCGGCATCCACATCGACGTGCTGTCGCCCGCCATGGCGCGCATCGGGGAAGGCTGGCACAGGGGGGTCGTCTCGATCGCGGAGGAGCACCGGGCTACGGGCGTCGCCACCAAGATCGTGGGACGGCTCGGGAACAGGTTCGCCCGGCGGGGCAGCCGCCGCGGCCGCATCGTCATCGGCACTCCGCCTGGGGAACGCCATGCGCTCGGTGTCGCGGTCGTCGCCGATCTCTTGCGCGGGGCCGGCTGGGAGGTGGTCGACCTCGGCGTCGACATGCCCGCTGACGACTTCGTGACCGCGGTCGAGAAGTCGGCGCCGGTCTCGGCCGTCGCCGTCAGTGTCGGCCATCCGGACAGGATCATCCCGGCGCGTGATCTCGTGGCGACGCTACGTGCGGCCGTGGTCGTTCCGATCGTCGTCGGCGGTGCCGCGATCGACGCTGCGGCGGCATCGATCATCGGTGCCGATGGGTGGGCGTCGGACGGACGGGGCGCGGTCGAAGCCGTGGCGGCGCTGACTAGTCGGGGATGATCCGGGTCCCGTCGGATCCGGCAAGCGTGTCGGCCAGGCCCTCGACGCTGGTGATCACTCCGGGGCGTCCGGTCGCTCGGGCGAAGGCGATGCACGACTCGATCTTCGGGCCCATCGAACCGGGCGGGAACTCGCCGGCCGCGAGCAACTCCTCGGCTTCTGCGGCGGTCATCTGGTGTAGTGGCTCTTCGTCGGGCGTCCCAAACGCGCGGGAAACGTGGCCGACGTCGGTCAGGATGAGGAAGCCCCTGGCGTCGAGCAGTCGGGCGATCAGCGAAGCGGTTCGGTCCTTGTCGATCACTCCCTCGATACCGCGGATTGAACCATCGATGACGGCCACGGGAATCCCGCCGCCGCCACCGGCGATTACGAGGCGGTGTCGGGCCACGTCCCGAATCTCCTCCAACTCCACGACACCGATCGGTACCGGAGAAGGGACCACGCGTCGAGCGCCGCGTCCCGGTACTTCCACCATGTCCCAACCGCGTTCAGATGCCAGGGCGGCACCCTCCGCCGGGTCATAGAACGGACCGACAGGCTTTCTCGGGTTGGTCAAGGCGGGATCAGCAGGATCGACCTCCACCTGGGTGACGATCGCGGCCACCTCTCCGGCCCTGTCGGAATTGGCATTCCTCAGCGCTCTGCTGAGGAGGTAGCCGATGCTGCCCTGGGTGTCGGCGACAAGGACATCGAGTGGAGCGGGGGGGACCTCCTGCGCTCCCGCCTCATGACGGAGCAGGTGTGCTCCCACCTGTGGCCCGTTGCCGTGCACGAGGACGATCCCCGAATCGTCTGGGAGCAGGAACCTGACTGCCTCAGCGAACGCGGTCGCGTGCTGCTCGGCCTCCTCCGGCTTGTCGGGATCGGGGAGCAGCGCATTGCCGCCGAATGCCACTACCGGCGCGCCGCCTCCATCCAACCAGAACCCGGTCACGTTCAACGCCCCTCGTAATCCGTCAGTGCTCGATCGAGGATGTCGATTGCCGCATCGAGTTCCTCGGCGGTGACGCACAGCGGGGGAATGAAACGGATGACGTTGCCGTGTGGTCCGCAGTCGAGAATGAGGAGGCGCTCCCCCCTGGCGTACTCGGCGAGGTGGTCGAACGCATCCGGATCGGGCTCGTTGCCGCCCGGCTTGACCAGCTCGACTCCGATCATTAGACCGAGGCCGCGGACGTCGCCGATCGTCGGGTGCTTCGCCTGCAGCTCGTGGAAGCGGGCAAATGCCTGCTCCGAGAGGGCTGGAGTGTTCGGGATGAGCTCGGCGAGCACATCCACGTTGGCCGCGGCTGCGGCACAGGCAATCGGATTGCCGCCGAAGGTCGTCCCGTGCGACCCCGGTTCCCAGGCGTCGAATAGATCTGCGCGGGCCCCGACGGCAGACAGCGGTAGTCCGTTGGCAATCGCCTTGCCCAGCAGCAGGATGTCGGGCTCGACGTCGTAGTGCTCCGAGGCGAACCACCGGGTCGTGCGGCCGAACCCGGTCTGGATCTCGTCGTGGACCATGAGGATGCCATGCTCCCGGCACAGCTCCCCGAGCCGGCTCATGAAGCGCTGCGGCGCCGGGTAGTAGCCACCTTCCCCCTGGATGGGTTCGACCAGAAACGCCGCGATCTCGCCGGGCGTCACCTCGTGCTGCAGCATCAATTCGAGCTCGAGCAGCGCATGGTCGGTGGCCTCGTCCTCGGTCATGCCCCAGCGGTACGGGTGGGGAAACGGCGCGACGAACACCGAGGGAAGCAGCGGGTGGTAGCCCTCGCGGTACTTGGCCTTCGCGGTCGTGTAGGTCACGGATCCCATCGTCCGTCCGTGGAAGGCGCCGCGAAAGGCCACGATTCCTTGCCGGCCGCTGACCTTTCGGGCGAGCTTGATCCCAGCCTCGACGGCCTCGGCCCCCGAGTTCATGAAGAAGATCCTCTCGATCGAATCGGGCGTGACCGCAAGGATCTTCTCGGCGGCCGTCACCAGCGAGTCGTAGCGAAAGGTGCCCCCGGCATGCCACACCTTGTCAAGCTGTTCCTTGGCGGCGGCGACGACGGCGGGATGGTTGTGGCCGGAGTTGACCACCGAGATGCCGCATGCGAAGTCGAGGTACTTCTCGCCTTCCACATCGGTGACCCAGGCGCCCTCGGCGCCGACGATCTCGAGATCCGAGTCCCAAGTGATTACGCGGGCGTACACCTGCTCATGGCGGTGTACGAGACTGTTGCTCATGGTCGCACTCCTGATCTTGGGGAAGTTCGCTGGCCCGGGGCGGCGTTCAGGGAGCAGCGAACAGCTGCCGACTCGACTGGCGGGGCGTGAGCCACGGCATGCTGGAATACTGCCACGGATCGCGACCATCGAACGAAGTGAGACTCGATTCCGTCTCCTCGACGCTCGAACGGAGAACCCATGCCAACATTCGACATTGTGTCCCAGGTCGACCTGCAGGAGGTGCGCAACGCCGTAGATCAGGCGTCCCGCGAGGTAGCGACCCGGTACGACTTCAAGGGGACGGAGACCTTGGTGTCGTTGGGCGATGAGGGGATCACTGTTGAATCCTCCACGGAGGAGCGCCTCAAGGCGGCAGTCGACGTGATGAAGGAGAAGCTGGTGCGGCGCAAGGTATCGCTGAAGTCGATCGCCGGTGGTGAACCGACCGAGGTCGGCGGGGGTCGGTCGCGTTCGGTCTTCACCCTCAACAAGGGGATCGACGCCGACTCCGCCAGGGAGATCGCAAAGCACATCCGCGGTCTCGAAATCAAGGTACAGGCCCAGATCAACGGCGACGTGGTCCGGGTGACCGGCAAGAAGCGGGACGATCTGCAAGCCGTGATCGCCGAGGTGAAGGCGCTCGACCACCGGCTCCCGCTGCAGTATGTGAATTACCGCGACTAGAGGTCGTCTCGGTCGAGGCCATGGACGCGCCTACTGGGGCGTCGGCGTAGGCGCGGTCGAAGTCTCCAGTCTCCAGTCTCCAGTCTCCAGTCTCCAGTCTCCGGCTTGCCTTCTGGGGACTGGGGACTCGCTGGATCCGATCAACGACTGAGGGCGGGCGCGTCAATCACTTCTGTGGGTGCCACGCCTGGTACTGGTGACTCGACGGGAGCCCATACCAAGGGCAGGTGGGCGCGTCAACCAGCCTGCTGTTCCACTACGTCAGGGAAATCCACACTTGCCGGGCCAGGGCCACCGTCGTCCCCGACTCGTCCACGAGCGCCGTGGCGGCAAAGGACTTCCGTCCGTCCTCGCCGAGCTTGTGCGCCATTGCTACGTATCGCCGGCCGATCTCGAGCGGCGCCGAAATGGCTGCCGACATGCGCCCCAGCACGACGGGGCTCTCGATCATGTCGCGGGCGTCGACCCATGCCCCCGGGCAGTCGAGGGCGGCCCAGATGATCGGCGTGGCGACCTCACCGCCATGGTTGGGGAGCGATGCGTCGGGTATCCAGGGGGCGGCCACCATCCCGCCCGCGATGGGACCGGGGAAGATCCCGAGACCGTCGGCCCGAGCCGGCCCGCACGTAAAACAGGTGGGGAACTCGTGGCGGCGGTGACCCAGGTAGTCGTGCGAGGCCTCCGCGGCCTGGTCCCACGATGGCGCTGCGGGCATCTTCGGGGAATCGAAGACGATAGAGCGCGCCGTTGCCACGAGAAGGTCGCCATCGAGCACCTGGACAGACCCGTCGTCGTCTCGCTCGATCCGCAGCGGAGTGTCCAGTGGTGGCGGGGTTCGCAGGGTCACCTCGGCTACTCGGTCGATCAGATCCCCGACGACGCCGCAGACGTAGCCGCCGTTTCCGGAATTCTCCGGCCCGTTGAACCGCGCCGCGATCATGATGGACTCCTGCGTCTCGCCCATCAGGGATCTGCCTGGTGACTGGTGACTGTTCAAAGAATCTGCGCCAGGAAGGTCTGGGTCCTGGAGTGCTGCGGGTTGGCAAACACCTCGGTGGGAAGGCCTTCCTCGACGATCACGCCTTCGTCCATGAACAGAAGCCGGGTGCCCACCTCGCGGGCAAAACCCATCTCATGGGTGACGACGACCATCGTCATGCCTTCCGATGCGAGATCCTGCATCACGTTGAGCACCTCGCCGATGAGTTCCGGATCGAGAGCCGACGTCACCTCGTCGAAGAGCATCATCTTGGGCCGCATCGCCAGCGACCGGGCGATGGCCACTCGCTGCTGCTGACCTCCCGACAGCTGCGACGGGTACGAGTCCGTCTTGTCCGAGAGGCCGACGTGCTCGAGTTGCTCGTGGGCTCTCTCGATTGCCTCGTCCTTGGGGAGTTTCAGCACCTTGAGGAGGGCCAGAGTGATGTTCTCGGTGGCGGTGAGGTGGGGGAACAGGTTGAACTGCTGGAACACCATCCCCATGTGGGTGCGCGCCTCGTTGAGGTCGGTGCGAATGTCGGTGAGTTCCATCCCGTCGAAGAACACCTTGCCCTCGGTCGGTTCCTCGAGCACGTTGATCGTGCGCAGCAGGGTCGACTTCCCCGATCCGGAGGGACCGATCAGCACGATGACCTCCTTGGGAACGATCTTCAGGTCGATCCCGCACAGTACGTGCAGAGTGTCGAACCACTTGTGGATGCCTTCGAGCCTTACGAGTGTTCCGTCTTCATTCATTAGATGCTGTGCCTCCTATCCAATCACACTCGTCAGGCCACTCCGCAGCCTCTTCTCCACGATCGTCACGATCCAGATCATCGGCAGGGTGATTATCAGGTACCCGGCCGCAGCTCCGAGCCAGGCGGTGGCGTCGAAGGTCGACGAATAGAAGTTGCGACTCACGCCGAGGAGCTCCTTCTGAGCGATGGTCAATCCCAGCACCGAGACCAGCGATGTGTCCTTGATGAGGATGACGAACTCGTTGAGCAGCGGCGGTATCACCCGCCGAATCGCCTGGGGAACGATCACGTACCGCATCGACTGGAAGTAGGAGAGGCCGAGCGTGCGCGACGCCTCTATCTGGCCTCGTTCGAGCGACTGAATTCCGGCCCGGTAGACCTCCGACGAATAGGCGGCCAGGTTGAGCCCGAGCACGAGGATGGCGATCGTGTACATGTCGAGGTTGAGCCCCAGCGCCGGAACGAATCCGATGCCGGCGAACGAGATCTGCCATATGAGCGGTGTGCCCCGGAAGAAGTTGATGTAGACGCGCGCCGGAGCGCGAACCACGGACCGCTTGGACATCGTGAACAGTGCGATGACGAGTCCCAGCGCAAAGCCGAGGGTGGCGCCTGCGCCGGAGAGCACGAGGGTGTTCTTGGCACCTTTGATGAAGCTCGGTGCCGCAGACAGGCTCAGTATCACCCAGAGTGCACCAAGGCCCGCGCCGGCGACGAAGGCAAGAACCGTTGGCTTGGTCTCGCGACGGTCCGAGAACAGCGCTCGGCCGCCCACGATGACGAACCCGATGATGAGGCCGACCGCGGTCCAGACGAATGTTCGGACGATGAGGTCACTGAGACCTGCTCCCCACCCATCGGAAACGCCCGTTCCTACACCGTAGACCAAGCCCTGCAGGACTCCCACGCCAGCGCCGGCCAGCACGAAACGACCGAACAGGGTGGAGGCTCCGTGCTGAATCGCTCTGATGGCATTGACGAGAAGCGCACCCGCGGAGCCGGCCACCACAGAGGTCAGGAGCAGTCCGTCGAACCCGATCGACGGTCTGGCTTCGGTGAAGTCGAAGTGGAATCCCCACTGTCCGGCCGAGTCGACGATCGTTTGCCACACCAGGCCGGCCTTCTGGCCGATGAGAGAGATGTTGAGGAAGTTGCGGGCGAAGCGGTCGACGTCGGTGTCGCGGAACCAGAGCAAGAAACCGGCCAGGATGATCGTCTGGATCGCGAGGACGCCGCCCCCGATGACGGCCTCTCGGGCCGACTTGTTGGGCATTCGCTTCCAACTGACGACGGCTGCCGCGATGACGACCAACGCGAACACGACGGCGATTGTCGCCACGAACCCGAGTCCGTCGGATTTGAGGCCTTCGGCGAGAGGATCGGATGGCGAGCACTCGAGGCGGGTGACACCCTCGGGACAGGTGCCGCTCCAACCATGGCTGGTGAGGACTGCGATCACCCCGACGACGTAAAAGGTCAGCACCGCGATGCCCGAGCCGAGCACGGCGCGCGACAGCGATGTTTGGTTCTGTAGGAACCAGCGGATGCCTCTATCCGGCGGGCTCAACGGTTCGGTGGTCGTGGCGACCATGGGTTCCTCCCGGAAGGCGCGTCGGCCGGGAGCCTACGGAGTGGGCCGCGCCGGTG